>DAOUGZ010000234.1:0-25765 GCA_034428955.1 Anaerolineae bacterium | reverse complement strand
CGGCACGCTGTTGGGGTCACGGGTGGTGGCGGCGGCCAAGGTGCGCCTGGTCTACCCGCGCACGGGCTATGTTGCCTACCGGAAGCGGCCGTCGAGCCGGCGCCTGGCTGCCGGGGTCGCGGGCGGGACTATGGGCATCGTCATCTCGATCCTGCTGGGGGCGGCACCGGCTTCGCGCGCCTGGATCCCGGCCGTGGTTGGGCTGTTGATCGGCGCCATGTGGCTCTGGTCGGGCTACCGTTTCGATCTGGCACGCTTCTACGTGCTGGCCGGCCTGGCGGCTCTCAGCGGCGTGCTGGCGAGCGTGATCGGCTTGGGCGACGTTCTGGGAAGCGCCGTGTTCTTTGGCCTGCAGGGCCTGGCCCTGATCGTTTCCGGCGCCGTGGCCCTGGCCGCCTACCTGCGGCAAGCGGAGCGGCGGGAGGAGGCGGAAGGCTGTGGATGCTGACCTGCGCAACGTAGTCAATCTGGACCGTCTCATCCACGAACCCGCGCGTTTGCTCATCGTGACCATGCTCTACGCCGTTGACTGCGCCGACTTTACCTTCCTGCTGCGCCAGGCCGGGCTGACCAAGGGGAACCTCTCGGCCCATCTGTCGCGGCTCGAAGATGCCGGCTATGTCGATGTCGAGAAGGCCTTTCGCGGCAGGATGCCGCGCACGACCTACCGCCTGACCCCCAAGGGGCGTGAGGCGTTCCAGGAGTACCGGGAATCACTCAGACGTGCCGTAGAGAGCATGCCGGAATGAGGGGCTCGCCGATGATAGACACGGAGGATTGGGAATGACACAGATGGCCATCCGCTGCGAGGGCCTGACCCGCGATTTCGCGACGGTGCGGGCCGTCGATCACCTCTCCCTGGAGGTCCCGGCGGGGATCGTCTTTGGCTTCCTCGGGCCGAACGGCTCGGGCAAGACGACGACCATCCGTCTGCTCCTGGGCTTGTTGGCACCGACCGCCGGTAGGGCCGGCGTGCTGGGCTTTGACACGCAGACGCAGGCGGGAGAGGTCCGCAGCCGCTGTGGAGCTCTGCTCGAGCATGCCGGGCTGTACGAGCGCCTCAGCGCCGCCGACAACATGGAGTTCTTTGGGCGCGTCTGGCGCCTGCCGGCAGAGGAGCGGCGCAGCCGCAGCCGCGAACTCCTTGAGCACATGGGCCTTTGGGAGCGGCGTAGAGAGATGGTGGGCACCTGGAGCCGGGGCATGAAGCAGAAACTGGCCGTCGCCCGCTCCCTGCTGCATCGCCCACGGCTGATCTTTCTCGACGAGCCGACGGCCGGGCTGGACCCTGTGGCGGCCGCTTCGCTGCGCGAAGACCTGGCCGGCCTCGTCTCCAGTGAAGGGGTGACGGTCTTTCTGACTACCCACAACCTGAGCGAAGCGGAAAAGCTCTGCGCCCAGGTGGGCGTCATCCGCTCCGGCAAGCTCCTGGCGGTGGGCCATCCGGACGAGTTGCGTTCGCGGACCGGTGGGCCGCGCGCCGAGGTCAAGGGCCGCGGCTTTGACGATGCGGCGCTGGCCAAACTGCGCGCCCGGCCCGAGGTGGCCGCGGCGGAGATGCGAGACGGGCATCTGGAACTCTTGCTGACCGGCGATGTGGAGATGGCTCCCTTGGTGAGCCTGCTCGTTGCCGCCGGCGCCCAGGTGGAGGAAGTGCGCAAGGGGAAGGCCAGCCTCGAAGAGGTCTTTCTGACGCTGGTGAGTGAGGAGAAGGACGATGATCGCTGACATCTGGACCATTGTCTGGAAAGATTGGAAGGAGCTGTTCTTCCAGCGCGGCGGCATGCGGCGCGGCTGGCTGAACCTGCTCATCCTCGTTGGCGTGTTCGGCATCCTGCTGCCCTATCAGACGGGGCCTGACTGGGTGCAGTCGCCGCTGGTGGTGGCTTCCTGGGCCTGGGTGCCCGTTTTCCTGGTGAACGGCACCATTGCCGATGCCATCGCCGGCGAGCGCGAGCGGCACACTCTGGAGACCCTGCTGGCCACGCGCATGCCTGACGATGCCATCCTGGCCGGCAAAGCGCTGGCCTCAATCGGCTATGCCTGGGGCATCACAATGGCCAGCCTGGTTCTGGGGTTGGTGACCGTGAATGTGGCCCATGCGGAGGGCGGGTTTCTCTTCTACGAGCCGGCCATCCTGGTGGGCGGGGCTTTGCTGAGCCTGCTCGTCGCCGGGCTCGCCGCCGGCGCGGGGATCCTGGTCTCGCTGCGTGCCGAGTCGGTGCGCCAGGCGCAGCAAACCCTCGGCCTGGCGACGATGGCCGTTGTCTGGGTGCCGATCATCGCCGCCAACGTCCTGCCGAAGGATTGGCTGGCCAACACCATGGTGCAACTGACGGGCCTCGCGGCCCAACAGGTCCTTGGCGGCGCAGTGCTTGCCCTGTTGGTGGTAGACGCGCTGCTCTTCGTTGCAGCCAGGGCACGTTTCCGGCGAACAGAGTTGGTCACGGATTAGCAGAAAACCCGACGGGTCTCAAAGACCCGTCGGGTTTTCCCTATGCTTCGGGCGTTGACGTCGGTTGGGCTGTCGGCGTTGGCTGCAGCGGCGGCGTTTCCAGCAGTTGCTGCAGGGTGGTGACGAGCCAGCTCGGTATGAGGTGCACCGCTGTCTCGTCTTCGCCCTGGAGGGCATAGTAGGAGGTCTGCTGTGGGTTGGCTGCGCCCACGATGAGTACCCTGGACTGCCCGTCGCTCAGGGTCAATGTGACCTCCATCGAGGGCTCGTTCAGGCCATAGTCCTCCATGGGGCTCAGGGTATCGGTAAGGGTGCGGCTGGGCGTGAGATTCGTCAGCCGCTCCACCACTTGCGACACGCGCCCCTGGTCGGCCGGCTCGCTGGTTGGAGCCTCCAGGACCCAATCGCTCTCCGGGGCGCGGGTGAGCCGCACCTCCTGCTCGCCGCTTTGCACTGTCAGGCCGGTGACCTGGTCGCTGCTCACATCCCACAGCGCTTGCGGCCCCGGCGTTGCCGTGGCGACGGGCTCGTTGCCCGTGCGCAGCTCGAAAAAGTAGACGTAAGCAGCGAGGGCCAGGAACAGCCCCACGAGTATGAGGGTTGTGCGAGTCTTCATGTCTTTCCTACCGCCGCTTCCACCAGACCCACACGCCGGCAACGACGACGATCCCCGGCAGGAAGAGCATGCTGGTGTACATAACCATCCGCACCTGCGGCTGGGTCAACATGACCATGCGGGGGGTGGATGGTGTCGCCCGGATGGAGATGAGCGCTTCCTCCTCGGCCAGCCAGTTGGTGGCGTTGACAAAGAGATCAACGTTCCCCAGGCTGCCCTGCACCGCCTGCAGCACGTCGTTGGCACAAAAGTCGGCATCGCCGAACAGCACCAGGCGCGCGTGTCTGGCCTCCTCGCTCTCTGCCGCGGGCAACTCTAGCGCCGCCGCTACGGCCAGGTCCAGCGGGCCGGGGTTGTCCTGCTCGGCATCCATCCGCGCCTCTGGCGTTTCCAGGTCCGTTTCACCCCAACTGGCATCGCTCGTCTGCACCAGCGGGGTGGAGATCACGCCTTCGGGCGCTTGCTCGCTGGTCTCAATCGAGCCGGCCACCTGGTAGATCGTGCTCAGGCCGCCCAGGTCTTTGGTGATCTCGTGGTAGGGGAAGCGGCTGACCAGTGGGACCATGGCATCGCCAAAGAAGCCGCTCAGCGGGTCGATGACCACATCGCGGCGCAGGGAGAGGCCCCAGCGCCCCAAGAGTTCGCTCAGGTCCACCTCACTCGCCGGGTCACCGACGACAAGCAGGCTGCCGCCCCCATCGACGTAGGTGTTGATGGCCTTGAACTCGTCGGCTGAGAGCGCAGTGGTGGGCGCGGCGATGATCAGGACTGCCGCATCGCTGGGCACGGTCGAGGAGACGGCCAGGTTGACGTCTTCGACCTGATAGTTGTCGCGCGTAAGGGCGCTGGCCACTTGCGAGTAGCCCATGGCGCCCGTGTCTGCGCGGCCCCGCTCGCCGTGGCCGGTGAGGAAGTAGACCTTTTTGGCCTCCTCGCGGGTGACTTTGACCAGGGCGCTGGTGAGCGCCTGCTCGTCGGAGCCCAGGGCCTCCTGCCGCCGGTCGGCCATCTCAAAGACGATGGTGCCGTCGCGGGTGACGCCCGCCTGGCGCGCCTGCCCTGGGTTCTGTTCGGGGTCGACGTACTCGACCTGCAGCTTGTCCGTGCGGTAGCTGTACTCCTTGAGCAAGTCCTCGACCTGTTGCCGCCCATAGTAGTAGGGCGTCATATAGGCCGTCACGGCTACCGGTTCCTCCAGCTCTGCCAGCACCTGCAGGGTCTGCGGCGATAGCGAGAACTCGCGCTCTGCCGTCAGGTCGAACCGCTTGTGGTGCCGCGCCGCCAGGACGTTGAGCAGCATCAGGATGCCGATGACTGCCAGGGTGACGATAGTCGCATTGCCGCCCTGGCGTGCGGTGCGCCCAGCCAGTGCCCGGCGCACTCGACCGGGCTCGAGGGCGATGTAGGCGGCGATGGCGACGAGGCCCGCCACCAGGGCGATTTCGCCCGTCAGCTCGAGCCGGCCGCGGATGAGCGTCCAGAAAAGGCCGAATGCGGCTAGAATAGCACCGGCGGCCAGAATATGGGGGGCAAGGCGCCTTGTGCGTGCGATCATGCCTTCCACCTCCGAGCCTCCAGAATCCGGGTCGCTACGAACAGGGCGGCGATGATGACCGTCGCATAATAGGCGACGTCTTTGGTATCGACAATGCCCTTCGGAAAGTCATTCAAGTGCACGGCCAACGAGAGGTAGGTGAAAAAGCCGGCCAGCGGGCCGCTGAGCAGGCCGTTCAGGGCGTCGCTCATCCAAAGGAGCAGGCTCAGGCCAAAGGCGACCAGGGCGGCGATGACCTGGTTGGAGGTCAGGGCCGAGGCGATGACGCCCAGGGCCAGGACGGCCGCGCCGGGCAGGAAAATGCCCAGGTAACCGGCGGCGATGGGCCCGGGGTCCGGGTTGCCGAAGACGTGCAGCAGGAGGGGATAGACCAGCGTCAGCCCGAGCATCAAGCCCCAGAGGATCAGGGCAGCGAGGAACTTGCCGACGATCACCTCGCCGTCGCGCACCGGCGACGTGAGCAGGATCTCGATCGTACCCGACTTTTTCTCCTCAGCTACGAGGCGCATGGTCAGCGCCGGGCCGATCAAGAGGAGTATTGTGGTCACGTTATAAAAGACGTAGCGCATCGTCGCTTCGCGCGAGTAGTAGAGGATCAGCCCGAAAAAGTAGCCTACGACCAGTAAAAAGACCGCCGTGACGGCGTAGGCGATGGGCGAGGTGAAATAGCTGTGCAGCTCGCGCCTGGCGATCAACCATGTGTTGCGCATCGTTATCTACCTCCTCGCAGACGCGGGTGTGGTGGCGACGGCTTCCTCCGGCGGCTCTTGCCCATTGACCGCCTCCTCCGTCGTCAGCGTGAGGAATATCTCCTCGAGACTCATGCCCACGGGGCGCATCTCGAGCAGGCCCCAGCCTCGCTCGACGATGGCCTGGGCGATGTGCGCTCGCGGGTCGGCGTCGAGGGCGAACTCGATCTCGTAGCCGTCCCCGTCTTGGGCGGCCACGTCGATCACGCCAGCGATGCCCTGCAGGGTAGTAAGCGCGCCCGGCTCGGGCTTGGCCACGCGCACGAACAGGCGCTGCCCGCCGCGCAGGCGCGCGCTGAGGCCGCTGGGCGTGTCTTCGGCAACCAGGTGCCCCTTGTTGATAATCACGACTCGCTCGCAGACCTGGCTGGCCTCGGGCAGGATGTGCGTGCTCAGGATCACGGTGTGATCCCCTCCCAGGCCCTTGATCAGGTTGCGGATTTCGATAATCTGGCGGGGGTCCAGGCCGATGGTGGGCTCGTCGAGGATGAGGACCTCGGGGTTGTGAACGAGGGCCTGAGCCAACCCCACGCGCTGCCGGTAGCCCTTGGACAGCTTGCCGATCAGATACCCGCGCCGGTCGCCGATGCCACAGGCTTCGATGGCCCGCTCTGCGGCCTGGGCGGGTTTGGCCACACCGCGCAGGGCGGCCATATACTCAAGATAAGCGCAGACAGTCATCTCCGGGTAGAGGGGCACGGTTTCGGGGAGGTAGCCGATGCGCCGGCGGGCCTCCAGGGAGTTGCTCTGTACGTCGTAGCCGGCGACGCGCGCCGTGCCCGCTGTGGGCGGCAGGTAGCCGGTCAGGATGCGCATGGTCGTGGTCTTGCCGGCCGAGTTGGGGCCGAGGAAGCCCAGAATCTCGCCCTTGCGCACAGTAAAGCTCACATCCTGAATGGCCGGCACATTGCCATAGTGCTTGGTCAAGTGCTCAACCTCAATCATGCTCAGCCTCCTGTGGTAGCAGATTGACAGGGTTCCGGCCGTGGCTCAGGGCCGGGACAGGGGGGATTGTACATATGGGGCAAAGGGGAGTCAAAACTTGAAAACTAGGTCATAACCCTATATGCAGGGGGTGCTGTGGTGTTGGCCGATTGGCGCATGGTCGGCTCTGGCGGCGCGTGCCCTTTGTCGCGGGGACTGTTATATGTTACACTGAGCCGGCTGTCGGCGATGACAGCGGTTTCCGCACCTTGCGGCCCAGGCCGCCGGCAAGTGAATGGTTTACAAACCGAAAGAATTGGGGTAAAATCCGCTTGACATGTGGGAGGAGGCTCACGGGGATGACCGAACTGGAGAAACTGGCGGCCGAGATCGCCCAGTGCCAAAAGTGCCCGCTGGCGCGCGGGCGGAATCACACGGTTCCCGGCGAGGGGCCGGCGGATGCGAAGGTGATGTTCATCGGCGAGGCACCGGGGTTCCACGAAGACCGTCAGGGTCGCCCGTTCGTCGGTGCGGCCGGCCAGTTTCTGGAGCAGTTGCTGCAGTCTATCGGCATGTCGCGCGAGCAGGTGTACATCTGCAACGTGGTCAAGTGCCGTCCGCCGAACAACCGTGACCCTCTTCCGCAAGAGATTGAGGCTTGCCGGCTCTATCTCGATCGCCAGATCGAACTGATCCGGCCCCGCATCGTCGTCACGCTCGGGCGCTTTTCCATGGCCCGCTAATTTCCCAACGCCGCGATCTCGCAGATTCACGGGCGCGCCAAAAAGATCGGCAACGTCCATTACCTCCCGTTCTTCCACCCTGCCGCTGCTTTGCATCAGCCCAAGTACAAAGCGGCTATTGAGCAGGATTTCCTCCGCATCCCCGAGCTGCTACAGGAAGCGTCGGCCGGGGGTGAAGAAGGCCCCGACGAGCAGGTCCAACAGCTCAGCCTGTTCTAGCGCCATTGGCATGGGCTTTGGCGGCCGGCCATCGGTTGGGCCGCAGCCGCGCGGCGCAGTGGGGCGATACGAAGCGGCGAGCAAGGTCCCCTGGGGACCCGCACGCGGTGGTGGTGCGGCCTGGCCGCAGCGCCTGGGTGCGCCTCTGCCTAGAGATGGAGGGTGGATGGGCCATGCCGGCCCCTGGCGCCTGGCCCTCAGCGGGAGGCCCTTGGCATATGGAATTGGCGGTTGCCGGCCCGGACCGGCAGCCGTTAGCGGATAGCCGACAGTAGAGCGCTTGCAGCGGAGGTCCGATTGGTAGACTACAAGATCCGTATCATCCCCTTGGGCGGCCTGGGCGAGATCGGCCGCAACATGATGGTGGTGGAGTATGACGATAACCTGATCATCATCGACGCCGGGCTCATGTTCCCCGAGAACGAGATGCTGGGGGTCGATATCGTCATCCCCGACCTCCGCTACGTCATCGAGCGCAGGCAGCAACTGCGCGGCATCATCATCACCCACGGGCACGAGGACCATATCGGCGCCTTGCCCTACCTGCTGGAGCGCGTGTGGGCGCCGATCTACGCCACGCCGCTGACCCAGGGGCTGATCGAAGTCAAGCTCCGTGAGCGTGGCCTGCGTGACCTCAACATCCGCCCCATTCGTACCGATACCCCGCTGGCCCTGGGCCCCTTTGAGGTCGATTTCTTCCACGTCAACCACTCTATTCCCGATGGCGTCGGCATGGCCATCCGCACGCCCATCGGCACGATCGTGCACTCGGGCGATTTCAAGTTTGACCACAGCCCCGTCGACGGGCAGCGAACCGACTTTGCCAAGCTGGCCGACCTGGGGCGTGCGGGCGTCCTCCTGCTCCTCTCCGACAGCACCAACGCCGAGACCCCCGGCTACACGCACTCTGAACAGGAGGTTGGCCAGACGTTTGACCGTCTCTTCTCCAACGCGCCGGGGCGCGTGTTGGTGGCCACTTTTGCTTCCAACATCTCGCGCGTGCAGCAGGTGATCGACACGGCCGGCCGTTACAACCGCAAGGTGGCCGTCGTGGGGCGGACGATGGTCAACAACGTGCGTGTGGCCAGCGAACTCGGTTACTTGCACGTGCCCGATGGAGTCCTGCGGCCGCTGGAGGAGATCAACCGCCTGCCGCCGCGGCAGGTGGCCATGCTCTGTACCGGCAGCCAGGGCGAGCCGACCTCGGCCCTGGTGCGCATGGCCTCAAACGACTATCGCGCCGTCAGCCTGATGCCGGGCGATACGGTCATCGTCTCGGCACACCCCATTCCCGGCAATGAAGAGTTTGTCAACCGCACGATCAACAACCTCTTCCGCCTGGGGGCGAACGTCTACTATGATGAGCTCTTGGATGTGCACGTCTCGGGGCATGCCGGGCAGGAGGAGCAAAAGCTACTGCTGAGCCTGCTGCGCCCGCGCTTTTTTGTGCCTATCCACGGCG
The DNA here is from genome assembly GCA_034428955.1 of Anaerolineae bacterium. GTDB lineage: Bacteria > Chloroflexota > Anaerolineae > SpSt-313 > SpSt-313 > DAOUGZ01. The sequence continues at coordinate 17,042 of DAOUGZ010000234.1, read as the reverse complement.
AGTACCGGCACCTGGTGCTGCATGCGGGGCTGGCCGAGCAGGTGGGCATTCCGGCGCAGAACATTGTGGTCATGGAGAGCGGCGAGGTGCTCGAGCTCTCACGCAACTCGGCACGCGTTGTGGACCGGGTGACCGAGGGCTATGTGTTCGTTGACGGGCGCGGCGTGGGCGACGTGGGCGAGGCGGTGCTGGAGGACCGGCGCCTCCTCTCGCTGAACGGCTTTCTCGTGGCCACAGTGGCGGTGGACAGTGGCGGGCACATTGTGGCCGGACCCGAGATTGTCTCTCGCGGCCTGGTCTATAACCGCGAGGCCGAAGAGTTTATCGAGGGCGCCAAAGAGGTGGTTGAGGATGTGGTGGAGCGCGTGCCGCGCCACGAAATCCGCGCGCGGCTGCGTGAAGGGCTGATCGACTATGTGTACAGCGAGATCGGCCGCCGGCCCATCATCATCCCTGTAGTGATGGATGCCTAAAGAAAAGCGATTTGACAGCCTGCCCAAGGTATGCTAAATTCGCGTTCGTGAGTGTTCACGCCGGCGGCCCGGGGGGCGCTGTCATACTCTCGGAGCGGCGTGTTCTGGCGGTTGTTGCACGCCCATTTGGTCGGAGGAGCGTCCTCTCGATGATCGTGCCTGAAGCAAAGTACGTAAATGCACTGCGTTTGCGACGAACGAGGCTGAGCCGGCTTCGGTAGTGAGGCCTGGGCAGTTTCGTGCGGGCAAAAATCAGTGCTGATTGAGCCAGCTTTCCGGGCTTCCGGGAGCTGGCTTTTTTTGTGCATCGGAGGGCTGTGTTGTGGGGGCCCTGCAGAGTTTACACTGAGCACAGGGAATGTGCTCGTAATGACAAGACCGAGTTTCCGAACAGGAGGCGGTTGTGAGATGATTAACGTCGGCGTTTACGGTGCTACAGGCTATGCGGGCTATGAGCTGGTGCAGATCTTGCTGCGGCACCCCGCCGTGCGGCTCGCCTTTGCCACCTCCGAGCAGAGCGCGGGCGGCTGCCTCGGCGATAGCTATGCTTGCCCGGACGATGTGCCGCTGGTGCGCGCCGAGGATGCCCCCCTGAGTGAGGTGGACTGTGTCTTTTGCTCGCTGCCGCACGGCGCTTCGATGGGTACGGTGCGGGCGGCACGCCAGGCGGGCAAGCGGGTCATCGATCTCTCGGCCGATTTTCGCCTGGCCGACCGGGCGACCTACGAGCGTTGGTACAAGGTGACCCACGAGGCGCCCGAGTTGCTGGCCGAGGCGGTCTACGGCCTGCCCGAGTTGCATCGCGACGCGATCCGCGCCGCCAGCCTGGTGGCCAACCCCGGCTGCTACCCGACCAGCGTCATCCTGGGCGGCTATCCCCTGGCCAGGCAAGGGCTCCTGGCCGGAGGCCATGTCATTGCCGACTGCAAATCCGGTGTCTCCGGTGCAGGCCGTGGGCTCAAATTGACGAGCCTCTTCTGCGAAGTGAACGAGAACCTCTCGCCCTACAACATCGGCCACCAGCATCGGCACACCCCCGAGATGGAGGCCGAACTCTCCCAGGCGGCCGGCCGGCCGGTGCGGGTGACCTTTGCGCCCCATCTGGTGCCGGTGACGCGGGGGATGCTCTCTACCCTCTATCTGCAGGTGCCGGAAAGGTGTAGTGCGGCGGATGTGCGCGCTCTCTACGCCGAGGCCTATGCCGGCGAGCCCCTCGTGCACGTGTTGCCGGAGGGCAAGACGGCCAGCATGCGCTGGGTCGAGCGGACCGACCGCAGCGTGCTCTCCATCCACGATGCCGGGCATCCGGGCGAGGTGATTGTCGTCTCGGCCATCGACAACCTGGGCAAGGGCGCTGCCGGCCAGGCCGTGCAGAACATGAATCTGATGCTGGGGCTGGAAGAGACTCTGGGATTGAGGGTGTAAGAGCGGACAGCGAATAGTAAAGTAGGCAGTAGACAGTGAGCCGGCGCTGCTGCCTATTGGCCACTGACCACTGTCTACTGTCCCCGAGGAGCAAGCTATGCGCGATACGATCGTGCTAAAGATCGGCGGCAACGAGATCGACGATGAGGGTTTTCTGGATGGGCTGGTAGCGGCTATCGCCGCTCTGCGCCGCACGGTGGCGCCGGTGCTGGTCCATGGGGGCGGGAAGGAGATTGCCCGCCTGCAGACGGCGCTGGGGCTGGAGCCGCGTTTCGTTGAGGGGCTGCGTGTTACCGATGAAGAGTCGCTGCGGGTCGCCGAGATGGTCCTTTCGGGAACGGTGAACAAGCGGCTGGTGGCCCGGCTGGTGGGTGCCGGCATCCCGGCGGTGGGCCTGAGCGGCATCGACGGCGGCTTGCTGCGCGTGCAGCGAATGACCCATCCCTCCGGTGACCTGGGTTGGGTGGGCGAGGTGACCGAGGTGGAGGCGGGACTCCTGACGGCGCTGTTGCAGCAGGGCGTGGTGCCTGTCGTGTCGCCCATCTCTCTGGGGCCCGAGGGGCATAGCTACAACGTCAATGCCGACCATGCCGCCATGGCCCTGGCCCGCGCTCTGACGGCGCAGAGCCTGGCTTTTGTGACCAACGTCCCCGGCGTGCTGGTTGATGGGCAGGTGGTGGGGCGCCTGACGGCGCCGGAGGCCGGCGATTGGATCGCCCGGGGCACTATCACCGGCGGGATGGTGCCCAAGGTGCGCTCCGCCCTGGATATGGTCAGCGCCGGGGTCGGCGAGGTGCGCATTGTGGATCTGGCGGGCCTGCAGAACGGCGGCGGGACGCGCGTGGTGAGGGAGAGTTAGGGAGCACGAAAGGCCACGAAAGGTGCGAAGAGAAGGAGAGAGATGGACGGCAACGAGATTATCGGACTCGAGCAGCAGTACGTCCTCCAGACTTATCGGCGGCCGGGGTTTGTCCTCGATCGTGGCGAGGGGGTCTATCTCTACGACAGTGACGGGCGCCGCTACCTCGACTGTGTTGCGGGCATTGCGGTGAATGCCCTCGGTTACGGCGATCCGGAGGTGATGGCGGCGGCGAGCGAGCAGGCCGCAAAGCTCATGCACGCCTCGAACCTCTACCACACTGCACCGCAGGCCCTGCTGGCGCGCGCTCTGGTGGAGCGCTCTTTCGCCGACCGGGCCTTCTTTTGCAACTCGGGCACCGAGGCCAACGAAGCTGCGCTCAAGTTTGCGCGCAAGTGGCAACGGCTGAATCATCCGGGCCAGGACCGCACCGGGATTGTGGCCTTTGCCGGCTCCTTCCATGGCCGCACTATGGGCGCGCTGGCTGTGACCCATCGCGAAAAGTACCGCCAGCCCTTCGAGCCCCTCCTACCTGGGGTGACCTTTGCCCCCTACAACGACGTAGCCGCGGCGCGAGCGGCTATCGGTCCGCAGACGGGCGCGGTCATCGTCGAGCCGCTGCAGGGCGAGGGCGGCGTGAACCCGGCCACTCGCGAGTTCCTGCAGACCCTGCGCCAGGCCTGTGACGAGCAGGGGGCACTGCTGATCTTTGACGAGGTCCAGTGCGGCCTGGGGCGCACGGGTACTCTCTGGGCTCACGAGCCGGCAGGGGTCTTGCCGGACCTGATGACCCTGGCCAAGCCGCTTGGCGGTGGGCTGCCCATCGGCGCTACCCTCCTGACGCAGCGCGTGGCCGACGCCATCGTGCCCGGCGACCACGGCAGCACCTTTGCCGCCAACCCGGTGATCTGTGCGACAGCGCAGGTCATCGTACGGCGCATCGGGGACCCCGCCTTCCTGGCCCAAGTCCGCCGGCGCGGCGCTCACATGCAGGCCCGCCTGGCCGACCTCCAGGCCCGCCACCCGGTGGTGCAAGAGGTCCGTGGCCGGGGGTTGATCTGGGGCATCGAGCTAGCTACCGAGGTCGCCCCGCTCATCGCTCGCGGCTACGAGCGCGGCCTGATCGTTACCAGCGCCGGCGACCGTGTGCTACGCCTGGTGCCGCCGCTGGTCATCAGCGAGGAGCAGATCGATGAGGCGGTGGCGATCATTGATGAGCTACTCGCCGCCGAGGAGTGAGGCTACTGCGTAATGCGTACTGCGTAGGGTCGCCTGGAGCGATACTCGCTGCCGAGGGCTAGACCACGCAGTAGGCAGCACTTCGGCTAGTCCCCCGGCGAGCGGGAATCGCTATAGACGACCTTACGCATTACGCCACCACACGCTTCGCAACAACAGAGGAGAAGCATTGAACACAGATACGCTCATACGCCCCGCGACGGTGGCCGATGTGGAGGCCATGGTTGCGCTGATCAATGGTTTTGCGGCGCGGGGCGAGATGCTGCCCAAGTCGCTCAACCAGGTCTACCAGAACGTGCGCGATTTCGTCGTCGCCGAGCAGGGGGGGCGCGTTATCGGCTGCAGCGCCCTGCACGTCCTCTGGGAGAACCTGGCCGAGGTGCGCTCGCTGGCGGTGCACGAGGATTACCGCCGGCGTGGCGTCGGCGCACGCATCGTGCAGACGCTGCTTGCCGATGCCCGCATGATGGGCGTGTCCCAGGTATTTGCTCTCACCTACAAGCCCGAGTTCTTTATCCGCCAGGGCTTTCGGACTGTCGACCGCGAGACGCTGCCGCGCAAGATCTGGGTCGACTGTATCGATTGCCCCAAGTTCCCCAAGTGTGATGAAGTGGCCGTTATCCGTGATATGGAGGCTGACACATGATCCGGCGACCGCGCATCGGCGACGTACCGGCCATGGTGGCCTTGATCAACGGCCGGGCGGCGCGCGGCGAGATCTTGCCGCGCTCGCACAATCACGTCTACCAGAACATCCGCGACTTTATGGTCTGCGAGGAGGGCGGGCACCTGCGGGCCTGCGGTGCCCTGCACGTCCTCTGGGGCGACCTGGGCGAGATTCGTGGGCTGGCCTCAAAGCCCAGCTCGCTGGAGATCGAGGGGCGCATCGTACACGCCCTCCTCGATGAGGGGCGCAGGTTGGGGTTGCCCGCTGTCTTTGCCTTTACCTACTTTCCCGAGTTCTTTATCGACCTGGGGTTTCGCGTCGTGCCCAAGGATGACCTGCCACGGATTGCCTGGAAGGAGTGTATCGACTGTATCCACTTCCCGGACTGCAACGAGACGGTGGTCTGGTTTGATCTGTAGAGGCGACGGAGGAGAGATACTTTGGAGGCTATGCTTGCGCTGGAGGATGGGACGGTCTATGAGGGGCGCTCTCTCGGCGCGCCCGGCGAACGGACCGGTGAGGTCGTGTTCAACACCAGCCTCACCGGCTACCAGGAGGTGCTGACCGACCCCTCCTATCACGGTCAGATGGTGGCCATGACCGCCCCGCAGATCGGCAACACGGGCATCAACGAAGAAGACATGGAAGCCGAACGCCCCCACCTGGAGGCGTTTTTGCTGCGCGAGGCATCGCCGCTGGCTTCCAGTTGGCGCGCCCGTCAGGACCTGAGCCAGTTCCTGCGCGAGCATGGCGTGATGGCCCTGGCCGATGTCGATACCCGCGCCCTGACGCGCCACGTGCGCGAAAAAGGCGTGCTCAGGGCGGTGGTCTCTACCGAGGACCTCTCGCCCGAGTCGCTCGTGGCCAAGGCTCAGGCCGCGCCGGACATTTCGATGCGCAATCTGGTGCAGGAAGTGTCGTGCTCGGAACCCTTTGAATGGACCGATGGGTCGCCTGCAGAGTGGGGTCTAGGCGAGCCCAGCCGCCGGCCTGAGCCCAAGCGGCGCGTCGCCGTCCTGGATTGCGGGGTCAAGCGCTCCATCCTCTGCCGGCTGGTCGATGCCGGTTGCCGCGTGACCGTGCTCCCCTGGAACACGCCGGCGCGGGACGTCCTGGCGCTCCGGCCCGACGGCATCTTGGTCTCCAATGGCCCCGGCGACCCGGCCAGTGTGCCTGACCTGGTCGAGACAGTGCGCGAGCTCGTGGGCCGGCGCCCCATCCTGGGCATCTGCCTTGGCCACCAGGTGCTGGGCAGGGCCCTCGGCGCCCGCACCTACAAGCTGCGCTTTGGCCATCACGGCAGCAACCAGCCCGTCCGCGACTGTGCCGGTGGCCGCGTGTACATCACCGCGCAGAACCACAACTATGCCATCGACCCGGCCACCCTGGACGAGGCGGAGGTTGAGGTGACCGAAATCAACCTGAACGATCGGACCGTCGAGGGCCTGCGGCACCGGCGCTGGCCCCTCTTCGGCGTCCAGTACCATCCCGAAGCCGGGCCCGGCCCCCACGACGCCGTGGCGCTGTTTACACGCATGATGGATGAGTGGAAATAGACCTTTGACCTTCGAGGAGGCCCCTTTGCCCAAGCGTACCGATTTGCACACTATTCTCGTGATCGGCTCCGGCCCGATTGTCATCGGCCAGGCCTGCGAGTTCGACTATTCCGGCACTCAGGCGATCAAGGCGCTAAAGGAGGAAGGTTACCGGGTCGTTCTGGTCAACTCGAACCCGGCGACGATCATGACCGACCCCGAGTTGGCTGATCGCACCTATGTGGAGCCGCTCAGCGCCCTCGTGCTGGAGCAGATCATCGCTCGCGAACGGCCCGATGCCCTACTGCCCACGGTGGGCGGCCAGACGGCGCTCAACCTGGCCGTCGAGCTGGCCGATCGGGGCGCCCTGGAGCGCTATGGCGTGTCGCTCATCGGCGCGCGGCCCGAGGCTATTCGTATCGCCGAGGACCGGCGGCTCTTCCGCGAGGCGATGGAGCGGATCGGCTTGCAGGTGCCGCGCAGCGGGATAGCCACCTCGCCCGATGAGGCGCGGCAGTTCGCCCGTGACCTCGGCTATCCGCTGATCATCCGCCCGTCCTTCACCCTGGGCGGTACCGGCGGCGGCATCGCCTACAACGCCGAAGAGATGGCGGCCATCGTGGCCCGCGGGCTGGACCTCAGCCCCGTGCATCAGGTGCTGGTGGAGGAGTCGGTCCTGGGCTGGAAAGAGTTCGAGCTCGAGGTCATGCGCGACCTGGCCGACAATGTGGTCGTTATCTGCTCGATCGAGAACTTTGACCCGATGGGCGTGCATACCGGCGACAGTGTGACCGTGGCCCCCGCCATGACCCTCACCGACCGCGAGTATCAGCGCCTGCGCGATATGGCCCAGCGCATCATCCGCGCTGTGGGCGTAGAGACGGGGGGGGCCAACATCCAGTTTGCCGTGCACCCCGGCAATGGGCGCGTGGTTGTCATCGAGATGAACCCGCGCGTCTCGCGTAGCTCGGCCCTGGCCTCCAAGGCCACCGGCTTTCCTATCGCCAAGATCGCGGCCAAGCTGGCTGTGGGCTATACCCTCGACGAGCTGCCCAACGACATCACCCGCGAAACACCGGCCTCCTTCGAGCCGACCATCGACTATGTGGTGGCCAAAGTGCCGCGCTGGAACATGGAAAAGCTGCCCGATGCCGATCCGACCCTGGGCACGCAGATGAAGTCGGTGGGCGAGGCCATGGCCATCGGCCGCACCTTCCAGGAGGCCCTGCAGAAGGCCCTGCGTTCGATGGAGGACGGCCGGGCCGGCTTGGGCGCCGACGACAGCGATGAGGGCATCGACCCGGACCGGCTGCGCGAAAAACTCTCCATCCCCAGCCCGGAGCGACTGGCCTACATCCGCTACGCCCTGCAGAGCGGCTGGACGGTCGATGCGGTGGCCCGCCTGACGCACATCGACCCCTGGTTCCTGGCCCAACTGGAGGGCCTGATCAACCTGGAGGGGCGCCTGCGCGCCTTTACCCTGCAGACCGTGCCGCCACGGCTCCTGCGCGACGCCAAGCGGGCCGGCTTTTCGGACCGGCAGTTGGCCCGGCTCTTGGGCGCACCCGGCTACGGCAGCCGGCCGGCGCTGGCCGTGCGCGCTCGCCGGCTGGAGCTGGGCATTCGCGCCGTCTATAACCGGGTCGATACCTGCGGCGCCGAGTTTGAGGCCCACACTCCCTATCTCTACTCCACCTACGAGAGCGCCTGCGAAGCGGCGCCTTCGGCCCGGCGCAAGGTGATGATCTTGGGCAGCGGGCCTAACCGTATCGGCCAGGGCATCGAGTTCGACTATTGCTGCTGCCATGCCGCCTTTGCCCTGCGCGAGCTGGGCATCGAGTCCATCATGGTCAACTGTAATCCCGAGACGGTCTCTACCGACTATGACACCTCCGATCGCCTCTACTTTGAGCCGCTGACCCTGGAGGATGTGCTGAACATCGTGGATGTGGAGAAGCCGGACGGGGTCATCATCCAGTTTGGCGGGCAGACACCGCTCAAGCTGGCCCTGGACCTGGAGGCGGCCGGCGTGCCCATCCTGGGCACCTCGCCCCACTCCATCGACCTGGCCGAGGACCGCAAGCTCTTTGGCGCCGTGCTGCGCGAGCTGGGCATTCCCCAGCCGGAGGGTGGCGTAGCCACCTCGCCGGAGGAGGCGCGGCGCGTCGCCGCCGGCATTGGCTACCCCGTGCTCGTGCGGCCCTCCTACGTTCTGGGGGGACGGGCCATGGCCATCGTCTACGACCAGCCCGGCCTGGACCGCTACATGCGCGAGGCGGTCGATGCCTCGCCCGATCATCCGGTGCTCATTGACCGCTTCTTGGAGGATGCCTTTGAGGTGGATGTGGACTGTGTCTCCGACGGAGAGGCCGTGATCATCGCCGGCATCATGGAGCAGATCGAGCTGGCCGGCGTGCACTCGGGCGACAGTGCCTGCGTCCTCCCGACCTATATGGTCAAGCCCGAGCACCTGGAGACGATGCGCCTCTACACGCAGCGGCTGGCGCTCAGCCTCAGGGTGAAGGGCCTGATGAACGTGCAGTACGCCATCAAGGACGATGTGGTCTATGTCCTGGAGGTCAACCCGCGCGCCTCACGCACAGTGCCCTACGTCAGCAAGGCGACCGGCGTGCCCTGGGCCAAGGTGGCCACGCGGGCCATCCTGGGCGAGACCCTGCAGCAGCAGGGCATTCGCGAGGAGGTGCCGGTGCGCGGCCACTTTGTGAAGGAGGTCGTGCTGCCCTTCGTCAAGTTCCCGGGTATGGACACCCTCCTCGGCCCTGAGATGCGCTCCACCGGCGAAGTGATGGGCGTCTCCGGCGAGTTTGGTTGGGCCTATGCCAAGGCCCAGATGGGTGCCGGCGGAACGCTGCCGCTCGAGGGGACCGTCTTTATCAGCGTCAACGACAATGACAAGGCCGCCGTGCTGCCCATTGCCCGCGACCTGGCTGGGCTCGGATTCCGGCTGCTGGCCACGCACGGCACGGCGAGGTACCTGGAGGCGCAGGGGCTCTCTGTGCGGGCTATCGACAAGGTCGGCGAGGGGCGCCCCAACCCGGTGGACTTTGTCGTCAATGGCGATATCCACCTGATCATCAACACCCCCAGCGGCAAGACGGCCTTCGCCGACCGTGGCGCGATTCGGCGGGCGGCGGCGGCCTACGGAGTCCCCACTCTGACCACCCTCTCGGCGGCATCGGCAGCCGTGCAGGCCATCCGCGCCATGCGCAGCGAGCCGCTGGCCGTGCGCAGTTTGCAGGAACTGCATGCGGGTGTAAACTGATAATGCTCGTATAGCAGCGCATGCCCCCGGAGGTTCGGACGCGCGCCTCGCCGGCCGGAATCGGTGTCACAGCAACAGGTTCTGGTCTGCGGCGAGTGTTGGAACCTCCGGGAGGGTGACATTCAGGAGCGCCAGGCCGAGAGGATGTGGCTCCCCACCCAGGCCCCATCGTGCTGGGCAAAACGCACCTCGGCGCCACCGCACAGCAGCGGCGCCCGACCCGACTGGCGGGTGGCCTCGCTGAGCGCCCAGGCCAGCGAGAGGCGGACTGTGGCCTCGCTGCCCTCAATATCCACACGGTCGTAGCGCAGGTAGACAAAGTCGCCCTCGGTGTTTGCGCGCCTGCGAATGGCCTCGGCGTCGAGGATGTCTACCCGCCTGCCGGGCAGGCGCAGCAGGCGGTTCGCCGGCGAGGCATCATCGTGAATCACGATAGTGCTATAACGCGCCAGGATGTTGCTGTCGGGAAAGGGCGTGTCGATGCCGGCCGGCACCTCGCCGAGGACGGCCCAGCTCAGCATGTACTGGCGCAACGCGACCTCGTCGGGAGGCGCCGCCGTTTTAGGGGCCGGCGCGCAGGCGAGGGCCAGCAGCATGAGCAGGAATAGGAAGGCTGTTCTCAAGGCTTTCATCGTGTGTGCCCTCCCCGTTGTGGGCATCCAAGGCCGGCGTAAGGGCATGGGGCGCATGCTCTCACACAGATTGGCTGCAAGGAGGCTCGCTTGTCTGATCGTGCACTCGTCATAATATCTGAACCCATTCATCCGGATGCGGTGATACGGCTCGGGGCCGCTGCAGAGGTGCGGCAAGCGCCGGGCTTTGATGAGGCCTCGCTGGTGGCCTGCATCAACCAGGCGGATGCTCTGATCATGCGCGGGCTGGGCCGGGTAACGCGCCGGGTCATCGACGCAGCGCCGCGGCTGCGCATCATCGCCCGCCATGGGACGGGCATAGACCATATCGACCTCGCTGCGGCGCGCGAGCGGGGCGTCATTGTGACCAACACGCCCGACGCCATGACGGGCTCGGTGGCCGAGCAGACCGTGGCCCTGATGCTGGCCGTGGCTCGCCGGGTGGCCGTGGGCGATCGCGGCTTGCGCGCCGGCGATTGGGGCGCACGGGAGCGTTGCTGGGGGATGGACCTGGGCGGCCGGACCCTCGGCGTGGCGGGCATGGGCCGCATCGGCCGCCGCGTCGCGCACATCTGCCATCATGGCCTGGGTATGGAGGTCATCTATCATGACGTGCAAGAGGCGCCCAAAGTTCCGGGTTTGCCGATGCGTCGTGTGCCTTTTGAGGAATTGCTCGCCTCAGCCGACGTCCTGAGCCTGCATGTGCCCCTGAGCGACGAGACGCACCACCTCATCAACCGGCGCACCCTGGCGCTGGCCAAGTCGGGGGCAATCCTGATCAACGCCTCGCGCGGGCCGGTCGTCGACGAGGCCGCGCTGGCCGAGGCGCTGCGCTCCGGGCACCTGGCCGGAGCCGGCCTCGACGTCTTTGAGCAGGAGCCGGTGCAGGGCATTCACCCCCTGGCCGCCTTCGAGAACGTCGTCCTGACACCGCACATATCCTCGTACACACCGGATGCAATGCGCCGTATGGCTATGGGCGCGGCGGAGGCCGTGTTGGACGTGCTGGCCGGCAGGGAGCCCCAGCACCGTATTGTCTAGCTGGAGTGGGCCGGTCCCCGGCCAGGCGCCGGCGGCAGTGGGCCTTTGCCTGACAGGGGCTGGCCATGCGGAGTGGTTAACGTAGACAGGGGAAAAGAGATGCCAAGGGAGAACAAGGTCAAGCGCGCCCTGCAGCGGGGCGAGACGGTATTCGGCACGATGGTGCAAGAGATGCGCACGCCGAGCGTGGCGCAGGTGCTGGCCTCTGCCGGGCTGGATTTTTTCATGATGGATATGGAGCACGGGGTCTTTAGCCTCGAGACTGCCGCCGATATCGGGCAGATGGCCCGGTTGGCCGGGATTGTGCCCCTGGTGCGCGTGCCCGACTATAACTATCCCTACCTGGCTCGCACTCTCGATGCCGGTATCATGGGCCTCATGGTTCCGCGCATCGAATCGCGGGCGCAGGTCCAGGAGATTGTGCAGTGCATCAAGTATCCGCCCACCGGCCGGCGCGGCTGCTCCGTCACCGGCCGGCAGACCGAGTTCGGCTCGGTCCCTGTGGGTGAGTGGCTGGAGTGGGCCAACGCCGAGACCTTGTTCATCGCCCAGATCGAGCTAAAGGAGGCGGTTGAAGATATCGACGGCATCCTCAGCGTTCCGGGGGTCGATGTGGCCCTCATCGGACCCAACGACCTCTCCATCTCTTTGGGCGTGCCCGGCCAGCTCGATCATCCCCTGGTGCAGGACGCCATCCAGCGTGTTGTGGATGCGGCAGAGCGCCACGGAGTCGCCTCCGGCATGCACATCCGCAACCTCGACCTGTTGCGGGCCTGGCAAGCCAAGGGCATGCGCTTCCTCATGTACTCTACCGAGGTGAGATTGCTGAGCCAGGCCGCGCAACAGGCGGTGCAGGCCATCCGCGGCTAGCTCAAGAGCAGACGTAGAAGGAGTAGCATGATCCGGCATCTCGGTGCGCGCCCGGAAATCCTGCGCGATCGTCCGCTGGTCGCCTTGCTTGCCCTGGGCCTAGTGCTCAACCTGGCCCTTCTATCTGGGCTGGCTGTGCGCTATCCGGAGCTGCCCCCGCGCCTGGTCGTCTCCTACGGGCCTCACGGCCTGGCCGACCGTATCGGTGCGCGCCTGGAGCTGCTCCTGCTGCCGTTGAACGGCCTGGCCGTCCTGTTGCTGAACGGGGTGTTCGCTGCCTGGCTGCACCGGCGAGAGCGTGTGCTGGCACTGCTTTTGGCGGGGAGTGGGCTGTTGGTGCAGGGGCTGGTGGGGCTGGCCCTGCGGCGCTTGGTGGGCTAGGCCATGAAGCTACAGATCGTGCGCAGCGCACGCCGCAAAAAGACGGTCGCGGCGCGTATCGTCGGCGATGTGCTGCAAGTGCGCGCCCCGGCCGGCCTCCCCGATGACGAGTTGAACGCCATCATCGACAAGCTGCGCGCCCGCCTGGAGCGGGCGCAGCGGCAACGGCACAGCGCCGACAACCAGGAGCTGGCCGAGCGTTTTGACCTCCTCAACCGGCGCTACTTTGACGGGCGCCTGCGCGTGCGCCGCATCACCTATGTCTCCAACCAGGCGCGGCGCTTTGGTAGCTGCAGCCCGCAACTGGGGGTCATCCGCATCTCGACGCGGGTGGCCTCCATGCCCGGCTGGGTGCGGGACTATGTCCTGGTGCACGAGATGGCCCACCTCATCGAGCCGAACCATTCCCCCCGTTTCTGGGCGCTGGTGAACCGCTTCCCGCGCGCTGAGCGTGCGCGCGGCTTTCTCATCGGCATCGTGTGGGGGCGGGAGAGCCGCGAGCAGGGCTAGTCGGCCCGTGGGGTGAGGCCGAACCAGCGCACGAGCGTCTCAATCAGCACCTGCCACCAGGTGCGCCGGACGACGCGGCCGGGGTCAAGCGGGTCCAAGATGCCGTCGTTGTTGGAGTCGCGCCAGCCGAGCTGGCAGCGGGTGTACTCACAGATGGCCCACTCGTTGCGCCTCATGATACAGGGGACGTGGGGCCCGGCGCCGAGTTCGCAGTTGCCGTTCTCCGCCAGCAGGTAGCCGGCGCGCTCTTTGGGGTCGCACTTGCTCTCGGCGTACTCGTCGGTGGCGCCAAAGATGTGGCACGTCTCGTGGGCGGTGATGACGTCCATGTCGTTAATGCCCCAGCCGTCGAGATCATAGTTCATCACCACGCGCGGCTTGAAGGCGTAGGCAAAGTGCCACAGCGGGAAGCGCGTGACAAAGACGGCATAGGTCCAGTCGGTGCCCAGGGCATCGCGCCGGTCGGCGACGAACTGCTCCAGGCCGCTCCAGCTCGCGGGGTAGCCGAGCTGGGCCATGGCCGCGTCGCGCCAGGTATCCTCAGAAAAGTCGGGCACGGAGGCGGGGTCCAGGTCCAGCGAGACCTGGCGAATCTCATAGTACCAGGAGACGCGGGCTTTTGGCTCCTGGCTGCCCAGCCAACCCAGGCCGTCCTGAATCTCGGCTACGATCGTATCCACTTCCATTGAGCCAAAGGTATAGGGCGCGGCTTGCCCTTGCACGATGATGATGTTCACCGCCACCTTGCCGATCAGGTAGGCGCTCGTGTCCTTTTCGGTGGCGGCGCGGTCGCGAGCGGGCACGTCCTTGGGCGGCCGGACCGGTCCCTCCGGCGCATACCCCGGTGCTCCCCACGACTTGCCCTCGCCCGGCCGCGCCGATTTCAGCGCCCGGAGCGATGCGGCGAATCCCCGGTTCCATCCCCTCACCGCCCGCACGGCATCCTCGCCCAGCGGTTCCATCTCCAGGGGGACCACGCGCTCGCGGTAGAGGGCGCGCACATTGGCCAGTGCCCGCACCTGCGGCTCGATCTGCGGGGGGATGTCACCGATCAGTACATGGGGCGGATAGACGTGCCCGATGTGCCCGCCCAGGCGCTCTACCTCCTGCAAGGTAAGCGTCGCCGCCTCGGTCGTCTCGGAGGACAGGATGATGAGTGCATTCTTGCCGAAAGAGGGCTGAGGCATAGAGACCTCCCAAAGGGGCTTGGTCGGATTGGGTATGACCCAACCCGACCAAATTCCCTTCCGGACTAGGGCTGCAAACCCAAGAGACCCGGCAGCGCGGCCGCTGAGGGCAAGACCACGTCCGCCAATGCCTGCAGCCGCGCGGCGCTGTTCAGGCCGGTGGTTACGGCGACGACGGCGGCGGCGCCGGCAGCGCGGCCCATCTCCATATCGGTGGGGCTGTCGCCGACGACGATGGCCTGGTCGGGCCGGCAGCCCAGGCGCTCGCAGATCCTGAAGACCATCTCCGGCGCCGGTTTGCCCTGAGTGACGTTATCAGCCCCGATGTAGGCCTGAAAGTAGTGGGCCACGCCCAGGGAGGACAGCATAGCCTTGGCGCGCCAGCCGCGGTCGGTGGTGGCAATGGCCAGGGCCAGCCCGTGGTCGTGGAGGGCGGCCAGCATCTCGGCGATGCCCGGCAAGAGTTCGCTGCCGTAGGGCGGCTCGAGCGCCTCGTCGGCCCGGTCGTAGGCGGCCAGCGCCAGGGCGCGCGCCTCATCCCAGGGGTGGCCGTGGGCGTAGAGCGTGGCGGCAGCCACCATAATCTCGTCGCGCCGGGGCGCCAGGCAGAGGGGGCCGTGCCCGTCCACCCAGCCGCGGGCCACATCCACACCCACTGCTTTCTCCCAGGCGGCCGCCACTTGCGCACCGGCCAGTGCGGCCAACGCTGCCCGGCGTGCCCCCGCCAGAGAGAGCTCAACGCCCAGCAGATCGACCAGCGTGCCGTCCTTATCGAATATGACTGCGCGGCAGTCCACATCGCGCTCGAGGAGCGATAGACGCAAAGTATGACACCTCCAGGGTTCGATGGCTTCATTATAGCATAGCCGCGGAGGGTACTCAAGAACCGGTCCTTCCGGGAGCGGCAGGCGGCTTGCAGCTCGGTGGCAGCCGGGGGATGGCTCCGCTGCTCTGCAGCTTTCAACCCTTACCTTGCAGGCATCCGTCCATGGGCTATAATGTCCCCGTCTATACGAAAGGCCGAGGCCTATGCGCATCCTCCACATCTACAAGGACTATTACCCCGTTCTGGGTGGCATCGAGAACCACGTGCGCCTGCTGGCCGAGGCCCAGGCGCGGCGCGGGCACGAGGTGACGGTGCTGGTGACCGCCCCCGGGCTGCGCACCGAGCGCTACGAGCTGGGTGGGGTGCAGGTGATCAAAGCGGGGCGGCTGGCCACCGTGGCCTCCACGCCGCTCAGCCTGGCCCTGCCCTGGGAGCTGGCCCATCTGCGCCCCGATATCGCCCACCTGCAGATGCCCTACCCGGTCGGCGAGGTGGCCCAATGGCTGCTGGGCCGCGCCCGGTACACCGTGGCCACCTACCAGTCGGATGTCGTGCGCCAGCGGCGCATCCTGGCCCTCTACGCGCCACTCCTGCGGCGCATCCTGCGCTCCCTGGACCGCGTCCTCGTCACCAGCCCCGGCTATCTGGCGACTTCGCCCTTTCTGCAGCCCGTTGCCGATCGCTGCCGGCTCGTGCCGCTGGGGATCGATGTGCGGCGCTTCCTGCGGGCGGACGCAGAGGCAGTGACGGCGCTGCGCCGGAGACTGGGCACGCCCCTCATCCTCTTTGTCGGCCGGTTGCGCTACTACAAGGGATTGCAGCACCTGCTGCGTGCCCTCGTCGAGCTGCCGGATGCGCACCTGGCGGTGGTGGGTACGGGGCCGATGGAGGCCGAGTGGAAGGCGCTGGCCGCTGAGCTGGGCCTGATGGAGCGAGTCACCTTTGCCGGCGACGTGCCCGACGCGGACCTCCCCGCCTACTACCACGCCTGTGACCTCTTTGTGCTGCCGGCCTGCGAGCGCAGCGAGGCCTATGGCCTGGTGCAGATCGAGGCCATGGCCGCCGGCAGGCCGGTCGTCTGCACCGAACTGGGCACCGGCACCACCTTTGTCAACCAATCGGGCGAGACGGGCCTGGCCGTGCCCCCGGCCAACCCTCAGGCCCTGGCTACGGCCTGCCACACCCTGCTGGGCGACGCCGAATTGCGCCGGCGCCTCGGCGAGCAGGGCCGGCGCCGTGCCCTGGAGGAGTTTGACGTAACCAGGATGGCGGAGAGGGTGGAGGAGGTGTACGCGGAGGTGATGCGCGGGGCGGCAAACGTCATGCGTAATGCGTAACCCTGCTCCAGGTGAGGCTCCCGCAAGAGCCGTCCTTACGCAGTACGCCTGACGTTTGACGCTTGCCCCCACCTTGGGTATACTCTGAATCGTACGGGGCGTGGCGCAGCTTGGTAGCGCGCAGCGTTTGGGACGCTGAAGTCGGAGGTTCAAGTCCTCTCGCCCCGACCATGCGGGAGTAGCTCAGTGGTAGAGCTCCTGCCTTCCAAGCAGGCTGTCGCGGGTTCAAGTCCCGTCTCCCGCTTACACAAGATGTAGTAGCCCTCTGACCTGCAACCTACTACTAGTAGTGGGTAACAGGAGGGAGGGCTTTTTTCATGTCTGCTGACAACCTTACGCTGCACGTCCTCAAGTTCTCGCCACTTGACGCGGCGTTACAGGGCTTCCTGTTGGATAGGCAAGCCGCACGCTGCGCACACAAAACTCTCACCCACTACACATACACCGCCGGCGGCTTTGTGGCCTGGCTGAAAGAGCAGGGCATCCGAGACGTGGCCCACATCCAAGCCGGTCACATCCGCGCCTATCTGGTGAGCCTACAGGAGCGCGGCGTCAAAGATACCACTCAACATGCCCACGCTCGCGGTATCAAGGCGTGGCTGAATTGGCTGGTGAGAGAAGGCGACTTACACGACTCGCCTATGGCCCGTATTGCCATGCCCAGGTTAGAGCAGCGAGTGCTGCCCCCCTTCACGCCCGAAGAAGTGCATAGGCTGCTGGCTGCCTGCGACCGGCACACAGCCATTGGCGCGCGCAACTATGCCATCGTCCTCACTC
>DAOUGZ010000233.1:0-4333 GCA_034428955.1 Anaerolineae bacterium | reverse complement strand
GCCTGCGAGGGGGTAAAGATGGCGTCATCGGCGACGACGCTCACCGCGCCGCTCGCCACGTCGAGCACGCTGAGCTTGCCCTGTCCTTCCCAGCGCACGTACGCCAGCCGCGTGCCGTCGGGCGACCACGCCGGCCGGCCGTACACGCCCGCGCCCGGCATCAAGGGCCGCAGCTCGCCGCGCTCGAGGTCGGCCAGCATGAGGTAGCCCAATTGCTCTTCCTGCGGCGGGCCGTACTCCGAGTAGATGAAGGCGATGCGCCGGCCGTCGGGCGACCAGGCCAGGCCACGGTCGGCCTGGTGCACCTGCTGGCCACACCAGGGGACGAGCGCGTGGATGGGCACGACGGCGCCCGTGTCGGGGAAGACCAGGCCAAAGCCGCCGCCCGCGGTCGAGACGGCGATGGCGCCGCGGGCGTCGAGCAGCGGGTCGAAGCGCGCCGGCTCGGGCAGGGCGATGGGGCGCTGCGCGCAGGGGGGCGCTATCCCCGCTGCGCCTGGGACGCTGATCATGTCCAGCCGCTTGACCACGATCTGGCGGCCGTCGACGTCCGGGACGCCCGTCAGCAGCAGCCCCCAGACCTGGATGGCCGCCCCTTGCTCGCCTGCCCTCTCGATCTCCGCGGCCAGCCCGCCTGCGTTGCCGTCGATGCCGTAGCGCTCGCCATCATCGCGCAGGAAATACTCGTCGTATTGGGCCATGGGGTCGAGCGCGACGATGGTGCCGGTCCAGCCGTCGACGACCGAGGGGTCCGCACTGGTGGTGGCCGCTGTGAGCGGCGTAACTGTGGGCGATGGCGTGCTCATGGGTGTCGCAGTCTGCCCTGACCTGGCCAGTGAATCGATGGCTGTGGGCGATGCAGTGGCCGACGGGGCAGCGCCCTCCAACGCTCCGCTGCACGCCGACAGCAGGGTGATGACGAGGACCAGACCGAAGTGAACAGCCCATCGCCTACACGTCGTTTGTGCCACGGAGATCACCCTCCTTAGCAGTAGCCCTAGCGCATCTTGTCCTGAATGCGCTCGCCTGTCTCCGCATTCAGGACAATCTCGTAGGTATGCCAGGGTCCCACGGCGGCGCCAGACCCATCCGTCAGGTGCGGACCCGTGTAGATCCATTCACCCACCACCGTCACAAACCAGACCGGCGTATCCGGCCTGTTCCCAGATCCGAGCCCTTCGGTGCCCTGCCGTTCGAGGGCTTGAGCAAAGGTCATCCGCTCTGCCTGGACATTGCGTACGGGCACCAACGACGCACTGCAGTCGAACTCGGGCCTCTCGGCCATCTTGGTGGCCACAGCCATTGCGTCTCTCGCGTTGGCGATGGGCCCAGTTGTGGGCACTGGTTGACCGCTCCATATGAGCGTGGGCTGTGGGCCTCTGGCCATTGAGCAACCGGCGAGCAAGAGTAGGGTGATAATGACTGGTGACAGACGCATAACGTGACTCCTTCAATCCGTTGCTGCTATAGATCACGGCTCGACGACGAACAGCGCATACTGCAACCCGGCGGGCACGTTGCCTGACATGGCCAGGCCCGACATGGCCAGCCGCTTACTGTCGGGCGACCAGGCAGCGGGCCGCGCGCGGTAGTCGCCGGTCGCCCACGCGTTGAGCACTGTCCCTTCCGGGAAGCCGTACACCGAGGTCACGTTGGGCAGCCCGAGGGAGCTGCCTGGCCCCGCCATCGCCATTCGCGTCCAGTCCGGCGACCAACAGGCCTGAGAGTCACCATAGGCCACCAGGTGCACCGCGCTGCCGGGCGGATCGACAGGCCGCGCCCAGAGGGCACTCGACGGGTACGTCTCATCCGTGCCCGCGCGTGTGCGCCAGGGCCGGGCATCCACGAGCAGCCAGCGCCCGTCGGGCGAGAAGGTGGGCGACCAGGCGACCTTGAAGGGCAGCTCCTCCACCTGGCCCGTCTCCGAGTGATAGAGCCGCAGTGGGGGCCAGGTCGACTCGATCCCCACGCCGCCAAACAGGCCATGGTGGAGGGCGCCCAACACGATGTGGTAGATGTCGCTGCCCGCCACGGCCTGCCCCGAGGCCCAGAACCCCAGGTTGGGCGACGGCAACTCCTGGAGGCCGAAGAGCTCCGCCATGACGGCGATGACGCGGCCCGCCCTCACGTCCACCAGCAGCGGGCCGCGGTCCAGCGTCTCACGAATGAGGAACAGACTGTCAGTGACCCACGCGCCGCCCACGCCCAGGCTGCCCTCCATCTCGGCCGGGAGGGGATACGCCACGGCCTGCACGGTCTGGCCGCTCCGCGCATCGCAGAAGGTGGTCGTCACCACGATCTGTGCGTCGTCGCTCTGCGCCTCGCGGGTCGCTGTCCGGTAGTTGCCGCCGGGAGACAGCGCATCCGCCGGCGGATGCACATCGCTCGTCGCCTGAAAGCTGCCCTGGCAAGGCGCGCCGCGCATGGCCGTCGCCCCGTCCCACACCACCACTTGCCCATCGTCCTGCCAGGTGAGCGGGGGTGGGCTCACGTCGGTCGTCTTCGCCTGGATTCCGGGGCAGTCGCAAGTCTGCCCCGTGCGCGCGTTGTAGAACGAGAGCGTCATCGCCCGGTGCAGTTGCGCCGGTGCGCCGTCGTCGGCCTTCCAGAAGGCCAGCCACTGGCCGTCGGGCGACCAGCCGCCGACCACGATCTCGGCCCCGGTGAGGACGGGGGTGATCAGCGGCGCGGCCGGCGTGGGTGTGGGCACAGGGGTCGCCGTGGCCCCACCGATGAGCACGACCAGCCGCTTGACCACGATTCGGCGGCCGTTCACGTTCGGGACCCCCGTCTCGAGCCAGCCCCAGACCTGCACCTGCGTGCCCTGCTGGCGCGCGCTCTCGATCTGAGAGGTTAGCCCCGCCAGGCTGCCGTCGATGCCGCAGCGCTCGCCGTCATTGCGCAGGAAATAGTCGTCGTACTGGGCCATCGAATCGAGCTTGACGATGGTGCCGGTCCAGCCGTCGACAATGGAGGGGTCGGCGGCGGTCGTGACCGCTATGGGCAGCGTAGCCGTGGGCAATGGCGTGGGCATGGGCGTCGCAGTCTGCCCTGGCTTGCCCGGCACTTCGATGGCTGTGGGCGACACAGTGGCCAGCGGGGCAGCGCCATCCGGTGCTCCACTGCACGCCGACAGCAGGGTGACGCCGAGGATCAGGCCAAAGCAGACAACACATCGCCTACACACGATATGACTCCTTGCAAGTTGGGTTTCATCCAGATAGTCCGCCGATCACTGCTGCAACCCCCATGGTTGGCGCACTATCGAGCCGTTGCAGGATACAACCACCGAGCTCCAGGGTAAGCCAAAGAGGGTGTAGGCCTGGATGGTGGCGTCGTAGCACCGCTGGTCTCCTGCGCCTATCTTCTCGGTCACATCTCCCACCCGGAGGGCCGTGAAGAAGAGCGGTTCCGGCGAGCCGCCAAAGAAGTAACGGGTCTGGGTCAAGGCTGACGCCGCAAAGGCTCGCTGCTCCCCGGAAAACGCGCTCAGGTTGCTCTGGATGAGGAGCCTGGGCACAGCCTCTCCCAACAGGGCGATCAGCAGCAACACCGCCAGAAGTGCAATGATGGCTTTCCTCGACGCTGTGGATGCCATAGACGCCTCCATGTCGCTCAGAACACCGTGCCGGGCTTGCCGGCCACGTACTCGCGCACGACCAGGCGCCCATCGGCCTCGCGCCCGAAGGTGACCCGCCCGCTGTAGTACCGATAGCCTTCATACTGGCGCACGCTCACCAGGTAATCCGCCGCCCCATCCGTATCCGGCGGCGCTGGCTCGAGCCTGGGGATGGTGACGCCGGCTTGTGCACCTTCCGGGTGCACGAACGTCAGCTTGCCTAGTTGCGCCGGGTTGGGGCCATACCCCATGGAGAGCTCTTGCGCCTGGAAGGCAGCGCGCGTCTCTGCATCCGGGATGTAGCGCGCCAGGTCGGCGTCGAGCCCATAGAAGCGGGCCAGGAAGACTGCGGTCATCAGGTCCTCCGGCGTCGTGGGGTAGGGGAGGGCGGTCAGCTCCATGCGGTTCAGAACGTCCAGCTCCCAGCAGGGGCCTACACTGCGCTCGTTGATACCCTCGCACTGCGCCCGCTGGCGCAGCAGGAACCAGACCTCGGCGTCGCCGCTCTGCTGCTTCCAGGCCAGGCCATCGCGCGGCTCGGGCGGCAGGTAGCGCAGCAGGCCGGGCCCTTTGGGGTCGCGGCGCCGGATGCCCTGCTCGGTGATGAACCAGGTGACGCCGGACCCCGCGCTCGACAGGCCGATGAGCCGTCCCCCGTCGCGCAGCCAGTCCTCCCGCACCCCCGGCCAGCCTCTGCGGTAGAACGCCTGGTAT
>DAOUGZ010000232.1:0-16261 GCA_034428955.1 Anaerolineae bacterium | reverse complement strand
GCCCACCGCCTGAGCACCATCCGCAATGCGGACAAGATCATCGCCCTCGAGGACGGCTACATCCGCGAGGTGGGCAGCCACGAGGAACTACTCAGCCGCAACGGGCTCTACAGCAGCCTCTACAACCGCCAGCTCAAGCTGGGTGCCGGCGCCGGAGAGGCCTAGGGCGTGTTTTCAAACCCAGCAGTAGCCCGACGTGCAAGCTGCTTGGGCGAGGCGAAGCCCCAAAGGAATCGCCTCATCCGGCAGACCGGCGGCGTGGGAGCCGCCTCTGCTAGTATGCAAACACAACCTAGTAGCCCGACGTGCAAGCTGCTTGGGTGAGGCGAAGCCCCAAAGGAATCGCCTCATCCGGCAGACCGGCGGCGTGGGTGCCGCCTCTGCTAGTATGCAAACACAACCTAGCCCGGCCCTAATCAGGGAACTGTAGTGGGAGAGTCTTGTGATCAAGCTTGATTCCGTGATCTTTGACCTAGACGGGACCCTGGGCGATACCATGCCCGTCTGCTATGCCGCCTTTCGCGCGGCGTTTGAAGAGTTCCTCGGCCGCCGCTACTCGGATGCCGAGATCAGGGCCATGTTCGGCCCCAGCGAAGAGGGGGTCATCCGCCGCCTCGTGCCGGACCGCTGGGAGGACTGCCTGCAGGCGTTCTATGCCGCCTACGAGCGGGAGCACCGGCAGCGCGCGACTGGCTTCCCCGGCGTCGAAACGGCCCTGCGCCTGCTCAAAGGGCGTGGCGTCCGGCTGGGAATCGTCACCGGCAAGGGCCCTGGCAGCCTCGCGATTTCGCTGCGCCACCTGGGCCTGGCCGGGTATTTCGACGCGTGCGAGCCGGGCTCGGCCGCTGGGGCGATCAAGCCCGTAGCGATCCACAAGCTCCTGGCGGCCTGGGGAGTGGCCCCGCAGCACGCCGCCTATGTGGGCGACCTGCCCTACGATGTGCGTGCGGCCAAAGAGGCGGGGGTGGTGCCCCTGGCTGCAGCCTGGGCGCCCGGGTCCGATGCGGCCGCTCTGGCCGCGGCCGGGCCGCAGGAGGTGTTTGCGACGGTCGAGGCCTTTGTGCAGTGGATCGGCGACCGGTTCGGCGCCTGAGCCCGTTTTCCGTTCTTCGGGGTGCCGAACCTGGGCCAAGCAGGTATTCCACTCCCACAGGCTACTGCGCCATATCTTGCTCAGACAGCAGATGAACAACCTGCATGGCAAGGAGGGGCGATGGTGGTACGGCAACCCCACGTGTATCGGGACGGCTCGACTGAGGGCATGGTGGATGCGGGCACGGTCCTGCGCGAGGCCGGCCTGCAGCGGGGAGACACATTCCTTGATGCCGGCGCCGGGACGGGCTATCTCTCGCTGGCCGCGGCAGAGGTGGTGGGCAGCGAAGGCGGGGTCTATGCCCTCGATGCCCGGCCCGAGCCGATGGCCGCACTGGCCAATGATGCCCGCCTGCGGGGCCTGGATAACCTGATCACGCTGATTGCGGATATGGCCCTGCGCATACCCCTGGCAAGCGGGGCGGTGGGCGTCTGCGTGGCCGGCAGCGTCTTGCACGACCTGGTGGAGGACGGCACCGCCGAACCCGCCCTGGCCGAGATTGCCCGCGTGCTGCGGCCGGGCGGAACCTTTGCCGTCGTCGAGTTCCGCCCCGATGGCGACCCCGCTACCGGCCCGCCGCCGGCCGTTCGCCTGACCCTCGAGGAGGTCAAGCGGCTCGTCTCGCGCCACGGCTTTCGCCTGCGCTCCGAGTTCTCGCCCGGCCCGCAGCACTATGGGCTGGTCTTTATCAAGCCCGGCCCCCGCACATAGTGGGGGAGACGATTCCACCGCCAAGAGCCCCTTTGAGACCTTGGCGCTCTTTGCGGTAAAACCATCCCCTCGAAGGAGATGAGCGTATGCTGGCGATGGTGCTCTACCAACCGGCGCCCGCGGAGGAGATTCCCCTGGCGGCGATGGCCCTGCCGGACCCCACACCGGGGCCGGGGCAGGTCCGCCTGCAGGTGCGCGCCTGCGGCGTGTGCCACACCGACCTGCACACGGTGGAGGGCGACCTGGAGCTGCCCCAGTTGCCCATTATCCCCGGCCACCAGATTGTGGGGATTGTAGACGAGGTGGGCCCGGGCGTTTCCGGCCTCCGGCGCGGCGACCGCGTCGGCGTGGGCTGGCTCAGCGCCGTCGAGGGCGAATGTGCATTCGCGGACCGTGGGCAAGAGAACCTCTGCCCCAACGCCCGCTTCACCGGGCTGGACGTGGACGGCGGCTATGCCCAGTATACAATCGCCAACGAGCGCTTTGCCTTCCCCATCCCCGAGCGCTTTACGGATATCGAGGCCGCGCCGTTGCTCTGCGCCGGGATCATCGGCTACCGCTCCCTGCGCCTGAGCGATATTCGGCCCGGCGGTCGCCTGGGCCTGTATGGCTTTGGCGCCAGCGCCCACATCGCCATCCAGGTGGCGCGCCACTGGGGCTGCGAGGTGTATGCCTTTAGCCGCGGCGCAGAGCACCGCCGCCTGGCCCGCGAACTCGGCGCCGCCTGGACCGGCCTGGCCGAGGATACCCCGCCCGCCCCGCTGGACTCGGCGATCATCTTTGCCCCCGCCGGGCGGCTGGTGCCCGCAGCCCTGGGCCACCTGCGGCGTGGCGGCACCCTGGCCATCAACGCCATCTCCATGAGCCCCATCCCCGAGATGCCCTATGACCTCCTCTACTACGAGCGCACCGTGCGCAGCGTAGCCAACTATACCCGGCAAGACGCAGTCGAGTTCCTCCGCCTGGCCGCCGAGATCCCCGTGCACACGGAGGTTGAGGTCTACCCTCTCGCCCAGGCCAACGAAGCCCTGCTCAAGCTCAAACGCAGCGAGATTCGCGGCAGCGCAGTGTTGACGATTCCGAATCTGTAGGGGAGCTCAAGCGTCAAGCGTCAAACGTCAGGTCGCCAATCGTGCGTATAGCGCATTTCATGCACACTATGAGCCTTTCCGTCGTGCCGGGCTACCCCACTTGGCATCTGACGTTTGACTCTTGATGTAAACGTGCTACAGGTTGTAAAATGCCCAGGTCTATCCGTTCCAGACCCGACACGTCTCTGAAACCCGTCGGGTCCATCTGAAGGGCAGGCAACCATGACCGACCAAACCGCTTCAGGCCGCAGCACGCAGGGCTCCCCCGCCCACGGCCACACCATCACCCCAACCGACCGCGAGGTCCTGCGCCGGCTCGCCGGCCGGGTCGCCGAGCTGGCCGCCCGGCCCATCGAGCAGGAAAAGCGCGAACTCTGGTACCGGCACAACGCCTTGCAGCCCACGCGCCCCCTGGTCTTTTGCGATCCGGAGAACGGCTGGAACGAGATTATCCCGCCCGAGCGGCTCGCTTGCCGGGGCGAGCTGGCGCGGCAGTGGGAGATGGCCCTGCGCAAAGAGATCTTTTGGGGCGAAGAGATGGGCGACGACCGGGTCATCGAGCCCTTCTTCAACGTCCCCCACGTCTACCAGGAGCGCGGCTGGGGCCTGCACGAAACGCGCACCGGCGGCGAGGCGGGCGGCGCCTACACCTGGGATGCACCCCTCAAGGACTATGCGGACCTGGCGCGCATGCACTATCCCCAGATTGTGGTGGACCATCCGGCCGGCGCGCGCCTCCTCGACCTGGCTCACGAGACCCTGGGCGACCTGCTGACCGTCCGCCGGAAAACGAGCTGGTGGTGGACGCTGGGGCTGACGCAAACGGCCATCTTTTTGCGCGGGCTGGAGCAACTGATGCTGGACATGCACGATCATCCCGGCGAGCTGCACCGCTTCATGGCCTTCCTGCGCGACGGCCACCTGGCCCGGCTCGACTGGCTCGAGCAGAACGGCCTGCTCAGCCCCAACAACGACGGCACCTACGTCGGCTCGGGGGGCTTTGGCTGGAGCCGCGAGCTGGCCTCGCCCGGCCCCGGGGAGGGCGCGCGCACCCGCGATATGTGGGGTTTCGCCGAGAGCCAGGAGACGGTCGGCGTCTCACCCGACATGTTCGCCGAGTTCGTGCTCCAGTATCAACTGCCCCTCCTCGAGCGCTTTGGCCTCAACTGCTACGGCTGCTGCGAACCGCTGGACCGCCGCTGGCGCCACGTCCGGCGCATACCCCGCCTGCGGCGCGTCTCCGTATCCCCCTGGTCCTCCCTGCCGCACATGGCCGAACTCTTGGGCGACCGCTACATCTTTTCCTGGAAGCCCCGCCCCTCCGACCTGGCCCTGCCCTCCTTCGACGAGGAACACATCCGCGCCGGCCTGCGCCAGGGCCTGCAAGCCACCCGCGGCTGCATCATCGAGGTCATCATGAAAGACAATCACACCATCCGCAACGACCCGAGCCGGGTGGTAAAGTGGGTGCGGATCGCGAAGGAAGAGGCGGAGAGGATATAGCCCGCCCCAAGCCCAAGCCGGGCTGGAGGCCTGCGGCCGGTCGTCGGCCTGCGCGGACGCGTCGACGTAGGTCGACGCCCGGCGCCGCAGCGCCTCCAGGGGTGATTTCCAATCGCCGGCTCCGCTCAACTATACTCAACTCACCTCTTTTCGACAGATTCCGTGCTCACACCCCTAAAGGCAAGCTCATAGGAGTCTCTCATGTCCACAATCCACTGGCTCGCCCTCCATTCCCTCTCCGGCATCGGCGGGGTGACGGCCCGCAGCCTGCTCGAACGCTTTGGCCATGTGGAGGCGGTGTTTGCCGCGCCCGACGAGGCGCTCTTGGCCGTGCCGCGCTTTACGCCGGCCATGTTGCAGCGGCTGCGCGCCGTCTCTCTGGAAGCGACGGCGGCCGAGTTGCGCGCCCTGGCCGCGGAGGGCCTGCAGGTGCTGACCTGGGACGATGCGGCCTACCCGGCCAACCTGCGGACGGTGCGTGACGCGCCGCCTCTGCTCTTTGTCCGCGGCGAGTTGCTCCCGCGCGATGCGCATGCGGTGGCCGTCATCGGCAGCCGCCGATCCACGGAGGAGAAGGCAGCCCTGGCTGAGGCGCTGGCGCGTGAACTCGCCGCGCGCGGGCTGACCGTCGTCAGCGGCCTGGCTCTGGGGATCGATAGCGCCGCCCACCGCGGGGCGCTGGCGGCGGAGGGTGGGCGCACGCTGGCCGTGCCCGGCTCGGGCCTTTGCAACATCCACCCCCGCAGCAACCGGGGCCTGGCCGAGGCCGTTGCCCGGCGCGGTGCGCTGCTCTCCGAGCTGCAGCCGGGCGCACCGCCCACCGGCCCCAACCTCATGGCGCGGGACCGCATCCAAAGCGGCCTGAGCCGCGCCGTGATCGTGGTAGAGGCGGCGGAGAAGAGCGGCACGTCGGATACGGCCCGCCGCGCCCAACGGCAAGGGCGGTTGGTGCTGGCCGTCCCCGGCAGCCCGGGCGCCGATGCGCTCATTGCCGCCGGCGCCGAGCGGCTGGACCCGGCGGCAGCGGATCTTGATGCCCTCGCCGCGCGCCTTCGCGCCGAGGCGCCCGCAGCTCCGGGCGCTCAGTTGAGCCTATGGAACTGGGGATGACCCGCCGGCCGGGCTCCCACGTCTTGCCCCGCCAGGGGCCCCGGCGCTGACTCTCGACCCGCGAGCCGGAGCGTAGCGCCATGTTCGCCCCTTGCCACCAGCCGGCCGGGCTCCCACGCCCGGCGCCCACGCGTGGTGGCGAGTCGTTCGCCGTAGCGCAGGGGCTCGCTGTTTGCTGCTATGAGGGATGAGTCGCTACGCGCTGCCTTGCCGGGCGTGGGAGCCCGGCCGGCTATTGATGCGTGATATGCACAGCGGCGGGCTGCCACAGCGTGTGCCCAAAAGTTAGCGCCATTAGGCTTCGCCGCCCCTTAGCCCGGCGGCCTCGGCCCCGGGCGGTGCTATTGGGGGGTGACGTAGCCAGCGAGCGGCTCGCCGGCACCCCTGAGGAAAGCCACAGGTGACAATGGCCTCAGGCCGTGCTATAACGGGGCATGCAATCGACGAGGCATCCATGGAGGTATACAATGAGCCGGCTGTCCCTCATCCGCACCCTGGCGCTGCTCCTGCTCTTGGCCCTGGGCCTGGCCGTTCAGGCGCCCAAGGGCGCTTCGCCGGCCCCGCTGCAGACAGAGGCGGTTGTCCTCGCCGCCGCCGATGACCCGTACCTGCCGCTGGCCCAGGAGATTGCCCAGGGCGTTCAGCTACCCCTGGCGCATACGCCCGCCGAGGCGCTGGCGCGCCGGCCCGCCTTTCTCATCTGGGTGGCCTCGCCGGCGCACCTCTCGGATGCGGCGATGGTCGGCCTGGGCCGGGCACTGGAGGGGCAGGGGGGCGCTGTGGCCGTGGGGCTGATCTCGGGGAGCACCCTGGAGCAGGCGCGGGCGCTCTGGCTGCGGCAGGCCGAGGTTCGGCCGCAGCCGGCGGTGGCGGTGAACGCCGAGCACGCCGAGGCGGGCTTCCCTCATGGCCGGATCCTCACGCCGGCTGGCGAGGAGCCGCTGAGCCTGGCGGGCCTGCAGCGAGCGCTCCGGGGCGCCGGCTACCTGACCTTCACCGGGCACGGTGGAACGCGCTACTGGCGGCTCGCTGAGGGGATGCGCTTCTTGCCGGCCGACATCCCCGCGCTGCCGCCCATCGTCATCGGCACGGCAAGCTGCAACACCTTCCGCCTCTGGGAGGAGGACTCCATCGCCCTGGCCTTTGTCGACCGGGGAGCGGCGGCCTATGCCGGCTTTTCCTACAGCCCCAACGAGGGCTACCTGATCGGCGAGTTCGACGGCTTGCCCTTCCGCTACACCTGGCCCGAGTTCCCCATCGGCTGCGTCATGGCCGTGCAGGCCCGCGGCACGCGGCAGGGCTTTGCCGCCTTCCCCTACTACTGGCTCCTGGGGGACCCGCGGCTGGCCCTGCAGGCGGCGGCGCCCTACCGCCTTGTCCGCGATGAGGTGCAGGGCGATCGGCGCACCCTGGTCTACGCCGGCGCTCCGGCGGGCGTCATCCCTGTGCGCGTGCCCGGCGGCGCCGGCTACACCTTTGTCGAGGCCGAGGGCATCACCGCCGCCTGGGCGCGCGACCCCTTTTACAATTCTCGCCTGCAGATGGCCGACATCGGGGAGGACAAGTACCTGCTCGTAGAGCACGCCGGCGGTGAGCTGACCCTGCGCCTGCGCCGCCGGCCGCCTCTGGGCTGGGTGCCGTTGGATATCGCCGCCGACGCCCTGGATCACACCCTCATCCACCTGCAGCGAAACGGCGGTGACCTCATGGCCCTGGCGGGCGGCGGGCTGGCGCTGATCGGCGTAGCCTGGCGCCTGCTGCGCCGGCGCGCTCCCCTGGCGCTGCTGCTGCCCGCCGCCATCGCCGGGCTCACCTTCGCCGCACTGCACGGGCTCTACAGCCTGCTGCGCCTGGGGCAGGTGACCATCACCTCCAAGCCGGTGTTCCTGTCGCCGCTCGGCATCGCCGCCACCTTCCTGCTCGTTGCCGCCGGCGCCTTTCTCTACCTCAGTTCGCAGTCCCGGCGCGGGCGCGAGTTCGCCGTCTGGCTCGCCGCCCTCCCAGCGCTGCTGGCGATGGTCTTTGGCCTGGTGGTGTGCCCGCTGAACCTCCTCGTCTTCGCCCCCAGGCTGGGCACGGGCCTCTATAACCTGGCCCTGGCCCTGCTGGCGCTGGGCGCTCTGCTGATTGAACTTGTCCTGTTCGAACTGGCCTTTGCGCTGCTGCGCCTGGTGTGGGGGCGTGCCCGCACCCGCGAAGCGTCCGCAGCCGAGCGCGAGAACCCGCTGGTGGCCGGCGACGAGGCCACGTAGGAACAGTGCTTGGCCAAGGCGATACCCTGACCTATAATCAAGACCCAGCGCTTGTGCGCCTGGCTCAGCACGGGCCTGGAGTTGGCATGGTGGGGGGGAGGGGTGCAGCATGCAGCTCTGCCGGCAGCAGGGGCAGGCGCGGCTGCCCACTCGCCACCGAGAGGACACACACATGGTTGTCGAGCTAGCCCCAAACGAGCACGGCAGGGCGCGTCCGCTCCTGAGCGCGCTGGAGGATACCCACCTGGCGGTGACCGCCATCCTCGCGGGCACGGTGGAGGGCCACGTCTACGTAGACGACCCCGCCAACCCCACGGTGGCCCTGGCCAACACCAAGCAGCGCTACTACCTGGCCGGGCGGCCCGGTAACGAAGCCTCTGAGGAGGGGCTGCGGCAGCTCTTTGCCGAGGTCATCTACCCTCGGAACCGGGCTGCCGGCGCGCTGATGTTCGTCCTCTACTACGCGCCCGGCTGGGAGGTGCGCATCGCCGAGGGCATCCTGCCCGGCAAGTTCCCCATCCGCGACGAGCGCGAGTACTATGCCTTCCGCCGGCTCGACCCCGAGTGGCGCTCGCGCTTGCCGGCCGGCTACACCCTGCGCCCGGTGGACCGCGAGTTGCTGGCCCAGGAGGGCCTGGCCAACCTGGATGCGCTCAAGGAGGAGATGACCTCCGAGCGCGAGACGGTGGAGGCCTTTCTCGAGCGTTCCTTCGGCGTTTGCCTGCTGCATCGAGATGAGATCGCCGGCTGGTGCCTCTCCGAGTACAACAGCGGTGACCGCTGCGAGGTGGGCATTGAGACGGTCGAGGGCCACCGGCGGCGCGGGCTGGGCACGGTCGCCGCTTCGGCCTTCGTCGAGCGCGCCCTGCAGCAGGGGGTCCGGCACATCGGCTGGGATTGCTGGGCCGGCAACGTGGCCTCCGCCGCCACGGCGCGTCGGGCCGGGTTCGAGCGGGTCAGCCGCCGCCCCGTGCATTTCGCCTGGTTCGACGAGGTGGACAACCTGGCCGTCAACGGCAACGTGCGCTTGGGCGCGGGTGACTATGCCGGGGCTGTCGAGTGGCTCGAGCGTGCTCTCAGCCGGGGCGAGGCCAAGGGCTGGGCGTACTGGGTGTACTGGGTAGCTGCCTGCGCCTACGCTCGCTTGGGCCGGAGCGACGACGCGCTGGGCGCCCTACGCCAGGCCTGGGCGCGCGGCTTCCGCCACCTGGAGCCGCTCCACAGCTCGGCGCACCTGGAGAGCCTGCGCGGCTCGGCCGGCTGGCGGCGGCTGATGGAGGAGTTCGGCCTGCAGGCATAGCGGGCCGAGGCAAGGAGGAACGCTGTGAAGCGCCCCAACATCCTGTTCTTCTTTACTGACGACCAGCGCTACGACACCATCCACGCTCTGGGGAATCCGCATATCCATACGCCGGCGCTGGACTCCTTGGTGCGCAAAGGCACCGCCTTCACCCAGGCCCACATCATGGGCGGCTCGTGCCCGGCGGTGTGCATGCCCAGCCGGGCCATGTTGATGACCGGGCGCACCCTCTTCCACCTGCAGGCGCAGGGCCAGGGCATCCCGCCGGGGCATACCCTCCTGGGGGAGCACCTGCAGGGCGCCGGCTATACGACCTTTGGCACGGGCAAGTGGCACAACGGCTCCGCGGCCTATGCGCGCAGCTTTTGCCGGGGCGGCGAGATCTTTTTCGGCGGCATGGAGGACCACTGGAACGTGCCCGCCTGCGACTTTGACCCTTCCGGGCGCTACGAGCCCCGGCCTCAGGTGTGTGACCCCTATCGCTCCAATGAGGTCACCTACCGGCAGTGCGACCACATCCGCGCGGGCAAGCACTCGAGCGAACTCTTTGCCGATGCTGCGATCGAGTTCCTGCAGGGGTATGAGGGGCCGGAGCCGTTCTTCCTCTATCTCTCCTTCATGGCGCCCCACGACCCGCGCACCATGCCCCAGGAGTACCGGGACCTCTACGACCCGGAGGATATCGAGCTGCCCCCCAGCTATATGCCGGAGCATCCCTTCGACAACGGCGAGCTGGAGGTGCGCGACGAGCTCCTGGCGCCCCGCCCGCGCCGCCCGCAGGCGATGCGCCGGCATCTGGCCGAGTATTACGCCATGATCAGCCACGCCGACGCGCAGATAGGCCGGGTGCTGGAGGTGCTGAAGGCGAGGGGGCTGGCCGACGATACGATCATCGTCTTTGCCGGTGATAACGGCCTGGCCCTTGGGCGTCACGGCCTGCTGGGTAAGCAGAACCTGTACGACCACAGCGTGCGCGTGCCGCTGATCCTGGCCGGGCCGGGCGTGCCCGCGGGCGAGCAACGCAGCGCCTATTGCTATCTCTCGGATATCTACCCCACTCTCTGCGACCTGGCCGGCCTGCCCACACCCTCGAGTGTGGAGGGGTGCAGCCTGGTGCCTGCTCTGCAGAACCCGGCGGAGAGGATGCGCGATGTGTTGCTCTGCGCCTACAAAGACTGCCAGCGCAGCGCCCGCGACGATCGCTTCAAGCTGATCGAGTACGTCGTCCACGGGCGGCGCACGACCCAGCTCTTTGACCTGCAGCAGGACCCCTGGGAGTTGCGGAACCTCGCCGCCGACCCCGCCTACGCGGGCGTGGTGGCTCGCCTGCGCCAAGAGCTGGTGCGCTGGCGCGATGAACTGGGCGACATCCAGCCCGGCCTGGGGGAGACCTTTTGGCAGGGCTTTGCCGGCGAGTGCTCGCTGTAGGCCCGGCTCTCCCACTACTATGCACCGCAGAGATTCTGCTGGGTGCGACTCGCCCCATGCGGCGCCATGTAGCTCATCAGAACTTGCGCGGCGCAGCACTATAAGGACCTGTACAACTGCTGCACCTGCGCTCGCAGGAGCGCGCCGGTCCGTCGCAGGTCCTGAGGAAGAGGACAGTGTGATATGGCGCTATGGCGAGGGTCTTCACACCCCCCGTGGGGGTAGCGTGATATGGCGCTATGGCGAGAGTCTTCACACCCCCCGTGGGCAATGATGGGCTCGCCGATGGCCACGGTGCGGCTGCGGGCCGAGACGGCTATGGGGTACACCGGCAGGGTGCGGCCCGTGTGCTGCCGGTAGGTGTGGCAGAGCAGGAGGAATCCGCAGCGGAAAGGGCTTATCTTGGTCTCGGGGTCGGGCGGCTGGGCGGGGTCTTCGGGGAAGACGAGCACATTCCCGCCCTCCTTCAGCACGCTCAGGCCGCGGCGGAACGGCGTGAGGTAGCGGCCGCGGGCCAGATCGACCGGTATGCACTGCAGGCGGTTGATGAGGGGCACGGCGATCAAGGCCATAGCGGCGGCCAGCGCCAGGCCGGGGTGCCCATACAGGTGCAGCGAGGGGCCGACAAAGCGCTCGTAGAGAAAGCGCGGGGCTCTGCTGGGGTCGGTCATCTCGGCGGCGATCCAGGGGTGCATGCGCAGCGGCACGGAGAGAAAGACCTGTATCGGTCCGGTGGCTCCCAGGTGGTTGGCAACGAAGAGGCCGGGCTCGCCATTGCGCACGTTGCCGAGCCCGCGGCAATGGAAGGCGAAGGGGGCCGCGAGGTGGCGGACGGCCTGGTAGAAGCGATCGCTCATGCTGTGCTCCGCTTTGCCCTGCTGGCGCCCGACACTCGTGGACGGTACGAATGCTCTTGTAGAATATAGCAGAGGGCAGATTGTGAGGCAAATCTGCGTTCTGCAACCTGTGTGCTCGCCTGCGATGCGCTCATAGAACACCTAGACCAAGATAGGCTGCGTTCCACCCTTGCACCGAGCAGGGTGCGCGAGCGCTCCCACCAGACCGTCGGCAAGGGCGGCAACCGCATCAAGCCAAGCACCCAGCGAAGCGTTCCGCTGGGTGCTTGTGTGCCGGGCTGGACGACCGGGTCAGCGGCCGCTCTTGCCCTTGGCCGATCTCTCGGCCTTTTTCTGTTGGCCTGGGGGCAGGGGCTTCTCGTCCTTCTTGAGCTGGCCCGGCGGCACGGGCTTATCACCCTTCTTCAACTGGCCGGGCGGCCCAACCCGAGCGCCTCCCGCGGCCTGGAGTTGCTCATCGCCCGCCTCGTCATTGGGCTCTTCGGCCGCAAACTGGCCGTTGCGCTTGGTGCCCAGGTCTTGCCAGATCTGCCCCCAGCCCTCGCCGGCGCGTCGGCGCGCCAGCAAGCTGTCGGCGTATCTGAAGAGGGCCTGTCCGAGCTCCTCCTCTTCCTCCGCATCCTCGGCGTCCTCCTCGATGTCGTCGGCGGCCTGCATCCTGGCCGTCTGCAGTGCCAGCATGATCTGCCCCATGCCCATCCGGCCCTCGCAGAACCAGCCCATTACGCCCTCATAGGGCAGGTCATAGCGCATCGCCAGGCCCGCGGCGACGGGATGGAAGGACTCGAAATCACGGCAGAAGCCGGCTTTGCAGTCTTTAGCCGCCTCGCCGTCCTCGCCCTCATCGTCGTCGGCGTCTTTCAGCTTGACCTTCGAGGCATCGACCGAGCCGTCCTCATCCAGAACCCCCTCGATCTCGACCAGGTCGCCTGCGCTGAGGCTCTCCAGGCAAGAGTCGTCGGAGACATAGACGGTGTAGGTGACGGTCTCGCCGTCCTTCTCGACCTCGACTTCTAGGGTGGGCGGGTCGGCTATGATGGAGATCACCTTGCCTGTGAACTCGACTTTCTCCGCCTCGTCATCCGCGAGCGTGGCTGCCAGCGCCGGGCCGACGCCGAGTGTCATGAGCAGCAAACCGACGATCGCCACCACACTCACGGCCGAAAGCCCTCTCAATCGCATCCTCAACCTCCCTACGCCCCAGCTACACAGCACGTTGATTCTGCACTATCACTATATCGAGGGGCTGAGGGCGCGCTGTGATACAGTCTCCCGGTGCGCTTCAGGCGCGCAGGCACGATTCCGGCGGGCGCTCTTGCACTAGGCCACGCTGTTGATGCCCACCAGCAGAACTACGCCCAGCGCCAGTGTGACGGCCATGACCATGAGCGCCCGGCGTGACGGCAACCCCAGGCCCTCAACCGGCGCTTGCAGCAGCCAGATTTCCTCACGCAGGCCCTTGATCTTGCGGAGGTAGAGCCCCCATCCCGCCACGTACAGGGCGAGGGCTGCACCGGCCACCCACAGCGGGCTCGCGCCGGACTGCCGGAGAAAGCGCGTGGCATCGTCGCCGGCAGGCGCCAGGCCCTTTGTATAGAGCAATGGGATGACGACCCAGGGCAGGGTGCTGTTCAACACCATCAGTGTGCTCAGCGTCTTGACCAGCTCCAGCGCCAGGCCGGCCCGCCGGGGCACGGCCAGCATGAACGCGGCCCAGGTCAGGACGGGCAGGCCCGGCCCGGCGAGGCTCTTTAGGCTGTTTTGCAGCGGGGTGAACGCCCCGGCGGTGCGCACATGGGCGCCCATGGTGATGAAATCAACATTGATAGCCAGGACCTGTCCGCCGAACAGGACGGCGGCGAGCCCGTGCCCGGCCTCGTGCAGAAAGGTGTAAAAGTAGAGGACAAAGAAGGCGACAAAGAGCCACAGCGATGCCTTGCGCAACCACGCGGGCCACCTGCTTG
Organism: Anaerolineae bacterium; assembly: GCA_034428955.1. GTDB lineage: Bacteria > Chloroflexota > Anaerolineae > SpSt-313 > SpSt-313 > DAOUGZ01. Next base: position 2,952 of record DAOUGZ010000232.1, on the reverse strand, counting down.
CGTGCACAAACTGCCTCCCATCGGGGAATGGAGCTACTGACGATAGTAGACATGTTATGCGGAGTAGGAGTAGGGGTCAAATAGCGGGGGCAGGGGGCGTCCACAGCGCCAGCAGGCCGCGCACCTGCCGGTAGCCCTCGATGAGGCCGTGGGAGTAGCGGGCGCTCTGGGCGTGATAGCGGGCGGCGCTATCCTGGCCCACGGATTCGAACTCGGCCGTACGCGCCTCATCGAGGCGCGCCGTCCACTCGGCTACCCGCTCCATGCCTTCCAGCGCTTCCAAGAGTTCAGCCGGATCGCCTTGCTCGCGAAGCTCGTAGGCCAGGAGCACAAAGGCATCGGCCTGGCCGCGCAGCGCCTCCACCGGCTCGCCGGCTTGCCGCGCCTTGGCCACCTCGAGCGCCAGGCGGCGGGCGCCCCGCTCCAGCAACACAACCAGTTCTACAACTGTGGCCATTTCCCCTCGCTGCGCCTCTCCTGCGCTGTCGTATCCACCCTCTCTTCATCATAGCATCAGGATGCGGCGCTGACAAATGCCTTCTGTAGTCTGTAGTCTCCAGGGCGTCTTCAAAATCAGCGTTATGTTGTTCCTTGGCAGGGCCAAGGGCAGGGCCTGAGCGGGTTCTGTGAACGCTGCATCGTTGCGAACCCTTGCCCGCCTGGCATGACAAGCTGCGACTTTTAAGCCCTGGTAGTCTCAAGAGCAGTCGCCCATCGCGCGGATCTGCTCCACCAGCGCTGCATAGTCGATGGCGGCGAAATCCGTCGTATCCACCTCGATCACGCGCCCGCCGATCTCCAGGGGCACGGACTGCTCGCGTACCAGGGCCTCGTCGTACTCGCCCAGGCGGCCGGCGTCCATGTGCACGGGGTGACGCTCACCCGATTCGGCGCGGCGCCGGTAGCGCTCGGCCAGCACGCTGTGGCTTGCCCGGCAGAGCACTTGCAGTGGCTCGTAGGGGTAACGCTCCTGCAGCGCCCGGAAGTGGACGTTGTGCCATCGCCGCCGAAAGTTGCACTCGACCAGGCACGAGCGCTGCGCAGCCACCTGCACCTCGGCGAACTGGAGGAGCAGCATGATGCTGGCGTGCCCCAGCCGGCGGGATTGCTCGATATCCTCGCCGCCCAGGACCTCGTAGAGCTCTTCCTTGATCATGTCTTTGGTCATCAACGGCCACGAGAGCCCGGCCGCCAGCCGTCGGGCGAGCGTCGTCTTGCCGCTCGCAGGCGGCCCGAGGACGATTACGAGTAGCGGCGTCATAGATGTGCCGTGCATCGGCAGTGCCTCCTCAGCTTGGGCTCACTCGGAGGAAAAGCTCTGGGGGCGCAGAGAACCGCAGAGCGACAGAGAATCGCAGAGGGGTAGTATTCACTCGCCCAGACTGTTGACTCTGCGCCGGATGCCGTTGGTGAGCTTGCGCTCGCCAGAGTCTCTGACTCTAGATACTCAGCGGCCCTCCGCCCCTCAGCGGCTCTCTGCGCCCCCTGTACCCGGCAACGACACGATAGTGGCTGAGCAAACGCCGCCTTCGGAGGTATGGCCCCTCAACCCACTGCCAAAGGCAGCGTGCTCGCCAGCCAGGCAAAGGCCTCCGGGTAATCGTCGCAATTCAGCACGAACTCTTGCCCGCGGCCGACGCACTCGAGCAGGACGTGCTCCCCCTGAGGCGTCCAGCGCTCCGGCCGGCCATGATAGGAGAGGGCGCTCCGCCGCCCGGCGGGGTTGAACCAGCTTGGCAGTTGCCAGATGCTCCGCGAGTGGCCAGGGGCGGTCAGGCACAGGCTGGGATGAAAGCGTTCGAACATTCCCGCGCCGGGCAGGTCCGCCGCGCAGCCGGGCAGGTGCAGGCGTTCGGCCGCCACATAGACCACATTGTTAATGCGGGCATGCGAGTAATGAAAGTGCGGATGGTAGCGCGCCCAGGCCGGCGCCGCGTCGCGGTCATCGGCGGGCAGCACCTGCCCGACCTGCAGCCACCCGTAAAGCAGATGCACATCCGGCGCAGCGGCCACATAGCGATAGCTGCCCTCCGCCCACTCCACCTGCCGGAACCAGCCGTAGAAGAGGAACAGGTCCCCCTCACCGACCCCCTGCGCCTGCAGATGGCCCTGCGCCGCCCCCGCCTGGCCGAAAAGCGCCCGCCACCCCGGTTCTCGTGGGATGCTGTTGGGCCACAGGTCCGGGTCCAGGTGGGCAGGGTCCTCGGGCGCGATGCGGCCGCCGGTGAGCGCGGCCACCACCTGGCCCAGGTGGCCCTCGATGCAGCGGATATCGGCGTAGCGGCTGCCGTAGGGCGGGGTGGGGATGGGCAGCCAGCACAGGTGCCCCGAGGGCAGGATCGGGCTCGCTACCCCGCCCGCGGCGGAGTCAAAGCCCTTGCGGCTGAGAATCAGCTTCACGATTGCGCTCCCTCAACTTTTTTGAAGCGAAAGTCGCATTTCCCGTAGCCCTCGGCCAGGGTCATCGTCCGGAGGAAGACCCAGCCGGGCCGGCGGAAGGTGGCGTAATCGAGGCGGCAGTAGTAGGGCAAGAACTCGGCCGCACCGTGGGCGTGGTAGAGTTTGTACGTGCCGCACTCGACAAAGTCGTAGCCATAGTCAAAGGCGACGCCGTCCCCCTCGACAAACTCCCAGACCCAGTCTCCGGGGTAGCGGCGCGCCTGCGAGCGCCGGGCTTGCGCCTTCTCCTCCGCCATCTTCTCGGCGCTCGGCCCCTCGGGCGAGGGCGGGGGGAGGGAACGCACACGGGCCGCGACGGCATCGTAGAGGAGGCGGCCTACCGCTTCCGCCGATTCGCCTCGCGCCTTTAGAGCGCCTAACAAAACCCCTGCTGGAGGAAGCTCCAGCAGATGAGGATGCAGCCAAGATGCAGGAAGGCTTGATGGACGTCATCGCGCCGTTCGTAGCGGATCTTCAGGCGGCGGTATCGGTTGAGCCAGGACAGCGTTCGTT
>DAOUGZ010000231.1:0-1826 GCA_034428955.1 Anaerolineae bacterium | reverse complement strand
CTCCCGCACTTTTGGTGAACACTGGCCCGAGAGCGAGTATACTGTGGAGGCAATAGACTGGCTCTTGGGGTGGGTTGAATGTTCTTTGACTGGCTCTTGCCTCCGGCGATAGGTCTTCGAGTCGACACGTGGGTTATCGATAGCAGCTGCAAACGCATGACGCTGATGGTCACATCGACACAAACTCGGGCCCGCTGTCCTGTCTGCGATCAAGAATCGGGGCACATACACAGCCACTATCAACGCACGGTCACAGACCTACCTTGTGCAGACATGAGCATGCGCCTACAACTCAACGTGCGCAAGTTCTTCTGTCACAATGGCGCTTGTGAACGCGTGATCTTCACAGAACGGTTGCCTGGTCTGGTGACCCCTTGGGCGCGACGCACCCAGCGCTTGCTTGCTGAGCAGAGATGGATGGGGCTTCAGATCGGCGGCGAGCCAGGAGCGCGGCTGAGCATCCGGCTCCATATGGGGGTCAGCGCAGACACCTTGCTGCGCTTGGTGCGTCGAGGTGATGTACCCGAGGTCGGACCAACGCACGTCCTGGGTGTGGATGACTGGGCACATCGCAAGGGTCAGACGTACGGCACGATCCTGGTGAACCTCGAAGACCATCGTGTGGTCGATTTGCTTCCCGACCGCTCGTCGGACAGTCTAGCCCAATGGCTGCAGGATCATCCAGGCGTGGAGGTGATCACTCGTGACCGAGCCCAAGTCTACGCCGAAGGAGCAACTCGCGGTGCTCCTGAAGCTACACAGGTCGCTGACCGGTTCCATCTTCTGGTGAACCTGCGAGGGGTGGTGGAACGGCTACTGGAACGCCATCAGGCTGCATTGCAGGCAACCATACTGGAGCCAGATGCTGAGGCGCCTTCGAATGGTGCAGAGCCTCAGACAGGGGCGGTGAACATGGCCGAAGCGGCTGCTCCAGAGCCAGATGCGCTTTCCACAAGCAAGGAACCGGTGGCAACGGGGAATGAGCCAGTACGTGATCGCCGACGCGCACGACGCCAAGCGCGCTATGAGCAGGTCATGGCGCTGCGACAGCAGGGCATGGGAATCCGTGCAATCGCCCGTCATCTGGGCGTGAGCCGGCGAACTGTCCACCGCTACGTCCGTGCTGATGGTTTCCCAGAGATGGCTCAGCGGCGGAAGGCGCGAAGCATGCTGGATCCTTACAAGGCTTATCTGCATCAGCAGATGGCTGCTGGGCACGATAACGGAATGCAGCTATGGCGTGAGGTTCGTGACCAAGGTTACTCGGGTTCACGTGTCTTGGTTTCCCGCTGGGTGGCCCAGCACCGGCATCTCTGCCCAGCTAGCAAGAACTCGGTCTCTCCGAAGCGGCGAGGACGCCCACCGGCCCCGCCGCGCCCACAGGCAGCGCCACATCCGCTATCTGCCCGGCAGGCCTCATGGCTGCTGGTTGCTCAGCCAGAGAAACTGACTGATGAGGAAAGGATCAAGGTTGGACGTTTGTGCCAGGCGAGTGCCGATGTGGCCAGAGGGTATGACCTCGGACAAGCGTTTGCTCGGGCGGTACGCAAACAGCAAGCCGATCCCTTGGATTCGTGGCTGAGCAGTGCGAGAGACAGCGGACTACCGGATTTCGCTCGCTTTGCGGCTGGGATCGAGCGAGACAGAGATGCTGTGATAGGCGCCTTGTCGCTTCCTTGGAGCAACGGCCAGACCGAGGGGCAGGTCAATCGCCTGAAACTCATCAAGCGGCAGATGTACGGCCGCGCCAACTTTGACCTACTCAGGCAGCGTGTCCTGGCAGCATAGTGGTCTGCCAGCACCATCACCAAAAGTGCGGGAGAGCC
>DAOUGZ010000230.1:0-9128 GCA_034428955.1 Anaerolineae bacterium | reverse complement strand
ATACTTTTCCGCGTCGGCGGCGTCAATCCGTCGTTGCAGCTCGGTGCGCAACACTTGGGGCGTGTCGTGCAGCCCCTTGGCCACCAGCTCGACGTCCACAATGTGCGGCGAGGTCGCCGCCGCTAGGTAGACCTCACGCGCCAGCACTTCACAAGCGATTACCTTGAGATACATCAGCACTCCAACTCGAGGCGTAGGCACATCAATTGCACGGAAAGGCCACAACCCGTGGCTCGAATCGTCGAGAGCTGCGCGCTACGAGTCTCGGATGTCAACCACCTCTACGCCCAGCGACTTGAAGGCCTCCAGCAGCTTCTCCTTGTCTGCGCCGCGCACCTTGAGCGTGAGCAGGCCCGTTTCTGGTTTCTCGCCCTCAAATGTGCCCAGGGTGATAATGTCGCCGCCGAGCCCGGCAATGGCTCCGGTCAAAGATGCCAGTATGCCCCGGCGGTTGGGCACGAGCAGGGTCACCCGCAGGCCACGATCGCGAGCGCCCAAGAGTTCCAAGAAGACCTTGAAGAGGTCGGTCTCGGTGACGATGCCGACCAGCTTGCCCTCGCGCAACACGGGCAGTCCACTGACGTTGTTGTCGGCCATGATACGCGCCGCTTCCTCAATCGGACAGTCGTCGCTGATAGCGATGAGGTCGTCGCTCATCAACTGACCGACCTTGATCTGCGCGATAAGATAATTGACCTCGAACACGCTCAGGGTCGTCGCCGGAGAGGGGGAAGCATAGAGCAAGTCCTTCTCGGCGACCATACCCACCAGCTTGCCCGCCTTGTTCAGCACCGGCAGGCGGCGGATCTTGTGCTCGCGCATCAGGCGCAACGCCTCATGCATCGACGTCCCCTCGGTTACGGTCACGGGGTCGAGCGTCATGCGTTCTCGGACAAGCATTGCGGTCTCCTCTCTGTCGATCGCAAAAGAACGGTCCCAAGCTACCTACCACTCCACAGCACTCCCGTCGCGCCGCCCATCTCGACCTTTACTGTGTGTCCTCCCGGCGGTAGGCCGCCTTGCCCAACTCGTAAGCATCGCCGCCATAGATGTCATTGATCACAATCGCTGGGAGGCCCATGACCTCGAGCCGGTACACGGCCTCGGCGCCCAACTCCGGATAGGCGATCACCTCCGCCGAGCGTACCGACTGGGCGATTAGCGCCGCCGCGCCTCCGACGGCGCCCAGATACACGGCACGAAAGCGCCGCAGCGCCTGGCGCACACCGGCGCTACGATTCCCCTTGCCGATCATACCCTTTAGCCCGGCCTGCAGCAGTGCCGGCGTGTAAGGGTCCATGCGATAGCTGGTCGTGGGCCCGGCGGACCCGATGGGGTAGCCGGGTTTGGCCGGCGAAGGGCCCATATAGTAGATGATCTGGCCATGGAGATCAAAGGGCAAGGGCTCGCCGAACTCCAGAGCGGCGACGAAGCGTTTATGTGCCGCATCGCGAGCCACATAGATGGTGCCCGTGATATGGACCGAATCCCCAGCATATAGTTGCTCGATCACTCTATCGCTGAGGGGCGTGGTTATCTGCACCTTGAAACCCTCCACATCTGGGCACCTGGCCCCGCGATCAACGACCGATCGAATCCGTCCAAGCCGCTAGAGAACAGCCTCTTTGTGGCGCGCCGAGTGGCACTGCATGTTGACCGCCACCGGCAGGCTGGCAATGTGACAGGGAAACGTCTCCACATGGACAGCCAGCGCCGTGCAGCGCCCGCCCAGCCCGGCCGGGCCGATTCCCAGATCGTTGACGCGAGCCAGTATCTCCGCCTCCAGTTCGGCTGTCTCTGGGTCGGGGTTGGGCTGATCCAGGGGGCGCAGGAGCGAGCGCTTGGCCAGGAGCATCGTCTGCTCCACCGTGCCGCCGACGCCTACCCCCACAATGACCGGTGGGCAAGGGTTAGCCCCGGCACGATCCACACACTCCACAACGAAATCGACAATGCCCTGCCGGCCATCAGCCGGCACCAGCATACGCAAAAAGCTCATGTTCTCGCTGCCGCCGCCCTTGGGCGCCACCACAAGCCGTAAGCGGTCACCGGGGACAACATCAAAGTGGACTACGGGGGGCGTATTGTCGCGGGTGTTGAGGCGAGCGGAGAAGGGCCGGTCGACTACCGATTTGCGGAGATACCCCTGCTCATAGCCCAGCCGCACACCCTCAACGATGGCCACGCGCAGGTCACCACCCACCACGTGCACATCCTGCCCAAGCTCGGCAAAGACTACCGCGAGGCCGGTATCCTGGCAAAGAGGCATGCGCTCTCTGCGCGCTATGTGGGCATTCTCCAGGATCTGGTCGAGGACGGCACGCCCGGTCGGGGAGGGCTCATTAGCGCGTGCCTGTTTGAGGGCGGCCAGCACATCGTCGCCCAGCTCTACGTTGGCCTCCTGGCAGAGGCGAGCCACCATGGCCGTCACATCCAGCGCGCGAATCTCTCTCACCCGCGTACCTCCCAGGGGAACAAAAGGAGGGCACCATACCTACCGCTGCAGGTTCACGCCCGCGCGCCGGTGCCCCCAAGGCCTGCGGGCATCCACCCACAGGCATTGTGGCGCGAATCCTCCATTGGACCCTGCCTACGCCTATTATACAACGCAGGCCAGGAATAGTCCAGAGTCGCAAAGAGCCTGCGCCGTGCGAACACAGCGCAGGCTCTGCTTGCCCCTTGCCGGAGTGCACATCAAGCCTTGATGAACCACTCCTCCAGTTCACTGGGGAGCTGGCTGGCCACGTCTTCCCACTCGCCGGCACTGACTGCTTCTTTGATCACAGAAAAGACGCCCATCGCCACATTGGTCGCATGGCCGTAGGAGTCGATGTCCAGGTCGCCCTGGATGCGATGGACGAAGGTGTCGGTATCCATCTTCTGCAGGGGGCCGGTACGCCGGCGGATGAACTGGTTGAACTCGTGCGGTAGCTGGCTCGCCAGGTCCTTTGCCTCATCGTCGCTGATGCGGTCCGACAGGGCCGCCAATACGGACCGGGTAGCCGTTTCGGCCTCGGCCATGTCGGCCAGGTTCAGCTTGTCCTGCACCCGCCGCAAAAAGTCGGTCTTGTTCATCTGTAATCCTCCTCGTGCCCCTCACACGTGTGGCTGGCCGCCCTGCTGCAATGGCCTGCATCGCGCCTCCAGCGGGCTGGTGCCAGCCATATCTCTACGAGTCACTATTCGGGCAGGGATGCTGCCAGTCGTGCCAGGTCTGCCCTTAGCTCGCTGCGCCAGCGCTCACTGCGCAGCGCCGCCGCGGGATGGTAGGTGACAAAGACCGGCAGCTCCTCGTCAGTCAGATCGTAATCGCAACGCCAGGTCCCGTGGGCGTCTGCCATCTTGACCTTGTTGGCCAGGATGGCGCCGGCCGCCGTAGCTCCCAGGGTAACGATGCCCTGCGGGCGCACCAACCGCACCTGCCGGGCCAGATAGAGTCCGGTGCAGATGGCGATCTCATCGGCTCGCGGCGTGCGGTTGCCCGGAGGGCGGCACTTGACCACGTTAGTGATGTAGATTGGCCCCACATCGATGCCGGCCGCCTCCATCTCACGCCGCAAAAAGCGTCCGGAGGCGCCGACAAAGGGCCGCCCCGCCGAGTCCTCCTCCGCACCCGGCGCTTCGCCCACCAGAATCAGCCTTGCATCCAGTGGACCCTCGCCGGGAACGGCCACCTTTCGCGAGAGGTGCAAGCGGCACTGCTCGCACCCGCGCACCTCAGCCGCCAGCTCCTCAAGAGCTGCCTCGCGTTCGCCGGCCATCAGCCCACGCCACTCACAGCAGGCACACCCTGTGCCAACCAAGCAAAGCGCTCCGGCTCGTGCACAAAGGCGCTGTACAGAGGCACCTGGTCCTGGATGCCCATCTCTGGTGCGTGCAGCGGCGCGTCTTCGCGCGCTTCGGGGAGCGGCTCCCGGTAGTGTCGGTTGGGCTCCAGCGCAACAGCTCCATCCCTCTCCGTCAGGAAATAGGCCGCGCCATGCATACGCTGGTACAACTGCGGGTCGGGCCGGGCAGCAGCCGCCGCCAGGTTGGAGAGCACGAGTGGTTCGGAGCCCGGGTTGACAATCACCACGCCATACGCAGCTGGCACCGCCACCTTCTGGCCAGGCTCAGCCTCAACCAGCCGAACATCCGCCAACTGCACGGTTCGGCCGGCGTGGGCCGGCTCTTCCATTGCCTGCTGCAGCAGAAAGAGCGCCCGGCCGTGCACAACGCCATACACCTCCGGGCACTCGAGCCCATCGGCACAGATCATCACGTGTCCACGCGTCTTGGCCGGCTCGGGTCCGAGCCGCACCGCCGGTAGAAGGAGTAGGTTGTGGTGCACGCCGTGCTCAGCAAAGACGCCTTCATCAGCCGGTAGCGCGACGTCGCCAAAGGTCCAATACACCACATCCGGCGCCGTTGCTGGCGGATCATACAGCACATCGTCCACCAATCGGAGAGAGCAGGGCTCGACGTGCATGGTGTAGCCAGGCTGCGCCAGCACCAGTTGCCCATGCTGCCTATCCAGCCAGAGGGGCAGGCCGCTCGTCGCCGAGAGATCAGCCATTCCGGGCTCGCAAGCCACTCCCGAGACATCCGGCACCGCAGGCGTATGGCCCGGCCCATAGGCCGGGCCTGTGGCGTAGAGCATGTAGAGGCTGCTAGTGGTAATCGGGTAACCCCTTGACATCCTCTCGATCGACGGCCAGAACGATGCCGCTCTCCTCATCGCTCCTCTCAATCCAGTCTACCGGAATCGCCTTGCCGCGACGGAACCCGCGAACGCGCACCACGATACCCGTCACGGCGTAGCTGGCCGGGTCAGTGATCAGCTCATCTACGGCGCCCACCACCCGCCCGTCGCGGGTGCGCACCGGCAGCCCATCGCGAAGCACCACACTCTGCTCGGGCACATTGCGCCACTGCTCAACGACGTAGGGCTGCACATTCGTAGCGGTTGTCAGCAAGGGGGGCAGGGTGATGCCCGGGTTGCCGACCCACACGTTCGGCTGAGCCGGCGGCCCCAACCCGGAGGCGTCTTGGTCGGTTACCTCTAGCGGCTCGGAGGCAGAAGCCTCCAGGGAAGGCATGTCAGCCACTTCGCGGTCTGGAATGGATAGTATCACCTGGTGGTCGGTAATCCGGGCGACCAACTCGATGGGCACCACCACCTCCGCCGGAAAGATGGCGCCACGCCGGATAACAATGTGCGTGACATCTTCGCCGCCCGGATCGATCACCACCCCCGACACCATGCCGGAGGGGCGCCCATCGACATCACGAACGCCGGCCCCGATATCGATATCAACAGCCATCCGCGATCGAGCGTCTCTAGCCTTGACGCTGCTTGTGGCGCGGGTTCTTGCTGCAGATCACGCGAATGACACCCCTGCGCCGGATGATCTTGCAGCCGTCGCATATTCGCTTTACCGACGGCCTGACCTTCATCTGCCTTCTCCTCTGCAGGCGAATTGCTCAGCTCGAGTCGGCTAGTAGTGCACCGCAGAGATTCCGATGGATGCGACTCGCCCCATGCGACGCCATATTACTCGGACGTGCGGCGCCGCGCTAGCGCATCAGCCGTACATTGTGGAGCCAGCCCAGCCCCACCAACTGCTCGGGCGTAGCGAGAGCCTGCTCAATGTCTGCCAGGAGCGCCTCATAGCCGTAGCGCTGGGCCCACACATCGCCAAAGAGGCCGGGCACCGCCTCGCTCCCGAACTCGTCGGCGATTTCCTGTACGTTGTTGATATTTGCCTGCGGCTGAAGCTCGCGCCGGTGCTGATCTACAAAGCGAGAGAACGGCGTCGGCAAATCGCCGTCGCGCAGCGCCGGGAAGTGGTTCAGCAGCCAGCCTCCAACCTCGACGGCCGGGTCCAGATCCGGGAGTTGAAAGTTGCTAGGGTCGGGGTTGTACAGGCACTCGCCAAACCCCAGCTCCCACTTGGCGGCCAACACCTGGGAGATGCAGTCGAGGACCTCCCAAAGGCTCGTGGCATCCAGGCGGCGGGCCTCAAAATACGCCGGGTCACGCAACTGCGGATAGTCGAGGGCTGCGGAATCGACATAGCTGACCAGGATGTTGCGTATCATGCCCCACTGGTAGGCGCCGGGATCCTGCAGGTAGGGCACAATGTCGTTGAAAGCATCCACCAGCGCCGGCGACATGAAGCGAAAGTGACGCTGATACGCACTCAGGCGCCAACCCTCCTTTTGCACCACTTGCGTCTCTTCGCGCAGGCGCAGCGTCACGTCCTCCACGGTACGCTCGTGCTCCTTGGGAAGCGTCTTGAGCGCATAGGTCCCACCAACCAGGTTCGGCGGCGTGGAGGGAAGCCGCGGCGCACCCTCGGACAGGTAGGCCTCCCAGGTGCTCCAAGGGATGTAGGTCTTGTCGAGTCGGAACGACCAGAGGTCAACGGGATACCCCTCCGCGGCCTCAAAAGTCACCTCATAGTCAACCAATCGCCCCTCAGCGCTCTGGTAACGCGGGGGTAGCACTCTCCTAATCATCGTCCCGCCTTTGTCTCATCCATGCTCGAGTTTTGCTGCCGTGGGCATCTGGGGAGCGAGCAAGATATGTGCCATTGGCCGGAAAAGCCTCAAAAAGAAGCGGCTCCCTTGCAGTGATGGCACGGTTCTTGCTAATACATACATTGGGTGGTTCCGGGGCCTTGGAGGCGCCGGGTGTTGATCATAACGGCCAGAGTTGATTAGCAGGCGCCAATCTGTCGATTACTATAAGCCGCGCGTACGCGTTAACAGTGGCCGACCGCATGAGTCCCGTTGGCCGATATCATTCCTCAACCCGGTTGGCGCCGCCTCAAGGCGCGAGCCATCAGGATGACTGCGAGCCACTGATAGATGGCGCCTCAGGCCCCGGAACCGCGCAATGGGTAGGACTACTCCGGTTCCCCCTCGATCCGCTCAGCCTCGGCCAGAGTTCGCTGCACCCTCGGCTCGCCGCCCGCGGGCTCGATCAGCAGGTCGCGAAGCACAATCCACACCATCCCTGCCACCGGGATCGCGATCAGAGCACCGGGGATGCCGCCTAGGCTGGCGCCGGCCGTAATGGCCAGGATGATGAGGATGGGGCTCAAACCCATCTGGCGCTCCAGCACGCGCGGCGCGATCAGGCTATTCTCGACCTGGTGGATGACCAGCAGAATCACAGCCGTCGCCACTGCATGGCCCGAAGAAATCGAAACGGCGACCAAGACGGCTGGGACAGCGCCAATGAATGCCCCGATAAGCGGCACGACGTGCAATAGCGCGCCGATGAACGCCAGCAGCAGGGGGTTCGGCAGGCCGATGACCACAAAGGCGGCGAAAGAGGCCAGCCCAATCAGTGCGCTCAGCATCACCTGGCCCCCTATGTAGGCCCCCAATAGGCGCTCGATGTCCTCCCAGATTGACAGGAACCTCTGCTCATATTCGGGCGATACAGCCCGCAGCCCAGAAGACACCAAGGCATCCCGTGCTTCGGGCCAGTAGTAAGCCAGCACAAGGCCCAGAAGCATGTTGCCGATAATACCGGCGGCGTTGAGGGCGAACTGGGGCAACGACTGCCGGAAGGTTGCCGCCAGCCCGGCCAGCCAGGCGCTGACCTGCGCCTCCGGCGGCAGCTCCGGCAACAAGAGATGCAGGCGCACCTGAGCCACGGCGCGCAGGTCGCTGGCCAGGACATACCAGCGGTTGTAGAGGAGTGGGCTGCGCTCAACCAGCATCATCGTGTCCCCCACCATCGCCGGAACCAGGCCAACTACCGCCCCCAATAGTGCCAGCGTGACGCTGCCATAGAGGGTAATGCCCGCCACAGCCGGTGTGAACCGCAGCCTACGTTGCAGCCAGGCCAGGGCGGGGCGCAGCGCAGTAGCCAGGGTAATCGCCAGAAAGACGGTGAGCACGAGGCCACGCAAGAGGTAGAGGAGGTACAGCGCCGCCAACGTGGCCACCACCAGAGCTGTCTTCCCAGCCGTCTGCAGTACATCTTTGGCGGTCAGCGCACTCCTCCCAGGCCAATCTCTGCCACAAACCGGGGCGGTGTACGAATAGAGCAAGGAGTGTGCCATTGGCGGGGAGAACGGCGCAGCCGGTGCCCCGGGGCGCGGCACCGGACCCTTTGCCGCTGCCCACGAATTGTGGTACACTGGGGCCGCTTCACAGTAATGCGTCGGCGGAAAGGAGTCACGGGAGAGGTGAGTAAGGGTCGAGTTTTTTCTGGCGCCAGGCCCACGGGGCGGCAGCACCTTGGCAACTATTTGGGCGCCATCCGCAATTATGTCGCCTTGCAGGAGGAGTATGACTGCGTATACGCCGTCGTCGACCTGCACGCGCTGACCACCCTGCGCGATACACAACTGTTGCGTGAAAACACGTACGAAATGGCGCTGGACTGGCTGGCGGCCGGGATGGACCCCGAGAAGAGCATTATCTTTGTGCAGTCGCACGTGCCCCAGGTGACCGAGCTGCACACTATCCTATCGATGGTCACCCCGATGGGCTGGCTGATGCGCCTGCCAACCTTCAAAGAGAAGGTGCGCCAGCAGCCGGACAACGTGAACTATGGCCTGCTGGGCTACCCCGTGCTCATGGCGTCGGACATTGCCCTGTACAAGGCGGATACCGTGCCCGTCGGCGAGGACCAGCTACCGCACCTCGAGTTCACACGCGAGGTGGTACGCCGGTTCAACAGCCACTTCGGCCCCGTCCTGGTCGAGCCGCAGGCCAAGCTGACCGAGACGCCGCGCATTATGGGGCTCGACGGCGTGAACAAGATGAGCAAATCGCTCGATAATCATATCGAAATCGCGGCCTCGCCCGAAGAAATCCAGAGGCGGGTGATGACGATGGTCACCGACCCGGCGCGCCGCTACAAGAGCGACCCCGGCAACCCCGACATCTGCAACGTGCACATGCTGCACCAGATCTTTTACGGGCAGCCGGGGCGGATTGACGAGATCGCCCACGAGTGCCGCCACGCCGGCATCGGCTGCGTCGCTCACAAGCGTGAGTTCGCCCGCGACCTGGCCGAGGCCCTGGCGCCCCTGCGCGAGCGACGCGCCGAACTGGAGAAGGACCCCGATCGCGTCTGGGACATCCTGGCCGATGGCGCCCGGCGTGCCAGCGCCATCGCCGAC
>DAOUGZ010000229.1:0-14343 GCA_034428955.1 Anaerolineae bacterium | reverse complement strand
TGCCATGGAGAGATGCGAGAAAATGCTCATGGCAATGACCAGTAACGCAGTAACGAAGGCGTTGAGCTTGCGCTCGCGCTGCTCCTTCGCGCCTTCCTCTGCCAATACGGCTTCGATCTCGCCAGGTGGCACCGCTCGGCCAATGGCCTCCAGCGACAACCGGCTGCTGAACTTGCTTTCCGCTTCAACTTCGCGTATCCTAAATCCCATGGGGCGGTCTCCTGGCTTCCTTTGTGTTTGGTCATACAAAGTATGCCACAGGAGCCGCCCCTCGTCATATGTCTTATTTGAACGGTATTGTCTCTAGGGCGTGTTCTCATCCGCCGGGCCTGCCATTGGCCAGCTGTCGGCCGGATTCCTGCCAAAGCCTCGAGTTCGAGAGCCTTCGCGGGCTGCTGCAGCGCCTACTGCGCCCGACAGGCCACCCGTAAGACGGCCCGCCGAGCGCAGTACTGCCAGACTACTTAACACAGATGGTGGCCTCAGCGCCATCCAGACCGTCGGCTTGAGCACGCAGGCGGATCTTGCCTGGTCGGCCGTTGGATTGCACAACCACCAAGCAGCGCCCCCGATAGGCCTGGCGTCGATTGCCGCGATACGGCTCGGTGCTCATCGGGTTGCCATTACCGACTGCGGTGAGGAAGCCCTCGCCCTGGGTAGTGAAGAAGATGGGCGTAACTGCATTCGGATCGACCTGCCCACTCGCGTCTACCACCTCGACTGTCACAAAGCAGAGGTCTCTCTCCCCAGCCTTGAGCACGCTGCGGTCGGGCGCCAGCCGGATGCCGGCCACCGCTCCTACCGTCTTTACTTCACACTCAACCACCTTCTCATCGCCAGAGTAGCCGACCGCGCTAAGCACGCCGGGTTCGTAGGGCACCTCGAATGTGGCTATGAGCCGCTCCTCACGTGTGCTCGGCTTCACACCCAATGATCTGCCATTCAGGAACAGCTCCACCCATTCGCAACGCGAGTAGACGTCCACCCTGAATACTTGCCCCTCGCAGCCCGGCCATGTCCAGTTTGGCCACACCTCCGGCCAGCCCCAATAGGTGGTCTTGGGCGTCTTGCACTGCGGCACAGGGTCGTGGACGGCGATATAGAGTTCAATGTCGCCCCAGAGAACGCTGCGGTAGTAGGACTGAGGCCGTCTGAAGCCACACAGATCCAGATCGCCACAGTTGGCCTGGTGCCAGGGATACTTGCCCAGGAACTCCCCCGGCTTGTCCTCAAAGACAACCCGCCCAATGCCCGACTCACCCAGATAGTCCAGGGCCGTCCAGGCAAAATCACCGATGACGTTAGGCATCTCCAACACGCTCATCCAGTGCTCAAACGCCTCGCCCGCCGTCGATTCGGAGCCATAGATGATGCGCTCGGGGTGTCGCTGGGTATCGACCGCATATTGTCTCTCTTGGTAATTGTAGCCGCAGATGTCCAAGACCGCAAAGACATCGTCCGTATCGGACCACGGCCAGCCCGGCCCACCGCCATTGACCGCCGCCGTGATCGGCCGCGTCGGGTCCAGTGCGCGCACTTCCCCAGCGAGGCGGCGAGCGATATCCACCCCGCCCGAGCGCCCGTTCCTCTCCCCTACCTCATTGCCGATGCTCCACATGATCACTGAGGGGTGGTTGCGGTCGCGGAGGATCATGCTTTGCAGATCGCGGCGCCACCAATCGTCGAAGGAGACATGATAGTCGTAAGGGTTCTTGCCTATGCGCCAGCAGTCAAAGGCCTCGTCGATCACGAGCATGCCCAGCCGGTCGCAGGCCTCGAGGAACGCCGGGGAAGGTGGGTTGTGGGCGCAGCGGATAGCGTTGTAGCCCGCGGCCTTGAGCAGCTCAACCTTGCGCTCTTCTGAACGATCAAAGGCAGCCGCGCCCAGCACGCCATTATCGTGATGGACACAGCCGCCTTTGAGCAAGACCGGCTCGCCGTTGAGCAGGAAGCCACGATGGGCGTCGAACTCGATGCGACGGATGCCGAAGAGTGTGGTGGCCGTATCCAGTGTCCGCCCCTCGGCCAGCACCTCTGTCTCCAGATGGTAGAGAGCAGGCGTTGCCTGCGTCCAGAGTTGGGGGCGAGCGGCCTGCAAATCCTGGACGACTTCTTGGGTCTCGCCGGCCCCCACCGCCAGCGCCACAGCCTCAGCTGTCGCCACCAGCGAGTTGTCGGGCGCAACTAGGTGCGTGCGCACGGTAACCTCTTGCGTCGCCTCCCCAGCATTTTCTACTGTGGTGCGTACGCGTACTGTCGCCGCCTCAGCCGAGACCTCCGGCGTGGTGACATAGACTCCCCAGTGAGCCACGTGCACAAGCTCTGCCACCATCAGCCACACGTGACGATAGATGCCCGAGCCTGAGTACCAGCGGCTGTTCAACTGGGCCGCATTGTCCACACTGACTGACAGCACATTCTCTTCACCTTGCTTGAGATAGGGCGTTAGGTCATAACAGAATGTCGTATAGCCGTAGGGATGCCGTCCGAGGAATTGCTGGTTCAGCCAAACCTCGGCGTTCATGTACACACCCTCGAACTCTACGAACACCTTCCGTCCGCGCCAATCCTCCGGAGCATTGAACGTCTTGCGGTACCATCCGCAGCCCATCTGGAAGAAGCCGTTCGATGCTCCACTGGGCTCCTCTGGCCCTCGCTCAAGTTCGATGCTCCAGTCATGGGGGAGATCCACATGACGCCAGGCCGAATCTTCCGGCTCGCGCCAGTGCCCCGCTGAGGCGTTCCCCAGATGGAACTGCCAATCGTGGTCAAAGCACTGTCTCTGCATGGTCTCTCCCCTTGTCGGTTTCGGTAAACCGCTGCTATTGCGAACCCAATTGTGATGTTACCAGCGCTTTGTCTTGTCTTAACCTTTCACCCCAGTGAGGGTGATACCCTCGATAAATGTTCTCTGAGCCAGAAAGAAGATGGCCACGACCGGGAAGATTGTGACGGTGCTAGCAGCCATGAGATAAGGCCAGGCAAGGCGCATTATCGCTTGCGTCGATGTCCTAAGAAGTTGGATACCCAGAGCTAAGGTGTATTTGGATTCGTCATTGATGTATATGAGTGGCCCCAGGTAGTCGTTCCAGGCCCAGAGGAAAATTTGCAGCGCAACGACGGCGAGGGCCGGTCGGGCCAGAGGCAGGATGATTCGTAGCAGGATGCCTATCTCATTGCACCCATCCACACGTGCCGCGTCAGAGAGATCCTGTGGAATGCTCAAAAAGAACTGCCTCAGTAGAAAGATAAAGTACGGCGATCCGCCAAAGGCAGGCACGATCAGGGGCAGAAAAGTGTTTAGCCACCCCAGTTGGCGGAAGGTGAGAAACAGAGGGATCATCTGCACCTGGAATGGGATCATCATGGTAGCGAGGGTTATGAAGAAGAATGTATCGCGGCCCCGCCAACGGATGCGAGAGAAACCATACGCACCTAGGGCCGACGAAAGGGTGCCGCCGATAACGCTGCAGGCGGCAATAGCTAGGGTATTCACGACATAGCGGCCAAAGGGCAGATAGGTGAGCGCCTCAGGATAGTTGGACCAGCGCACAGGATTCGGAATCCAAATAGGTGGAACGTGGAACGTCTGAGCATCATCCTTCAACGATGTCGAAACCATCCAAGCAAAGGGCAGCACAAAGAGAAAAGAAGCGGTTACAACCACCACATGTAGGGCGATGCTGCGCAGTAACCTACCCCAGATTATCCGTTTGCCACTCCTCGTGGCCTTTTTTGACATAGCCAACTGCGACTCGCGGGAGCGTTCCAGGTCTGCCATAGTATCGCTCATTGTTGGGTTTCCTCCAGCAAATGCCTCAGACGTCTAGTCTGCAGCGCCCCCATAGTAGACCCAGCGGGCCGAACTGCGGAACACGGCGATGCTGAAAACGATAATCAAGACGAAAAGAATCCAAGCCAGCGATGAAGCATAGCCCATCTTGAAGTAGACGAAGGCGTTGCGGTACAGGTGAATACCGTAAAGCTCAGTGGCCTGGTTCGGCCCCCCGCCAGTCAGGAGCCAGGGCATCTCAAACATCTGGAAAGTGTTGATCAAGCCCATCAGCAGCGCAAAGAGTATCGCGGGTGTGCTCATAGGAATCGTGACATTCCAGAAACGATGCCAACGGTTGGCACCATCTACCAGCGCTGCATCATACAGTGAACGAGGCACGTCCTGCAATGCCGCCAGGAAGATGACTATTGTTGTGCCCTGCGCCCAGCACTGGATGAGTATCAGCGATGGTTTGGCCAGGCTTGCACTGGAGAGCCAGGGAACCGCAGTAAGCCCACGTGAGATGAGGAAGGAGTTGATCACTCCATACTGGGTATTGTAGACCCAGAGCCAGACCATTGCACTGGCCACCGATGGCACAATAGCTGGGATGAAGAAGATAGTGCGGAAAAACGGCCGGAAGCGTAGTTCGGTGTTTAGCAAGTTGGCTAACAGGAAGGCTACAACAACAGTAGCAGGCACACCTATCAACACAAAGTACATCGTGTTGCCAAGCACGGTACGGAAATCCATGTCGCGCAGGAGCACCTCGGCATAGTTCGCAATACCTATGAAGCGTGGCGGGCGAACAACATCATAGCGCGTGAAGCTGAAGTAGAGGGATGCGACGATTGGATAGACCGTGAACAAGAGCAGTCGCAGGAGCCATGGCCCCGTGAACAAAAGACCCTTCGCGACGCTTCGCAGTTCACGCAGATTCCGCCGCCGACGCTCTCTGACGATTGCTTGCATAATCCCCTCCCAAAGCGCAGGGAGCAGTGGGAATGGTCTACTCCCACTGCTCCCTCTTATCTCGCATCAGCCTGCCAGCATATCCTCGAGGGCCTTGCTGACATTTTCCTGCATCTGCTTTGCCGCCTCTGCAGGAGTGATCTCGCCGTATATCACCGCTTCGCGAGCCTTGACGAATTCCTGGTTGGTCTGATCCGTTACAGGGTTTGCCTCGGTCGCCCACAACTCGTTGGCTGCCCCGGTAAGGCTCTCAATAAAGAACTCCATTCCATCGAACCCCTCGTAATCCGCCGGTGTCAAGGCTTTCCACCAGGATACGCGGCCGGGTGTGAATCCGTTCTCCTTGAAGAGAATGTCGGCCGCCTCGTCGTCACAAGCCAGGTAACGCTCGAACTCGAACGACTCCTCCGGATGCTTGCTGGTGTTGCTGATCAGGACGGTATGCCCGCCGAAGGTCTGGACTTTCTTCCCTTTCCTGTTAGCGGGGACCGGCATCCAGGTGAAGGTAAAGTCCTTGTCCGGAGCAGACAGAGCCAGCCAACCCGGGGACCAACTGCCCGTAATGATCATGGCCTGCGCACCTGCGGGGAAACCGGAATTGGGGCTGGCTGTCCACGTGCTATAGCCAGAGCGGAAACCGGCCATCTTTTCCGCTCCGACATGGTCGTAGAACATCTTGATGGTCTCGAAGATCTCCACAGTCTCCGGACGGTCAATGTCGAACTCCATGTCTTTGAAGAAGTCAAATCCCCAGGACTTGGGCCAGAACCAAGGATTGTTGGCGATCGAGCCGCCCATATCATCCAATGGATCCATGCCCAGAACCAGCAGGTTGCCTGCATCATCAAATTTGGTCAGGGTCTTGTGCCACTCAAAAACCTCGTCCCATGTCTGTGGCGGGTTGCTGGGGTCCAAGCCGGCCTCTTCTGCCAAGCCGACGTTAATGCCAAGCGCGTGCGAAGCAAAAGACGCTACGCCGGGTATACCATAGTCTTGCCCCTGCCACCGGAAAGTGGTCCAGAACTCCTCGGGGATGTCTTCAATGCAAGCAGGATCCGCCTTGTTGAGGTATTCGGTGATCGGCTCGCAGACTCCACGGGCAATCATGGTCATGTAGGCCACATTCGAGATCATGTCTGGAAGGGTCTGCCCTGCGATGGCTGTCAAGACCTTCTCCTGACCTACGCCTCCGGTTACTGTTACCCTTGTGTTAGGATTGATCTCGGCAGTGAACTTGTCGGCTGCCGTCTGAAGGGAAATGGGGGTGTTACCTCCCCAACCAACCCAATAATCCAGTTCTGCAACTGCAGCAGGCGCTGGAACAGCGGTCTGCTCTGCGCCACTCTCCGTGCCCGACGCTCTTGTAGGTACTGCTGTTGAGGCAGCCCGCGGTGCACAAGCTGCCAGAAGGCCGCCAGCGGCACTGATACCAAAGCCTCTGAGTACCTGACGGCGCGTCAGGGTACAACGTGTGACCACTCCGACTGTCTCCGGCATCTCCGTCGCTCCTATCTGCTGATTGTAGGCCACAATCCGGTCTGAGATGAGTACGAAGTCCTTGTTACCCTCCTTTTCCAGTAACCGCGTTAACCAGATGCAGACATCGCGCACAGCGAGCCAGGTGCTGACTATGCAAGAGAATACATGATTGTCTTCTCTGCATACAATCACATCTGTGCAACCATTATACTATAAGGGGTGTCGTCTTTGGATAGGCAAGGGACAGTCTCGGGACAAAAAAGGGACAGGAAAGGGACACATCAACTCGTGAGCGCTCTATCCGCTCTTTGCTCTGCCCTCAAGCATCCCGATGATCCCAGGTTCCTTCTACCAGTTCAGTGGTTGAGATGTTGGAAGTACCAGACGGACCAAACGTTGTGCTGTCTCTATACGAGGCCTTGGTTGAGGGGATCGAGTCGCTCAAGATGGAAGCAGCCGTGCCCGAGCTCTGGCAAGCCTACGTGATGCTCTACTATCACCATATCCAGCAGAGCAATCGGCAACAGGTAGCCGAACAACTGAGCGCGTGATGCGTGCGTCAAGACGGGTCATCATGCGATGCCTCGCCATTACAGGTATCAGCAAAGCAAGCGAGTCCTACGCTGCTGACGCCCGCGATTATTCTAGGCATGATCCACCGCCTACACCGTATGCTGCTCGACCACCTGCAGCAGATTGTCCAACGAGAAGGGCTTGGCCAGGGTGCCGTCGGCATGGATCTCTTCGGTGATGCGGGCCGCGTCGCGTGCGGCCGTCATGACGATGATCGGCGCGTGGGGGCCGGGTGTTTGGGCATAGGTGTCGGCAAACTGCCAGCCGTCGACGATGGGCATGCGCATATCCAGCAGGATGAGGGCGGGCGGCTGCTGCCTGGCCAACTCGAGCGCCTGGGCGCCGTCGGTGGCGATCAGCACCGCATATCCCTCGTCGGTCAGCGCCTCGCGCACAAACTCGAGGATGCTCTCGTCATCGTCCACAACCAGAATGGGTGCCGCTTGGCTCATGGCCTGCCGCTCCCTTCCGGGCCGTCTCTCGGCAGGGTGACAATGAAACGGCTGCCGCCATCCTCCGGAAACTCGGCCCAGATGTGCCCACCGTGTAGCTGGACAATGCGCCGGCTGATGTACAGCCCCAGCCCCAACCCGCCGGCCGGGCGCCGGCTCGCCTGAAAGAAGCGGGTGAAGAGGCGCTCGCGTTGCTCGGGAGGCACGCCGATGCCATGGCCGCGCACGGCGATGCGTACCATGCCCGGCTGCGGTGTACCCAGCTCGACCTCCACCGGCCCGCCCTGCGGGCTGTAGCGAATGGCGTTGTCGATCAGATTGTAGAGAACCTCCTCCAGGCGCAACCCATCCACATTTGCCGGCAGCGTCGGCGGCGCCTGCAGGGTGAGCGTGTGCCGGTCCGTACGGGCTTGTTGCGTCTCCAGCAGCGTGCGGGTCAGCGGCACCAGGTCGGTCATGCGCCGGTCCAACTGCAGCTCGCCCGATTCGATGCGCGAGATATCCAGCAACT
Organism: Anaerolineae bacterium; assembly: GCA_034428955.1. Lineage (GTDB taxonomy): Bacteria > Chloroflexota > Anaerolineae > SpSt-313 > SpSt-313 > DAOUGZ01. The sequence continues at coordinate 6,581 of DAOUGZ010000229.1, read as the reverse complement.
GGGTGACGAGGATAGACAGCCTGTCTGCCTGGCGGTCGATCACCTCCAGCGCGCGGTGAAACTGCTCCGGGCTCTCCAGGCGGCCCTGCTCGATGCGACGCATCGTCAGCTCGGCCTGGCCGCGCAGGCTGGTGAGCGGCGTCTTGAGCTCGTGAGCGGCGACGTTCAAAAAGTCTTCGCGCAGGCGCAAGGCGTTCTCCGCCTCCATAGCCCGGCGCTCCGCCTCCCCGGCCAGCTCTTGCTCGCGAATCGAAGCGCTCACCAGGCGCTCGTTGGCCTGCCGCAGGTCCTCGAGTAGTCTCTCCCGCTCTGCCTCGGCTTTTTTGCGCTCTGTGATATCCTCAAAGTACACCGAGATGCCGCCATCTGCCGGGTAAGCTCGGATCTGGAGCCAGAGGTCGTTGGGCGCATAGTAGTATTCCGAAACGCTGGGCTCGCGCCTGGATACAACCCGCCGATACTGGCGCAACAGGCCGTCGCCGGCAAACGAGGTAAAGACCTCCCACAGGTTGCGACCGATGAGCTCATCGCGATTGAGGCCCCAGATCGCCGCGGCCCGCTGGTTCACGTACGTAAAGCGCCCCTCGGCGTCGAGGGCAAAGAAAGCATCGCTGATACTCTCCAGGATGCGGCTGATATGCTCCGAGGCTCGCTCAGCCTCAAGCTGTGCCTGCTGCGCGCCGGCCAGGGCCTCCTCGCGCTGGACTTGGGCCCGCCGACGCTCGCTAATGTCGCGGATGATGCTCAGAAGGACTGTCCACCCATTCCATGGCGCACTCACCGAACTGACTTCCACCGGAAAGGTGCTGCCGTCGTGGCGCCGGTGGACCGTCTCGTAGCGGACACCCTGCAACGGAGCGGGGACCTCCTCGGGCGCCCTGAACGCTTCATCTGTTGCCAGCAGGTCGTACACGCTGAGCGAGAGCAATTGGTCCGGCGCATAGCCGTACGTCCGGGCGGCCGCTTCGTTGGCCTCCAGGATGCGCCCATCCCGCGGGTCAATGAACAGGATGGCCTCATGGGCATGTCGGAAGAGCAGGCGATAGCGCTCCAGCAAGGCCTCCGCCTGTTTGCGCCGGCCGATATCCGCAAACACCATGACGGCCGTGGCGATTCGTCCCTGGTCATCGCATACGGGGGCCGAGCTGGCGCTGATCCAGCCCCACTCCCCGTCACCCCGCCGGATGCGGATCTCTTCGTTGGTGACAACTTGGCCCTGGGAGAGAGAGCGGCTCAGCGGCCACTCCTGAGGTCGATAGGGCCGGCCGTCGGGGTGGTAGCCCTCCCAGGCGGTGTAATCCTCTATGGCAGCCAGCAGCGGCAAGGGGTGGCCCCAAATGCGCGCGGCCTGCTCGTTACACAGCAGCAGGCGCCCCGAAGGCGCCGCGGCGATGATCACGCCCGAGGGCATCTGGCGCAACACGGCCTCCAATTGGCCGTGGGCGAGGTCGAGCAGGCGGGCGGCCAGGTCCCTTGCATCGCCGTGATAGATGCGCACAGAGACGGCGTTCATCACGCCAAAAGCGCCATCCAGCGCCTCAGCAAGGTCAAAGACGCCCTGGGAGGGAGCGGCGTCCAGGCGCCGGCGCAGGGTACGCCACATCGCCCGGCGCAGCAGTTGGAACTCGCGCGCCAGTTCGCTCTGGGTGAGCCCCTGCACCAGGCGGATCACCGCATAGCGGCGCACCGCCGCAGCCCAGGGGGCGCCCACCGAAGGCGGCTCGCCGCACAGAACCGCCACCACACCGTCAACCAGTGCCGGCGCAGCGGCGCGCAGCGCCTCGCCGTTCGGGCCGGGCCGCCCGGCGTACGCCTCCCGTTCGAGGCTCGCGATCCAGGAGACGACGATTTCCTCAGTGTAGCGCTCCAGAATGCGGGCCGCCTCCTGCCGCAGCACCTCTGTGCTTTCCCTCACACGCTCAGCCGCTACCGTAGCTTCATCTGCCACCCGTACCCCATCCCTGCGCCCCCCGACAGGCTGTTTGGGCATTCCTTACCCCAAACAGCAAGAGGCGGGCCAGTGCACACGGGGGCCGGCAAGACGCGCCTGCCTGAAAGGCGCCGGGGTCAGCGCTTGGGAGGGCCATCCTCCAGATTGACGACGGCCGGTGTGAGCAGCCCGGCCGCGCCGAAGAGGATGCAGGCCAGGCCGCCGATCAGGTACCAAGCGCCCACGCCGAGGGAGTCGGCCAGCGGGCCGGCGAGAACCAGGCCGATAGGCGCGGAGGCATCGACGGCGCTGCTCATCAGGGTGAACACGCGGCCCTGCATCTGCGGGGCAATGGCCGTCTGCATAGCCGCCAGCATGGGCGCGTTGGCGAAGGGGAGAGCCACGCCGGCCAGGAAGCCGGCGGCCAGGGCTAATGGGAAAGCGCCGCCGGGCGTGAGGCCGAGGAGCAGGAGGGCCAGCCCGCAGCTAGCCAGGCCCACGCGGGAGGTCACCATGCGCCGGCGAAAGCCGCCCCACACGCCAAGCAGCAGCCCCCCGGCCACAATGCCGCCCCCATGCGCGGCCTGCGCCCAGCCCAACTCGGTCGCGCCACCTAACAAGTGCCGGGTGACGAACAGCGGCAGGAGCGACGAGCCCGGCGCCAGCACCATGTTGGCCACGATGCCCGTCAGCATGATCAGAGAGAGCCCCCGCCAATGCAGGATGTAGGCCAGCCCGTCGGCCATCTCCCGGCGAAGCGAGGCGGGCCTCGCAGGCGCCCCGGTGACGCCGGCCGGGCAGCGCGGCTGCGGAACGGCGACGAGAGAGAGCGCCCCAAGGGCCAGCAGGGCGGTGCCCACATCCATCCACAGGACGCCGTGCAGCGGCAGGAGGGCGACCAGCAATGCCCCAAGGGGTGGAGCCGTGATGCCCATAGCCCCATTGAGGGTCTCGTTCAGGCCCGCGACCCGCGCGAGCTGGCCCTTGGGCACCATGAGCGAGGTCGAGGCGAGCATGGCCGGCCAGTGAAAGCAGCCGCCGGCAGAGCGGGCGAGCATGGCGACATAGACGTGCCAGGGCTCGACCCGGCCCAGCAGGAAGAGGCCGGCCAACCAAGCCGAGACCAGGGCCACGAACCCATCGGCGGCGATCATCACCAGGCGGCGGTTCCAGCGGTCCACCAGAGCGCCGGCCAGCGGCCCCAGGACGATGCCGGGCAACAAGGTCGCCAGCGATGCCGTGGCCAGCACCGTGGCCGAGCCGGTAGTCCTCGTCAGCCACCAGATGAGTGCAAAGCCGGCCACCCGCGAGCCGAACAGCGAGAGGGCCTGACCGGCCCAGATGGTAAAAAAGGCGGCCTTCCAGCCGCTTTCGCGCGTCACTACCTGCACCATCGGACACCCCCCATCATGTCACAAGCCGGGGAACCAGCCGCGCCCGGGCACATGCCCTGCGCCCTATCGGAATAGGTATGGAAGGGGCAACCCGGCTGCGCCCCGGCCCAGGCCGAGCATGGCCCTCACCTTAAAGAGCCGTCTGCGCGGCGGAAGGTGACACCATGGGGTCGCGGCCCTGTTCTTTAGGGTTGGCCTGAGTGCCATATCGGGCCGAACATGGAGCGCCGGGTATGGAAACACCGGCCTACGCGTTGCGCAGAGCCCCGTATTGATGCCCGACCGCCCCTGACCCAGTCCCGCGAGTTCTTGCCAATCGTTTTCCTGCCAGGCAAATCGGTGCGACGGGCCGCGGCCACCAGCCCGCCGCGCGTGCCGCGTGGGGGACGGGTGCCCGGCTCCGCGGCACGCGTCTGGTTCGCCCTGGGGGCACCAAACGCTCTGTCACCCTGAGCGGGTTCTGCAGATGTATCGTCGTAGCGAATCTTGGCCCGCGAAGGGTCCTTACGTGCAATGACACCCCTTTCCGGCACCAAGGCGACGATACGGAGCGGCGCACCGCTGCAGAGAAGCTTCCTGATAGTGCTCCTGCGGGCGGCGGAAGGGCTACCGTCGCGCGCGGGGACCCTTCGCGGGCCAGGGTTCGTCACAATGAGACGCCTGCAGAACCCGCTCAGGGTGACAGGGCGTTTGGTGCTCCCAGAGCAAACTACACCCCGCGGCCCCTGGCGCTACGGCGACAGGCTCCGCGGCCCCAGGGGGGCCGTGTGATCTGGCACCACGGCGAAAGGCTCCGCGGCCCCAGGGGGGCGGTTTCCAATCGCCAACTCGGAAGTGACGTTGCAGTATTGGCAGCGACATGACTGAAAGCGCGGCGCCGGCGGTCGGATGGCATGGCTTCCGGCCGCCGGCGCTGGGAGGGTCAGGCGGGGACCAGCTCCTTCTGTGCCTGCCGCGCCCAGTGGCGGTGCTCAGCGATGGCCTGGATGAAATCCCGGCCAAAGTAGCTCATGTCGGCGGCGTTGCGAATAGTCACGACGCCCTGATCCGAGACCAGCTCGGCATGCGATTGCGGGCTCGCGATGGTCACACTTTGCATGTCTGACTCGGCCAAAAGGTCGACGCCCTCGTTGGTGGCGCCGATCGGCTTGGCATGCTTGAACGCCTCGTTGATGAAATGGACGGCGTCTCCCTGCGTCTTGAGCGTCTCTACGCTCTGCCGGCCGCCGGGCACATAGACCGCATCGAACATGATCGAGCCGGTTGTGACATAGTTCCTGTCCACCTGTACCTGCCGGCCGTCGGCGCTCGTGATCGTGCCGAGGTTCTTGGACACGATTTTGGTGTGCACCCCGGCCTCCTTCAGCGCCGCAGTCACCTGCATCAGGTCCGAGTGGTTGAACCCATCGGAGGCCAGGATGGCGACGCGGCGGGTCCTGGCACTCTTGGGCGTGTTCTCCTGGCTGACGGCGGGCGAGGAGGCCGTGATACCCGTGCCGCCCCGCCGCGCCGGGGCAGAGACGCCGACCCCCTCGGCAATGCGCACGGCCAGCTCCCCATCGACGTTGTTGAACATGTCCACCACCCGCTGCCGGATCTCTTTGCTCTGCACTTTGCCGACCTCAAAGTGAAAGGCTTCGACGATGTGCTGCTTCTCGGCGGGCGACATGCTGTTCCAGAAGAGGGTCGCCTGGCTATAGTGGTCGGCAAAGCTGGAGCTGCGGCCGCGGATCTTGCGCCCTTCCACCTTTTCCGTGTAGTGGACGTAGCCGCCCTCCTCGGCGGAGGCCGGCCTGGGGTTGTTGTTCTCGATCGAGTTGGGGTAGTAGCTGACGGGCCCCTTGTTGATCGTCATGCGGTGGTAGCCGTCGCGCTGGTTGTTGTGCACCGCCGCAATGGGGCGGTTGATGGGTATCTCGTGGAAATTCGGGCCGCCCAGGCGGATCAACTGGGTATCGAGGTACGAGAAGAGGCGCCCCTGCAGCAGCGGGTCATTGGTAAAGTCGATGCCCGGCACCACATTCCCCGGGTGGAAGGCGACCTGCTCCGTCTCGGCGAAAAAGTTGTCCACGTTGCGGTTGAGGACCATCTTGCCGATCCGCTTGACCGGTATAATCTCCTCCGGCCAGAACTTGGTGGCGTCGAGGACGTCAAAGTCGAACTTGAATTCGTCCTCCTCCTCGATCATCTGCACGCCCAGCTCGTACTCCGGATAGTCGCCCATCTCGATGGCTTCCCACAGGTCGCGCCGGTGAAAGTCGGGGTCCTTGCCGGCGAGTTTCTGCGCCTCATCCCAAACCAGGGAATGGACCCCCGCCAGCGGCTTCCAGTGGAACTTGACAAAGCGGCCCTTGCCCTGGGCATTGACGAAGCGGAAGGTGTTGACGCCAAAGCCCTCCATCATGCGAAAGCTGCGGGGAATCGCCCGGTCGGAGAGCAGCCACATGATCATGTGGGCATTCTCGGGCGCGTTCACCACAAAATCCCAAAAGGTATCGTGGGCCGCCGAGGCCTGGGGTATCTCGTTGTGGGGCTCGGGCTTGATGGCGTGGACGACATCGGGGAACTTGATCGCATCCTGGATAAAGAACACGGGGATATTGTTGGCCACCAGGTCATAGTTGCCCTCTTCTGTATAGAATTTGGTGGCAAAGCCGCGCGCATCGCGCACCGTGTCTGCCGAGCCGCGGGACCCCACCACAGTAGAGAAACGCACAAAGGTGGGCGTCTTGACCGATGGGTCCTGCAGGAACTTGGCGCGTGTGTACTCGCCCATCGGCTCGTAGACCTGGAACTCGCCGTGGGCGCCAAAACCGCGGGCGTGGACGACCCGCTCGGGTATGCGCTCGTGGTCGAAATGGGTCAGCTTTTCGCGAAAGTGGAAATCCTCCATCAGCGTCGGGCCGCGTTCCCCCGCCTTCAGGGAATCGTCGGTGCTGCTGACGCGCACGCCCTGGTTGGTTGTGAGGTGATGGCTATCGGGATGCTCGCGAAAGATCTCGAGTTGCTTGTCTTTGGTTTCCTCTTCGCGAGCCCGCGCCTCCACCTCTCGCTGTACCGGATCCATTCTCGCCTCCTTCTCCCGCAATAGTTCGGGCAGAGCCTGCGACGCGGCAGCAGCGGGGGGCGATGCTCGCCGAGCAGGCTCTGGCAGAGGGACAGCATGACGCGTACCATGACTTGTTCCTCTGTTCGCGCCGAGCGCGAAAATGGGTTCGTTTGGTAATTTTTACGGATGGAAAGCCATTTTGCCACGC
>DAOUGZ010000228.1:0-18848 GCA_034428955.1 Anaerolineae bacterium | reverse complement strand
GGGTCGGTGGATCAGTACCGGCTGCCTGCGAGCCCATCCACGACGGCGGCGCCGAAGCGATAGGCACCGGCGATCCCCGCCGCGGCCTGGTTGTAGAGTGCGAGGGTGCGCCGGGGCTCGCTCAGGCACGCCAGGACGGCCTCGTCGCCCAGCACCTGCTGCATGCGCTCGACCATGACATAGCCGATGGCATAGGCCTCGCCCATGTACCCTTGCAGGAAGGGCTGGATGGCGGCCATCAGGGCCTCTTCGTCGGCGATCTCGCCGGCGAGGATGCGGCGCAGGACGTCCTCCGCGCGGGCAAAGAGTGCGTCCAGGTGTGCCATGTGCCCCTGCCACTGCTCGATCCCCTCCGGCTCGCGGGGCGCGCCGCTGATGAGGTAGGTAGCGCTCCCCTCGCCCAGGAGCAGGCCGACGAATTCCAGCGCCAAGTGCTGCGCCGGAGGCAGGCCGGCGCCGTCGATCCGGTCGCGCCAGAGGTGCTCGACGCCGATGTGGTGCAGCTCGTGGGCCAGCGTCCGCTGAAAGCTCTCGGCATCCCGCATCTGCAGCAGGTCAAAGGCCACCTGCCCCTGGTAGACAAAGCCGCCGCTCATCCCATCCAGCAGGATAAAGACGGTAGTATCCAGCACGGCGCCCGCGGGCAGGTGCCGGCGAGCCAACGCCACGGCTTGGGGCAACACGTCGCCACCGGCGACCTCGGCGTGCAGCGCCCGCAGGGCGGGCAACCGGCCGGGGACCTCGCGGAAGCGGGGCCACATGCGCTCGAGCTGGGGGTTCTGGGGCCGGAACCGGCCGGCGGGCACGGCGCGGAGCATGGCGGCAAACTCGGCCGGCTCCAGGCTGCGACCCGGGAAGCGGTTGTGGTGGGCGAAGAAGAGGCCATAGGCGGGCGTCGCGAGGGCAGCGTCCACCTCCGCCTGAGGCACCGCCTCGCCCGCCGCCAGCCGGGCCAAGAGCGCCAGCATCTGCGCGGCGCCGTCGGCGTCAAAGCGCACTCGATCCTTCATCGCAGCGGTCCTTTCCGGAGGCTGTAGGGTCAGTGTGCACCCCGGATTATACTACCGCCTCTCCTCAACCGACCAATGCACCAGGGCCGAGCGCACACCCCGTGGCCACACGTACTGGCCGCCCTCCAAGGTCAGGTTGCGCCGGAGGAGGTCCCGCAGGAAAGCATCGTGCTCGCTGGAGTCGGGCACGTTGAGGCGGCGTTTGACGTCTGCCAGGGCCTCTTCGAGGGTAGAGTGGGACCAGGGGGCCCACAGGTCGGCTTTCTCCATGAGCACATCCGCAAAGATGCCCATCTGGAGCAGGACGTTGTAGGCGACCTGAAAGTTTGGGCTATCGTGGGGCTGGCCCAAGATGCGCATGGCGGCCTGGGCCATCACCCCGTCGGGGGTGGCCGCGCGCAAAACGAGCACGCACAGCCTGCGCGTCACCGCTTGCAGGTTGTGCACGAAAGCAGCGAAATCCGGCACGCCGTACATAGAGTGCGAGCACAGGGTGAGGTCGTGCGGGGGCACTTGCAGGTCCGGCAGTTGGCCGTCTACGACGGTCACATTGCGGGCGCCCGCCGCCGCCACATTCTCTTGCAGCACCTCGCGCATGGCCGGCGACGGCTCGACCACCGTCACGGCGCGGGCATGCTGGGCCATGAGTATCGCCCAGGCGCCCGTCCCGCCTCCGATGTCCAGAGCGCTCCAGTCGGGGTGGGCCTGCAACTGCGCCACGACGAAATCACGGCTGGAATCGGGCCGGTCCCAGCGGGCTTTGACCTGCGCGTCGTAGGCGCGCGCCCGCTCGCGCCACATATCGTCGCCGGCCCGGCCGGCACGCGGGCCTTTGCGGTGCGCGGCCTGCAACTCTACCAACTCGCGCCAGAGCTCGAGCCAATCGGTCTCTCTCTGCATGGGAGGTACCTCCATCTCTATGTACGGCATCAATCGGAAAGGACGTGGGTCAGAACCAGCATAGCCCCCCGCACCGGCAGCACCTCAACCTTCACGCCATATGTTGCGCTGAGGTGCGCCGAGGTCATTACTTCATGGGGCGGCCCCGCCGCCAGGACCTTGCCCGCACGCAGCAGGACCACGTAATCGGCCACGGAGGCGGCCGCGTTCGGATCGTGGGTCGTCAGGATAACCGTCTTGCCGTTCTCCCTTAGCGAGCGCAAGACGCGCAAGATGCGCCGGGCATTGGCCAGATCGAGGTGCGAGGTGGGCTCGTCCAGGAGCAGCACCTGCGGCTCCTGGGTCAGAGCCCGCGCCACCGTCGCCAACTGGCGCTCTCCCCCGCTGAGGGAGGGCACGGGGCGCCCCTCGAGCGATTCGATCCCCGCTGTGGCCAGCGACTTGCGGGCCACCTGGCGGTCGCTCTCGTGAGGCATCTCCAACAGGTCCAGGTAGGGCGCGCGCCCCAACAGGGCGTATTCGAGGACGCTCAACTCGAACACGACGTGTTCGTCCTGTGGGACCAACCCCACGATGCGGCTCATCTCGCGGCGGGTGTACTGGTCGTGGCGCCGCCCAAACAGGCTGATGCAGCCCGCTTCCGGGGGCAGCAAGCCCAGGACCAGGTGCAGCAAAGTACTCTTGCCGGAGCCGTTCGGGCCAAGCAGGGCCGTGATGGCGCCGACCGGAAACCCGACGTCTACGTGGTCCAGCGCCGGCGGCGCCGACGGTTCGTAGCGGAAGGATACGCCCTGCAGAGCGATGGCGGCGCTCATCGGCGCACCTGCCAATCTCGCCGGAGCATCATGGCCAGAAAGATGGCTGCGCCGGCAAAGGCGGTGAGAATGCCCAGAGGGATCTCGCCGGAAAGCAAGGTGCGGGCCACGTCGTCGCAAGCGAGGACAAAGAACCCGCCGATGAGCATGGCGCCGGGCAGAGCGTACTGCGCGTCTGCCCCCAGCCAGCGCCGCGCCAGGTGGGGCACGATCAACCCCACCCAGCCGATCAGCCCGGCCTTGGAGACCAACAGCGAGGTGGAGACAACCGCCGCCACCAGCAGCACCAGACGCTCGCGCCCCGCGGCCACGCCCAGGGAAAAGGCCGTCTCGTCGCGCATGGAGAGCAGGTTGAGCCGCCAGCGCAGCAGGTACAGGATGACCAGGCACAAGGCGGTCACCGGCGCCACCTGCAGCACATCGGGCCAGGTGATCGCCCACAGCCCACCCAGCATCCAGAAGGTGATCTCGGGCAGTTGCTTCAGCGGGTCGGCCAGGTATTTGAGCACGCCCGTCCCGGAGGTGTAGAGGGCCGACACGGCGATGCCCGCCAGCACCAGGCGCAGCACCCAGTCGCCAAAGCGAATGCGCAGCCCGAGCAGGTACGAGGCGGCGAGGCCCAGCATGCCGAAGGCAGCCGCACAGGCCTGGACCACCCAGGCCTGGCCGCCCAGAGCGACAATCGCCAGAGACGCGCCAAACGATGCCCCCGCCGAAACGCCCAGAAAGCCCGAGTCCACCAGCGGGTTGCGAAAGATCATTTGGAACACGGTCCCCGCGGCCGATAGCGCCATGCCCACCAGCAGCGCGGCCACAACGCGGGGCAGCCGCAGGTTGAGCACCAGGCGCAGGGCCAGCGCATCGCTCCACAGGGCGCTGGGCAGGGTAAAGTACGGCCCCGGATAGCGCCCCAGAAAGAGCGAGAGCACCAGGGTCACCAGCACCAGGCCCGTCAACCAGGCCAGGCGGCTGCGGGCTCGCCGCTTGTCGAACGCCGGCACCTTGCCGTCAGCGGACATCCAGGCGCACCTTGGGCATGATATCCGCTTCGATAGAGGCGTTATCCATGCCGTACAACTCGCCAAAGAAGGCCTGAATCTCGGCCTTCATATCGATGTCGCCAAAGCGCTGGGGATACAGCCGGGTGGCCAGCCACTCCATGCCCAGAATCCAGCGCGGCTCGGGCTGGTCCCAGCCATAGATATCGGCCGGGAAGGCGTAGATCTCGTTGTTCCGGACGGCCTGGAGCGCCGACCACTGGGGGTCGGCCTTGAGGCCGTCGATCACCGCTTGGGGGTCCAGGGTGTACCAGACGACCAGGAAGACCTTGTCCGCATCCCAGGCGGCGATTTGCTCCAGGTTGACGACCGTCCAGCCGTCGGTGCCCTCTGCGGCCTCCAGCCAGATGGGGTTGCCCCCGGCCGTCTGCACCTCGATCGTCTGCATCCAGGCCCTGGCCGGCACCTGGACGGCCACACTGTTGCCGCGGTCGCTGTATTCGAGCAGCAACACGCGCGGCCGGTCCGCCTCGGCAACCTCGGCGATACCCTCGCGCAGCCTGTCCAGGCGCGCCTGGTAAAAGGCCAGAATCTCTTCGGCGCGCTGGGGATTGCCGAGGATGGCCCCCAGGTTGGTGACGTCTTGGGCGAACTGCTCGGGCGTCTCCAGGGCCAGGTAGACCGAGGGGATGCCCGCCTGGGCCAGCAGTTCGCTCCACTCGTCGACCATCACGCCCTTCATAATCACCAGGTCGGGCCTGAGCGCCGCAATCTGCTCCACATTGGGGTTGGCATCGAAGACGGTCTTTTCGCCGAACGCGGGGTCCAGCAGCGGCAAAAAGTCGCTGGCCGTTGCCCCCTTTTTCTCCATGCCCACCAGACGCTCCCGCCCCTCCGGGAACATGTAGAGGAGGTGCAGGGCCATGTGGGGTGCACGCCCCACCACAACCAGCCGCTGAGGAAGCCCGGGCAGGTCCACCGTGCGCCCGGCGGCGTCGGTGAGCGTGAACGGCTCGCCAACCGGCTCGGGCGGCTGAATGGGCGTGGCCTCGCCGCCGCCGGCAGGCTCCGCAATGGGCGCGCCCTCGCGGATGATGACGGTATCCCGCACCCAGGGGGACTTGGAGAACCCGGGCATCACCGTGTCCAGGCCGCCGCCTGCATTGAAGGCCAGCAGGCACTCGCCGGTCAACTCGGCCACCGTCACGTTGGTCGAGTAGCCGTCGGACGCGACCAGGACGACAGTGGCCTCCTGCACACCGGCGGCCGTGAGCACATCCGTCAGGCGCACGCCGCTATACGCCTTGCCGTCGACCTCCACGCTCACCTGCTCCAGCGCCTGCAGGTCCTCGAGAGTGAAGGGCCTCTCCATGACCGTCAGCACCGTCGCTTGCGGCTCGGCCTCTTGGCTGGGGGCCGCCTGCTGCGGGCGGCAACCGGCCAGGGCAACCAGTAGAACCACGAACAAGGCGCATAGAATGCGCCCACGATATAGGCGTGCCATCGTACCTCCTGACCAGGTTGTGTTTTCAAACCCAGTAGAGGCGGCTCCCACGCCGCCGGTAGTTCGACGTGCAAGCCGCGTGGGCGGGGCGAAGCCCAAAGGAATCGCCTCATCCGGCAGATGGAAGGACCCTTCCGCCCCTCTGCGGCCCTCCGCCGCTCTGGCTCTCTGCGTCTCGAGATTCCGACTGCGCAAGGATCAAGAGCCCGGGCACTCGAGGCGTTCAGCCCTGCGGCCGGGCGAGGCGCATGTGTTTGTGCCCTGCCTTGCCGTAGCGCAGGGCCTGCATCTCGCTGATGATCGAGAGGGCGATCTCATCCGGGCTGGGGCCGCCGATATCGAGCCCCACCGGGCAGTAGAGCACCGACCAATCTACCGCCTCGGCGCCCAGCTCTTCAGCGAGGCGGGCGAACATCGCCTCGGCCTTGGGGCGCGAGCCCAGCATGCCCACGTAGGCCGGCTTCCAGTTCGAGGCCATGATGTCGCGCAAGGACTCGTAATCAAAAGCGTGAGAAGGCGTGACGATCAGGAAGTAGCTCCCCTCAGACACCACTTGGTCGCTGAGGGCGGCCGCATAGTTGCCGGCGATCACCCGGTGGGCGCCCCGGAACGCCTCGGCAACCTCGGGGCGATGGTCGACCACGGTTACGTGCAGGCGTAGCCTCTCCAGGTGACGGGCGATGGCCTGCCCCACGTGCCCGCCGCCCAGGATGTAGACGTGCCCGGCATAGCCCAGATAGTCAAAGAACAGGGTAGCCCGGCCGCCGCAGAGGGCGCCGACCGATTCGGCCGTGCCCGCCTCGCTGCCCTCCGTCAGGGCATAGTGCATCAGCGTGGGCTGCCTTTGCTGCAGAACCTCCAGGGCCTTGGCGGTGGCCTCCAGCTCTAGCTCTCCGCCACCCACCGTACCGAAGGTGTGCCCATCGGCCGTGACGAGCATCTTGGCCCCCGGCGCGCCCGGAACCGAGCCCTCCCGCTCCACGACGGTGACTAGCACGGCCTCTTGGCCCTGGGATGTCAGTTGCGCAATGCGGTCAAACAGCGTATCCATACGATGCTCCATTCTCAAATACTGTCCCGAGCCGGTCGCTAGCGAACGCCAATCCAGAAACAGGAATCACACGCCAAGCAGCGGCATAACGACGCTGCCGGGCAGGCCTGCATGCTCCATCGCGATGATGCGCACGGCAATCCCGTACAGCAACTCGAGATTGTCCTCTGTAATGACCCGGTCCGGGGTTCCCACAGCGACAAAGCGCCCGTCTTTCATCAGGCTCACGTGGCTGGAGATGAGCAATGCGTGGTTAGGAAAGTGTGTGGCCATCACCACGGTCAGATGCTGCTCCCTGGCCAGTCGACGGATGGTGCGCAAGAGCAGCATTTGGTTGCCGAAATCGAGGTGGGAGGTCGGCTCGTCCAGCAGCAGGATCGAGGGCTGTTGCGTCAGCACGCGCGCCACCAGTACGAGTTGGCGCTCACCACCACTGATCTCCGTATAGCGCCTGTGCCGCAGATGAGAGATGCCCACCTGATCGAGGGCCTCTTCCGCGATGCGCAGGTCTTGGCGGGAGGGGGCGGAAAAGACCCCCAGATAGGGTGCGCGCCCCATAACCACCACCTGGAGCACAGTGTACGGGAAACTGGCCGCATGCTCTTGCGGGACGTAGCCGATGAACCGGGCCGTCTGCTGCCGCCCACGGCGATTCAAACTCTGTCCATCGACATAGGTCTCACCGCTATCCAACTTGAGGATGCCCGCGATGCAACGCAAAAGCGTGCTCTTGCCGCAGCCGTTGGGCCCCAGCAAGCAGAGGATGTCTCCTCTCTCGGCGACCAGGTCGAGGCCATGCAGCACGCGATGGCCGTCGGCATAGGCAAAGGATGCTTGCCGTACTTCCAGCATCACCCCCATCCCGTCCCCCTCCGCAGGAGGTAGGCAAAGACGGGTGCACCGATAATGCCGGTGAGGATGCTCATTGGGACCTCTGCCGTGGACAAGCTGCGCGCCAGGTCGTCCATCAACAGAAAGTAGGTTCCCCCGATGGCCAGGCTTGCGGGCAAGAGCACCTTGTGGTCGGGGCCCACCAGGATCCGACCGATATGGGGGACGACCAGCCCCACAAAGCCGATCACCCCGCTAACGCACACCGCCGCCGCTGTGCATAGCGTGCAGCACAAGACGATCACCACTCGCAGAACGCCCGTATTCACCCCCAGCGCCTGGGCTTCTTCTTCGCCCATGGAGAGCACATTGATACGCCAGCGGATCAAGAGCAGGCCCACGATGCCGGCGAGCATAGGCGGTAGTGCGATCCACAGGTCGCGGGCCGACGTGGCCGACAGGCTCCCCATGAGCCAAAAAGTAATGGCGGGGAGCTTTTCCAGGGGGTCGGCCACATATTTGATCAGGGACACAAGCGCAGAAAAAAAGCCCCCCACGATGACCCCCGCCAGCACCATGGTCAGCGTTGGCGTCGCCCGGTAGATGCGGCTCGTCGCATAGGTCAGGCCCACGGACAGGAGGCCAAAAGCAAAGGCCGAAAGCTGCACCAGAAGCAAGGGGGCAGACAGCAGAATCGCGATGGCAGCCCCAAAAGCCGCCCCGTTGGCCACCCCCAGGATGTGGGAGGAGACGAGCGGGTTACGGAAGAGCCCCTGGAAAGAGGCTCCGGAGATGGAGAGGCTCATGCCCACCATCATGGCCAGGATGATGCGAGGCAGGCGAACCTGGAAGATGGCCGTCTCCAGGTTCGCGGGCCATGCTTGCGCGTGGGAGGGGAACACCTTGGAGAGCAACAGGGCGATGATAGTACGGGGCGGAGCGGAGAACCGGCCCAGAAACAGAGAGAACGCCAGCGCCACCAAGGGGAGCGCTACGAGAGCCACGGTCACGCCCAGGCGAGCCTTCTTCATGCGCTCCGTCTCCACATCGCCTGTTGCGTCTGGGTGCTCCGGACAGCCCCCTCCATGTTCAGGTCATTCAACATGCCGCGCTCAAACGCCTGGGGGTCGGATACGCGGTAGGTGTGGATGAGGTGCACGCCCCTGGCCAACAGCACATCGGGGATCAGGCAGGCACTCGCCCCATACACGGCGATGACGCGCGCGTTGGCCGCATAGTCGAGCAATTCCTCAAAAGTCCCGTTCACCAGCGACGAGCCGGTGATGGAGACGGCCGTGGCGCGGCCCAGAACGCTCTTGTTTTCCTGCTCAGAGTGCACCTGCACCTCCGCCGGGCTGTAACCGATCTCCTCACCCACCACGAGCGTCTGAAAGGCATCCCGCGGCCGCATATCGGTGACGTGCAGCTCCCGGCACCGGCCCAGGAGCCGCCTGATGCCGCCCCCATAGCCCACCACAGCGGCGATATCATCCGGCCGCAGTTGGCTGGCGAAATCCAGGTCACCATCAGGGGCCTCGAAGCCCCTCTTGCGGAGCTGTTCGGGCGTGATGAGAGGTTGGGAAAGGGCGCTCACAGCCGCCACGCCGATGGAACGCTCCTGCCAGCTTGGCGCCTGCAGGTACGCCTCCGCCACCGCGAACAGGTCGCGGTCCACAAAGGTCTGCAGGCGCGCCAGATCGATGCTGGACTTGCCGAAGGACTGCTCCCAGCCGGTAAAGTTCATGGCCATGCCACACTGCCCCCGCGTGCCGATGACCACGTTCCAGCCGGACTTGATACCCACCTTCAGCAAAACCCCTGCTTCCAGGCGCTCATCCTGGTAGAGCGCCCGGAGCCGCAGAAGGGTCTGTTCAACAATGCCGTTCTCTGAGTGCATCTCTACTGCACTCCTGCGGGGTTCAATACGCTCTGGATCTCGTCGGCGCTGAACCGGAAGCCAAAGATCTCGTCATAGAAACGGGCCAGTTCGCTCTCCATAGACAGGCTCTCAAAGCGGTCGGGGTAGGCATTGAGCGCCAACCATAAAGGGAACATGGCCGTCGCCTCCACCGAGGGCCGGTTCCAGATGAACAGCCCCACCGGCAAGCGGTACACCTGGCCATTCCGGACAGCCTTGAGCTGGCCCCACTGGGGGTCGTTCGCAAGGTCGCGGGGATCACCCTCGTCCAGGATGATCACATCAGGATCCCAGCTCAACACCTGCTCCAGCGATATATCGGCCAGACCGCCTTCCTTGCCGCCGATAGTGGAAATGCCCTCCGCCGCGTTGTCGCAGCCCGCCGCCTCGATCCACTCCTGCATATACGTATCGCCGCCGTAGGTCACCAAGTGATCGGGGCCGAAACCCAGGTAGACCTTGACCCTCTCTCCATCCGCCAGTCCGGAGGTGCCGGCTTGGATGTCCGCCAAGATCCGGTCGAGGTAGCTCATGTACTTCTCGGCCCTCTCCTCGGCGCCCAGCACCTGCCCAAAGAAGGCCACCTCTTCCTTCTGGTATTCATAGTAGCGGCCGGGCTCGTTGGTGGCCACGCTCAGAGCAGGTAGGTCGGTACTTTTCTGCACCACCTCCATGTCTCCACTCGAGCCCAGGCAGACGTCGGGGTTGGCCTGCAGCAGCGCCTCGACGTTGATCTGCGCAAACTGGGCGCGCACCGCCGGGACCTCGGCCAGGCGAGGGTCGAACTGGGTCAGCAGGGGCCACATCTTGACCGCGTTGGTCACCGCACAGAGCTTTTCCTGAGCGCCGAGGGCATAGACCACCATCACCTGAGGAGAGGTCAGCACGGCGACGCGTTGCAACTGGTCCGCTTCCGCAATGGCCACCGTCTGGCCCATCATATCCGTGATCGTGCGCGTCCTTGGGGCGCCGCCGGCCGCCGTGGGCTTGGCCTGCTCAGGCACGGCGGTTGCGCTCGCCCCGCCGGCCGCCTTGACCTCAACCAGGCTGCGCACCCACACCATTTTGCTCAGTCCGGGCATCACGGCATCGACGCCGCCGCCGGCATTGTAGGCGAGAAGGCAATCCTCATTAATCTCGGCTGCGGGCACACTGGCCGAATAGCCGTCACCGGCCACCATGACGAGCTCGCCGCCCTGCACACCGGCGGCCTCGAGCACATCCACAAAGCGCGCGCCCGTGTACTGCTGGCCGTCCGCCTCGGCATCCACTTGCTCGAATGCCTGCAAATCCGCGAGCGTGAACGGCTTGCCCATCACCGTCAGCACGGGCTCTTGCGCCTCGGGTTGGGGCTCGGCAGTCACCTCAGCCGGTGCAGATGTTGGAGCGCCGGTAGCGGTGGGCGCCATCTGCTGCGTTGCACATGAGGAGAGAACGGCGATACTGAGCAGCAGGAACATAATCAACTTACAAGAGCGGCGAAACATGGGCTCCTCCTCGACTCGCCACGCGTTGTGGGGAAATGGGCGTGGCGTAGAGAACAAAAAAAGAGCGGCATCTCTTCAGGAGATACCGCTCAACACCAACAAGGCCATGCCTGACCCGCAAAGCCCCGTGGGGGCATGCAGACACGCAAGACCGGAAGCGTCATCTCCTTTCCAAACACGGGAGGCGTGCGGGTTTCCTCGCACACCCTTCGACCATCCTGCCCGGCCCTCAGCAACCGGCACACTGCGCCACAATCACCGAGCACGGTATAGGGATGGTCAGCGATCACCGATCCATGGGGGCCCAGCCGGCCCCTGTAGGATGGGGTGATTCGGAGGCAACGTATTCAGTTAACGGAATTGTACCAAGTGAAGGAATACCTGTCAAAAGCGGCCGGGCTGCTATTGAGCTAGAAGGCCTGCCCCAGTATTCTGGGCAGAGTAGGCTGTTCACTTGACACTATCCGCGACAAGTTCTATGATTGAGGCAGAACAACTCCGGTCTCCGAGCCCCATGGCCTAAAGGCAACCCCTGCCCATGGCGTGTGGCCGATAGGGTACAGCGGGAAACGGCTGCGCCTCCCATGTTTGGAAAGGAGAAACACCGCGAGTTGGCCTCGTGTTGCGTCTGGCCCATCGGCCGGGCGCTGTGATGTGATTCCGAGGCCCTCGCCGCACACCATGCCTCTGATCCGCTCTTCCGCTCGTTCAGCCTTTGAATCCGTTTGCTCACACAATGCTGGAGGTTGCCCCATGCTCCGCCGTATATGGTTCGCTTTCCTCGTTCTGATTCTGCTTGGCAGCGCCGCGCTCTCCGCTTGCCGGGCACCCACGCCGACGCCGGTGCCCAGCGCCCCCACCCAGCCGGCTCCCGCGGCCGATGCAGTGCTCACCGTCGCCGGCAAGGCCTTTTCATTGGAAGACCTGCAGGCGATGGAGCAGGTGACGGTCCAGGTCGAGGAGGACAGCTACACCGGAGTTCGCCTGCTCGACGTTCTCGAGGCTGCCGGCGTTGAGGATGGCGATATCGAGATGGTGGCCGACGACGGCTACTCGGGCAGCGTTGCCGTGAGCGATCTGACCGACGAGTGCCTGCTGGCCTTTAACGACAAGGGTGGCGTCGATACCGTCTTGCCCGGCATCGGCCGCGGCGCCTGGGTCAAGGGCACTGTGGAGATCAAGGCCTCCTCGGGCGGCAGCGCCCCCACCGAGCCAACCTCCGCGCCGGCCCCCGCAGCCGACGCAGCGCTGACCGTAGGCGGCAAGCCTTTTTCGCTGGAAGACCTGCAGGCGATGGAGCAGGTGACGATCGAGGTCGAGGGGAAGAGCTACACCGGGCCGCGCCTGCTGGATGTGCTGGAGGCCGCCGGCATCGCGGACGGCCACATCCTGATGGTAGCCGGCGACGGCTACTCGGGCGGGATCGCAGTGGCCACGCTGACCGATGAGTGCGTGCTGGCCTTTAACACGGAGGGCAGCGTCAACGCCGTTTTCCCCGGCATCGACAAGGGCCTCTGGGTCAAGTACATCGTCGAGATCACCCTCGATACCGGCGAGGCCGGCGGGCCCGCCGCGAGCGGCACCCCCGTCGCCATGCCCACCTACTCCGGCGAGACCCGCGTCGTGGTCGACTCCCTGGGCAACGAGGTAACCATCCCCAAGGAAGTGAGCAAGGTGGCCTCGATGCGCTCGGGCATCACCGAGATTATCTGCGCCCTCGGCGAGAAGGACAAGATCATCGCCGTGGACGAGATGACCAAGGCGGGGACGGAGTATGGCGCCTTTATCGCCGGCGTCTATCCGGAGCTGATGGAATGCTCGGCCCCCTACTGGCACCGTGACATCCACGCCGAGGAGATGCTGCGCCTGGCGCCGGATGTGGTGCTCCACGGGGGCTATGGGCGCATCCAGCAGGCGGAGGCACTCAAGAAACAGGTGCCCCAGATGCCGATAGTCATCGCCCATTTCGAGACCATTGAGCACTATATGGACGACATCCGCATCGTGGCCGAGTGCGTCAACGCCACCGACCGTGCCGAGGATCTGATCGCTACGCTGCAAGAGGCCCTGGACAAGACGACCGCGCGGGTCAAAGACATCCCCGAGGCGGAGCGAGTGCGCGTCTTTTACGGGGGGCACGACATCTATCACGCCATGACCGGCACGACTTTTGAGCACGCGCAGGTCGTGTTGGCGGGCGGCGTCAACGTGGCCGGAGAGCTTACGACCTGGAACCCCGAGATCACACCCGAGCAGTTGCTGGTGTGGGACCCCGAGGTGGTGGTGCTGCTCAACGGCGGGAGCGTGAGCGATGTCCTGAACGACAAGCGATTGGCCGGCCTGTCGGCGGTCAAGAGCAAGCGCGTCTATGCCCTGCCCGAGGCGGGTTGGGACTATTCGACCCCCCGCGCCCTCTTTTGTATCGAGTGGCTGGCCAGCAAGCTCTACCCCGACCGTTTTGCCGACGTGGATATCGAGGCTGAGGCCGACGCCTTCTATCAGAAGGTATTCGGCGTAGACTATACGGGCCCTGCGCTGTAGAGCGGCCCGCTGACTAGAACGAAATCGCGCCCGGAGGCGTGCCGTGGTGTCCTCCCGCAGAAAGAAACTGATCATGGTCTGGCTCATCATCTTGCCGGTGGGCCTGGCCTTTGCTTCGCTGTTCATCGGCCGTTTCCCCATCACGCCCGCGACGATGGTGCGCGTCCTGGCCTCGCGCCTGGTCTACATCCAGCCCGACTGGCCGGAGAATGTAGAGACCGTAGTCTTTGGCATCCGCGGGCCCCGGATTCTCCTGGCCATGGGCGTGGGGGCCAGCCTCGCGATCAGCGGCGCCGCCTTCCAGGGGATGTTCCAGAACCCCTTGGTCAGCCCCGATATCCTGGGGGTCACAGCGGGCGCCGGGTTCGGGGCCGCCCTGGGCATCCTGCTCTCAGGCCGTCTCCTGGCCATCCAATTGTCGGCGCTCTGCTTCGGTATTCTGGCTGTGGCCCTGACCTACCTACTCAGCCGGGTCTACCGCACCACTCCCACCCTGATGCTCGTCCTCTCGGGCATCGTCGTCAGCTCGATTTTCTCTGCGCTCCTCTCGCTGGCCAAGTACGCGGCCGACCCCAACCAAAAGCTGCCGGCCATCGTTTTCTGGCTGATGGGGAGCCTAGCTGCCGTCTGCCAGGAAGACGTCTTGATAGCCCTGCCACCGATCCTCCTGGGGAGCGTGGGCCTCTTGCTGGTGCGCTGGCGCCTCAACATCCTCTCCCTGGGTGATGACGAGGCGCGCGCCCTGGGCATAAAGACCGACCTGCTCAAGGGGATCATCATCCTCTGCAGCACGGTGGCGACCGCTTGCGCCGTGAGCGTCTGCGGCATCATCGGCTGGGTCGGCCTGGTGATCCCCCATGTGGGGCGGATGCTGGTCGGCCCCGATCACAAGATTCTGCTGCCCGCCTCGTTCCTGCTCGGGGCGACCTATCTCCTCTTCATCGACAACCTGGCCCGCACGCTCACCGCCGCCGGCATCCCTCTGGGCATCCTCACTTCCATCATCGGAGCGCCTTTCTTTGCCTACATGCTGCGCCGCACGCAAGGCAGGTCGGGCTAATGGACGCCATACTCCGCTTGAGCGATGCGAGCTTTTCCTACGGCGAGCATTGCATCTTTGCCGGGCTGGACCTCGAGTTGGCGCCGGGCGACGTATTCTGCCTGCTGGGGCCCAATGGGTGCGGCAAGACCACCCTGCTCCGCTGCCTGAACGGCCTGCTGCCCCTGGACAAGGGGACAATTCGGCTGAACGGCCAGGAGCTTGGCGCCCTCGACGAGACCGCCCGCGCCCGGGTGATGGGGTTTGTCTTTCAGGAGCACCCGGCCCTCTTTCCTTATACCGTCCTGGAGATGGTGGTCATGGGGCGAGCCCCCCACTTGGGCTTTCTGGCCTCCCCCTCCCGCCGCGACCTGGAGATTGCCGAGCAGGCGCTGGCCAGGGTGGGAATGGCCCACCTCCGCCACCAGCGCTATACGGAGATCAGCGGGGGCGAGCGCCAGCTCGTGCTGGTTGCCCGGGCGCTGGCCCAGGAGCCGGCCATTCTCTTGCTCGACGAGCCGACCTCGCACCTGGACTATGGTCACCAGATGTCCGTCCTGCAGACGATTCGGGGCCTCGTCGAGATGCAGGCACTGACCGTGATCATGGCGACCCACTCCCCCGACCATGCCCTGCTCATCGCCAACCGGGTCGCACTGATGAAGAAAGGCCGCTTTATCGCCGCCGGCCCCCCAGACGAGGTCATCAGCGAAGAGAACCTGCAGGCCCTCTATGGCGTGCGAGTCAAGATCACCACTGTAGAGAACGACGGCAGCGGGCCGGCCAGGCGGGCCGTTGTGCCGCTGTTGCGCCTGCCGGCGGCGGGCCGCCCAGGCCACGAAAGGCGAGAGCCATGAACACACTCCGCTGTCCCTTCTGCGAGCGCCACTGCCTGATCGGCGAGGGGCAGGCCGGCGTCTGCCGCATGTACCATCTGGCCGATGGGCAGATACGCGAGCGCTTTCCGCACCGTTACAGTTCGCTAGTCATCAGCCACATCGAGGCGGTGCCCTTTTACCACTTTCAGCCGGGGAGCCGCACCTTTGTGCTGGGTGGGGCAGGCTGCAATTTCGACTGTCACTACTGCTCCAACGCCCACCTGGCGCGCTCCGAGGCTGAGCCCTTGCTCGTCTACGACCTGCCACCCGAGCGGGTGGTGGACCTCGCCCGGCAGAACGGCTGCCACAACCTGGCCTTTGCGATCAACGAGCCCACGGTGGCCTGGCCGAGCCTGCGCGAGGTAGCCCAAGCGGCGGCACGGGCCAGCATGCCCTTTGGCCTGCTGACCAATGGCTTCATGTCTCCCGAGGTGGCCGCCGAGATGGGCGAGCTCTGCGCCTTTGTCAACGTGAGCCTCAAGGCCATACACGATGACTTTTACCGGCAGTATGTCGGCGTGTCGGGGGTAGAGGTCGTGCTGCGCAATATCGAGCAACTGCATGCCCGGACCCACGTCGAGGTCAGCACGCCGCTGGTCCAGGGGGTCAACGATGACGACATCCCGGCCATCGCCGCCTTTATCGCCTCGGTGGACCGGCAGATCGCCTGGCACGTGTTGCGCCTGCTGCCCGAGTACAAGATGGCGAACTTGGAGCCGCCGCCCATTGACGACGTGGTGCGGCGCCTGGAGGCGGAGCGCGGGCGCCTGCCCTTTATCTACTTTGGCAACTTTGTAGGCTCCCAATGGGTCAGCACGCTCTGCCCCCAGTGCGACACAGTCGTCGTTGAGCGGCTCAACATGGGCGGCTGCATCAGCAAGGCCGTCGCCTACCGCCTGCAGGAGGGTTATCTCTGCGCTCAGTGCGGCCACCCGCTGCCCTTCGCAGGAGCGCCCGTAGCGTGGAACTCGGAGGATGGGCAACGATGAAAGCGGCTCTGATTGACGTCAAAGAGTGGCAGACGATGCTGGACCTCCGCACAGGGGAAACGGTGAGCCCTGCTCACCCGCTCCTCACGCTGGCGAGTGAGGTGCTGCGAAGCCATCCCTATCCCGGCGATATGGCCCCCGGCGGCGCCCGCTGGGTAACCGACGTAGCCCTGGAGATGAACGAGCGCTACGAGCCCCAGTTCATGCTGCTCGTCTACGCCAACGCATCGTTCCCTGCGGCCTATGGGTCCGGTGAGGCCGGCGCCGCGGCCGGCCGGCAGGACGTATTCGCCGAGATCGAGCGCTTTCTCGCCTGCTCGGGCTTTGCGCCGGTCGTCGTCGGCCTGGGCGATATGGTGCCCGTAGCAGGCACCATCGACACCACCCCCATCGAAGGGCTGGCCATTGCCGGCGGCATGTCGGTGCGCTTTGCCGGGATCGACGGCGCCACACCGCGCGACCTGCAGCGGATGAGCGAGCACCCGGGGGTCGAGCGTATCATCGAGCGCGAGGCCTTTCGTGAGCAGTTCGGCGGCTCGCCGGCCTTCTACCGGCGCTTTCCGGAGCATCTCCTTGTAGCGCGAGAGGGCTACATCTTCCGGGGGGTCGGCGCAGGCGGCCGCGTGCGGCACCGTGTACCGGCCTACGACCGGCAGATACCCCTGCACACGGCGCTGGGCGAAGTCGCTTCCCTCATCGACGTAGCCGATTTGGTGCTGCGCGGGCTGACGCTGGGCAAGACGGCCCTGATCCTGGTTGAGGCCGTGGGTTGCAGAACCTTCCCGTGGCCCTTCCGGCCGATTTCCAACGCTCTGCACTGGTACACCTACGGGGGAGACATTGCCCAGTACCTGGCCCTGAGCACCGGCAGGCACCTGGTCGAACACCCCTATCCGCCGGCCTACCGCTACTATGTCGATGACGGCGAAAGCAAGCCCTACCCCTTCTCCGGCATCGTACAGGAGCTTCCTGCTGACGCCATCGGCGAGCGCTTCAACGGCCGCAGCGTGGCGGTAGGCAGCCGGGGTATGCTCACCCACCCCATCGCCGGCGCCGACGTGACGATCGAGTGCTTTGTGCGCACGCTATACAATCATGGGGTCATGGCCGTGGTTGATGTATAGAGCACCGAGCAAGCTACCGACTTACGCGGTACCCCCCTCCCGCCTGCACGATGGCCTTGACCGGCCGCGCTTTCATGCCTATCATCCGCTCAGGTGTGTAGGCCACCTGCATCCGCACCCCCTGGGATGGCCCAGACCTATTGCTTGAGGAGGTTATCTTATGGCCAAGGAAAAAGATTCCTGCGTGCAGGCAGCGGCGGGGCCGATCTCTGAGGCGGCGCCGGCGGCACAGGAGAGGGTGACCATGCCCATGGCGCATGCCGGCAAGGAAGCGCCGGATTTCGAGGCCTCGGCCTATGTGGTCGGGGAGGGGTTCAAGAACATCAAGCTCTCGGACTATCGGGGGCAGTGGGTGTTGCTCTGCTTCTACCCCGGCGACTTTACCTTCGTTTGACCGACCGAGCTGGCGGCAGTTGCCGTCAAGTATCCCAAGTTGAGGGAATTGGGCGTCCAGGTGCTGTCTATCAGCACCGACAGTCGCTACAGCCACAAAATCTGGAACGAGGTCGAGCTATCCAAAATGGTGGAGGGAGGCATCCCCTTCCCGATGCTCTCCGACCAGGGCGGGCGCATCGGCGCCGTGTACGGGGTCTATGACGAGGCTGCGGGGGTGAACATCCGGGGCCGGTTTATCATCGATCCCGATGGGGTCATCCAGGCGATGGAGGTGCTCACGCCGTCGGTAGGGCGCAACATCAACGAGACCATCCGCCAGGTGCAGGCCTTCCAGCACGTGCGAGACACAGGTGAGGCCACCCCGTCGGGCTGGGAGCCGGGGGAGCCCGCCCTCAAGCCTGGTCCCGACCTGGTGGGGAGAGTGTGGGAGGTGTGGCAGCCGGAGAAGGAGCCCACGGCCATGTAGGGTGTGGCCAAGTACCGCCCGAGGCCGAGACCGTCGGGCTATCAGGCGGCAAAGCCCCTGCGGGGCTATGGCTCCAGCCCGGAGCGCAGCGGAGGGACCAGCCCGAAGGGCTTCGCCGCTCCTTAGCCAGACGGCCTTGGCCTCGGGCGGTACGGGCCAATGCGCATGCTTGCAGGCAACGGACTCGCGCCGGAAATACACCGACGATTCTGGGATATGCCCCCACGAGCCCTTGATTTCCCCGTATTCGCCGGTGCAATGGGGACAATAGTCCCGCTCGCAGCCGGCAGGCCGCCTATTGCCGAACCGATCTATTCAGGAGTGGCCATTACGGGTGGCTCTGTTCCTGGCCGCCGCATCTGCGCCCAAGTGAGGGGTGGCGCCGGGCAGGGCGCGCTCGCTGTCTTTCGCGGCACGGCGTTCGTCGTCCACTATATCCTGATGGGTGTCGCCGGCATCATTGTCTCCTGGGCCATGCTCAAGAGTGCCGTCTTTGGCCGGGCGACGGCCCTTGCCGGGCTGCTGCAGGGCACCCTCATGCTGGTACCCTCGACGGCGGGGACGGTTGGCGTGGTGTTCGCGCTCGCCTCGCTCGTGCCCTTCGTGGTCTGGTTCGTGCTGGTCGCCTGGCGGCTCTTTGCGTTGGCCAAGGGAAGCACTGCAACGGCAGAATCTGGAGGCAGCCTATGACTGACCGCACCCGCAGACGCCGTACCCTAGCCGCCGTCGCCGGCGCTACGTTGGCGGCGGGCGCTCTCTTTGCCTATTGGCGCACTCGCCCCAGGCCCCCAGTGCCCACCCTCGCCGACGGCACGCCCTGCCTGCGACTAGGATCGGGGCCGGCCACCCTCGTCGTGATGTTTGGCGGGCCGGGCAACGACCTGTCTACGCTGCTCATATC
>DAOUGZ010000227.1:0-3910 GCA_034428955.1 Anaerolineae bacterium | reverse complement strand
ACCCCGCTCTCTGCCGCGAACTCGCGGGCGACGGCATCGCCTCGTTGCGCGTGCGCTATCGTCGCCCCAACAACTTGGGGGAGTGTACGCTCGATGTGCTGGCCGGCATCGCCTACCTGGAACTGGAGAATGCCGAGGCCATCGCCGTGACCGGGCACTCCTTCGGCGGCGCCGTGGCCATCCAGGCTGCAGCCGGCACGGAAGCGGTACGCACGGTCGTCACGCTGGCGACGCAGAGTTACGGCGCTGCCCCTGCAGCCACGCTAGCTCCGCACTGCTCCATTCTCCTCATCCATGGGCAGGCAGACACAATCCTGCCACCCTCAAGCTCACAACAGGTATACCGCCTGGCCGCCGAGCCAAAGCGTATCCTGCTCTACGAGGGTGCACAGCACGGGCTCGACGAGGTCGCCGGCAAGGTGCGGCAAGCTGTGCGCGAGTGGGTCACGAGCGAGCTGCAGCGCACCATAACCTGACATGCCGACCGTGTCGCTCGCTAACTACCGGTTGGAGCATGGATTGTCAAAGCCGGTTATGCGCCACTGGGGCGCCTGCCGCTTTGGCGATCAGCACACGGGCTGATAGTTTGGGTTCGTTTGGCAAAAAGCATGGCCGGTGCCGGGGGCCTACTCGCGCCCTGCCACCACCAGCGGCAGGTAGGCCCGTGATGGCATAGCAACCGCAAAGTGAACCTGCGATGCGCCCGGTAGGTCCGTGTGCCATGTGCCGGCGGCGTCGCGGTAGGCCGGTGCGGCCAGGTACCCCTCGCCCACAGCCGAAAAGAGGCGCTCCTGGCGGTACGTGTAAACCTCGCCCGGCTGCAGGGCGATGCCGACAACCACCGGGAAATCCGCCTCGTTGCTGCAGTCCCAATCCGTACATCCCGGTCCGCGACTGAGGGCGGCCAACGCGGGCAGTTCGACCGCCTCCTCGCCGGCATTCCGCACCTGGAACTCGGCCACGACCATCTGGCCCGGCTGCGGCATCGCCGGCGAGAGGCGGAGCCCCTCGACCACCTCGATACACGGGGAAGGCACAGGCGTGTTGCCCGAGTAGTAGGTCTGCATCTCGACCATCTGCCCCCAGGCCACCTCGAGGAAATCCACGGGCACGAGAGACCAGGCCCAGGGGGCGGCGCTCGGGTCGTTGGGGTCCGTCCATGGCGTGTGATCGGTAGACACCATATAATGCAAGTGTACGCCGGTTCCCCCGCCAGAGCCGCAGGTGTAGCCCGTATCGCCCTCAACGCCGATCTTGGTGCCATAGCTCACACGGTCGCCCACCTCCACCGGCACGCTGTTGTAGGCCAGATGCACATACCAGGAGTACTCGCCCGTATCGTGACGCACGACGACCACGTTCTGCCAGCCGCTGCCGCTGGGGTCACAGGCCCCATAGGCGCTGCTCTCTTTGACAAAGACAACGGTGCCCGGCTTGCTGGCGTACACGTCCCCCGCACTGGCCAGGCCCAGGATATCGAAATCCACCTGGTGCATGTGGTGGGGATACCCATCGATCTGGGTCACATAAGCGTACTGCCCGGCCGGCCAGGGCAGCCTATGCCCGGTATAAGCAGCCTGTGCCATCACCCCTTCGGGCAGGCGCAAAGCGGCGCGGAACCCCTCATTGAGAAGGGAAGCGGGAAATCCGGCGAGGAGAGCATTGTACTCGCGCGCGGTGCAGAGCTCAGGCGCCAGCACGCGCCATTCGCCTGAGCCCGGCTCCTGGCGCGCGAGGAGGGTCACAAAGCGCGGCCCCTGACCCAACTCAGAGCCATCGCGGCACTGGGCCAGCGCATAAGCCCACTCACCGTGGTGATAGGCCGGCCCCAGCTCCAGCGGACAGCCCGGAGCGAGCAAGCTGATGTAGGCCTCCAACGCCATCCGGAAGGCCTCCTCCAGGTCGGCGGGAACCGCCGCCGCGGAGGAACCGGCCCCGGAGGAGAGCGTAATCAGAAGCAACAGTGAAACCGAAAAGACCACTACAGAACGACGCTTGCGGAACACCGCCGAAACCCCAACCCATCAATGATAGATGGGCCGGCATGGCGCCGGCCCGTTGACTCTACATATGGGTAGGAATTAACAGCGACTTTCCCGCGAGGCCGTCCCGGGCGCTATCAACCGGTGCGGCGATCGCCAAAGCGGCAGGCGTTGCAGTAGCGCGCAACCAACTCTGGCGATCTACTATGCTCCAATCGGTAGATGGCTCAGCCTGCCTTGGTGCCGCACTCGGGGCAGAACTTGGCGCCCTTGAGTTCCACGCCGCAGTTCTTGCACACCGAGACCTGCTCGATCTTGGTGCCGCACTCGGGGCAGAACTTGGCCGCGCCGACCTGCGCCCCGCACTTGGGGCAAGCTGCCCCGGCCGGAGCGGGCTGGACCATCGCCGACCCGCACTGAGGGCAGAACTTGGTGCCCGGTTGGGCCAGGGTGCCGTCCTTCGGGCAGCGCGCCATCTGAGAGCCAGCCTGCTGCGCTGCCTCTGCGGCGTTGCGCATGATCTCGCCCAGGCCAAAGGCATTGGCAAAGCCCTTGATCATACTGCCGGCCTGCTCGGCCTTGGCCTCGGCAATCTCGTCGCGCCGCGGCGTGCAGTCGTTGCAGTAGCCCGCCTGTATGTCAAAACAAGAAAGGCACACGACCCGATTGCAGGTCGGGCACTCGCCGAAGCGGTCCTGCATCTGCTCCCAGGCCGCCTGCAACTGCTGCGGGGTCATCTCGTAGGAATAGCGAGGGTCCGCGGTCACACTATTGGCTACGGCCCTGCCGACTAGTGGCACGTTGCGCAAGAGGCCGCCCATCGTCTGCCGCCCGATGTCTTGGGCGATCGTGCGTTTGATGTCCGGCTGGCTGCGAAACTCGCGGCTACATTGGTCGCAGTAAAAGACGGCATACGGGCCCGAACCGTCGTTTCGGATATCGTAGCGAGGCATACGCTTGGTCGTCATGGTCTCCTCCCCTATGAGGGAATACAGAGGGCACAAAGAGCGCCTATTTCATACATTATACTGTGAGGAGCGCCTGGCCGTCAACGCCGCATTTGAACCAACCTCCGGACTTTGGCCTTGAACGCTTCCCGGTTGGCAGCCAGTGCTGAGAGGTCGCCCATCTTCGGCCAACCCAAGGCGATCACCTTGTGGTTCACAAACAACGAGTGGGCTTCCCCAGTACAGCCCGCGTGGCCCCCCCAGATGGCCTGTTCAGTGGTTTTCGTCACAGCCGCCTCCATTCTGTCATCGTTGAGCGCTACGGGGGCACCCTGTATGTGTCCACTGAGCTTCCCGAATTCTACAGCCTCGCCAATAGCCCGTCAACTGACTCGCGTTTCTGGCTGCTTCCGGGCCACGATGTGCGGCTGACCCGCTGCTTCCCCGGCCTCCCGTACAAGTTATTGGCACCAACGCTCATAATGATGGTATAATACGTGCATTGCTGTGCTCGGCTCCACAACCGGGCCTTTACCATCACGCACGACCAGAGATTCGCTACCAGGTGCTGGAGGATCGCGACGAGTACGTTTCCGAGAACGTCTTCTGGGTCCCGCCGGAAGCGCGCTGGAGCTACCTCCAGGCCAGGGCCAAACAGCCCGAGATCGGCCAGTTGGTCGACGAGGCTATGGTCGCCATCGAGCGCGAGAACCCCAAGCTCAAGAACGTCTTGCCCAAGGAGTACGCCCGCCCCACCCTCGACAAGCAGCGCCTGGGCGAGCTGATCAACCTGATCGGCACCATCGGCCTGGGCGACGCAGGCCGAAGGCTGCGCCCCTGCCCCAACCCAGGGGCGTCTCGGCATGATCGGCACGCCTACGGAGGGAAGGCCATGGTCCAAGATGGGGAGCGGCATCACCGCAGATCGATCCGCCTGCCTGGCTACGACTATGCCCAGGTAGGCGCCTATTTCGTCACCCT
>DAOUGZ010000226.1:0-3892 GCA_034428955.1 Anaerolineae bacterium | reverse complement strand
TCAGCGGGCATAGCCCGCGCAACCGGAGCCCCGCAGGGCGGAGGCACAAGCACCCCCGAGGGCAAGGCCCGCAGCCGCTGGAACGCCCTCAAGCACGGCCTGCGCGCCGCCGACCTCATCCCCGAGCCCCTCCAGGACCGCGAATCCCCCGAGGAATTCCAGGCCTTGCACGAGGCCCTGCGCGAAGAGCTCGCCCCGGCAGGCGCCCTCGCCGAGAGCCTCGTCCTCACCATCGCCCAGTGCATCTGGCGCCTCAACCGCGTCATCGCCGCCGAGGCCAACGCCATCGTCGAGGCCCGCGAGGACTGCTGCGAGGGCCTCCAATCCATCAGCCACTTGATCGGCAAAGACCTCACCTCCGACCTGGCCAAAGTGCCCGACCGCATCCGCCTGCCTGGCGCCGAACAATCCGCCCGGCTCCTCCGCTACGAGGCCCACCTCGACCGCAAGCTCCAGCGCGCCTACGACCTCCTCGAGCGCGTCCAGCGCCGCACCCCCCGCAAAGCCCCCGCTCCGGACCCCGCTCCCGACCCCTCAGATACTATCGTCGACAAATGGGGGCGAGTGTGGAGCGAAAAGGAGCTTCGCCGCATGCGCGATAGTCTCCCGCCCTTTTTGCCGAACGAACCCAATTCCGGCTGGCCACCGGTCCAAGAGCGCCTAACAAAACCACATCCGAGGGGGTGTGTTCGCCTCCGCCCGCACACGCCCCCAGGCCCCCGTGTGCACTGGCGGTCAGAGTCATATTCCATGGGGGCACGGGGCCAGTCTGCACGCGCGTGGGCGCCAGGGGCATGGCCCCTCTCCGGCGCTGGACGAACGTCGCGATGGGACAGCGCCGGGGAGGGGTTGGGGAGGGGTCCCAACCGGCCGGACAAAGCCCTCTTTGCCAAACGAACCCAATCGCAAAGGGAGGTAAGCCAACAGATCACCCAAAGCCCTCTCTGCCGAACGAACCCAATTCCGCCAACTCCCCCTGGCGCCCACGCGTTGGGGGGCCAAAGCCCGCAGGGGCAGGGGGAGGGGTCTTCTACGCCGACAGCCCGCCATGCCCTGCAAAGTTACCGCCTATGGAAGGCCAGGCTGAGGGGGGCCCCTCCAGCGGGCCTTCCGCCTCCGGCGCTACGTCTCAACCGGCGATCCCCTCTCCCCCTGGGACGGTCGGCTGCCCCACATCGGCGCCACGGCCCACCGGCCCCGAAACTGCGCAATCGGCGATTCCCTCTCCCTCCGGCGAGGCCGCAGCCTCGCAGGGGGGAGAGGGCCGGGGTGAGGGGGGTCCTCCCGGCGAGGCCGCAGCCACTCCGGGGGGAGAGGGCCAGGGTGAGGGGGAAAGGTCGGGAGTGGGGCCTACCCCAGCGAAAAATACCAAACGAAGCCATTTGCGCTTCACGTTTCACGTTTGACGCAGTTGAAGCGGCAGCTTTTCGGGCAGCACCTCCAGGCTGACGATGCGGCCCAGGCGATAGTACAGATAGCGCGCCTGGTCGTGGCGCCCGTGAGGACCGTGGGTATAGTGGCAGTAGCCGCGCAGGTAGTAGTGGCCACGCGTAATATCGAAATAGCGCTCCCAGGGGTCCACCACGTGCCGGCGCGGGGCGGCGTCGGTTTGTTGGGGAGAGGGACGGCCTCAACCCAGGAGCGCCGCGTTGGCCGCCGCCATGCCATAGACGATCAGCGCCTGCCCCAGGTTATAGGTCACCCAGACCACATCGTTGGCCCCTTTCCAGGCGCGCCCGCGGATGTTCCAGTTCGCCAGGGTCAGGTCCGAGAGCAAAAAAAGCAGCGCGCCCACAGCCAGGGGAACAAAGCGCGCGCTGCCGATAGCCAATAGCAGGGCCAGGCCGTTCATGTCCGCTATCAGCAGGCCATAAGCCAGAGCGGCGAGGTTGAGCACGCGCGAGCCGCCCGGCCTGCGCACCAGGCCATGCCAGAGCGCCACCGCAGCCAGGGCCGTCAGCGCCCCGAGGAGGAGGGCCAGGCGAGCATCCCACAGATGCAGCGCCCGCGCCATGCCGCTGAGAGCTATGGCGTAAAAGATGTGGCCCAGGCCAAAGGCCAGCATGCCGCCGATCAGGCGGTCCGGCACGCGCACCAGCCCGGCCATGATCAGGTCGCCCAGAAAGGAAAAGGCCATCCCCCAAAAGAGCCAGCCGGCGCAGCCGCAAAGCGGCGCCGGCGAGAGCCGCCACTGCAGCAGCGCCGCCAGCACCAGGATGGCCGAGAGCGACATGCGCACCGCCAGCGGCAGGCGCCCCAGTTTCGCGGGGTCGTAGCGCCCCAAAAGCAGGCCGGAGGTCAGAAGCACCAGATCCAAACCAAACAGCACGTAGAGGAGCAGAGCAAAGGGCGGCGGGTAGGGGAGAGGGAACACGGACACACCTCCTCGCGAACCGATGCGGCCCTATCGCTGGGGACGTAAACCGAGGCGCCCCGCCTCCAGGGGCAGTTCTCCGCTCCCCAGCATGCGGCCCCAATCGCTGATATACAGGCCGATATAGAGGAAGCCAAAGGCCCTGCCGGCCACGCCGACGAGCAGGCGGGCAGGCTCGATCTGGTCGCCCCGCTCGCTCAGCAAGCGACGCCGCTTATAGGAGAAGGTTAGCGTATACCAATCGATCTGGGTAAACTCGAACCCGGCAGGAGTCATGGCCAACTGGAGTGCCGGATGCCCCCAGATGCCGATTTCGTAGCCGTCCTCGAGGCGGATGAGGCGAATGAAACGCCAACGGACGCGAAAGCGCAGCCGGTTTTCGACGATCACCGGGACGTTCCTCATGCGCTGAAACCTCGCTTTCCCCTATACACCATCCTCCATGGTCTTGCATACAGTTGCGTTGCTCGGCGCGTGGGTTAGAGCGTGCTTTCGGCCCCAGCCCCCTGGCCGCCATCGGCGGTAACTTGAGCAGGACATGGCGAGCTGCCGGCGTAGAAAACCCCTCCCCCTGCCCCCTCCCTCGCGCTGTGTTGGAGCTAATCCGCTCCAGCGCGGGAGAGGGGGAGCGCCTCCGCCGGCACACGCCCCCAGGCCCCCGTATGCACTGGCGGTCAGAGTCATATTCCATGAGGGCGCGGGGCCGGTCTGCACGCGCGTGGGCGCCAGGGGCATAGCCCCTCTCCGGCGCTGGACGAACGCCGCGATGGGACAGCGCCGGGGAGGGGGCAGGGGGTGGGGTCCACGCTCAAGCGAGCGAGCCGCTCCTCCAGCTCCCGCCAAGTTACCGCCTATGCCCCCTGGCCGCCCACGGCCAGCAGCACGTGTGCATCCGCCTGCCGGGCATAGGCGCGGTAGGCGGCCGTCTCGCGCAAGAGCTGGGTCAGCCGCCTGCTCGCCCCCTCTGCGGCCGCCGGGTCAACGTGCCCAGAGCCGGGGCCCACGCGCCAGGCGCCGGCCTCCTGCGCCAGCGACACCTTGCCGTGGGCGGCCAGCCAGCGCAGCCCGCAGCGCACCGTAGCCTGCCGCTGCGCCGTCTGCGCGGCCATCCGCGAGAGCAGCTCCTCGTCGATACGGCCGTCATAGTGCGCCTGCGCATAGCGGGCGAGCCCCAGCAGGCGCCGCAAAAAGCCCGCCGGCTCGTCCGTCTCTGCCGGCAGGGCAAAGAGGTGCACCCGCCGCGGCCGCACCCGGTCCAAAAGGGCCGCCAGCTCCCGGGGCCCAGGCGGGGCCGACCAAACGGCCAGCCCATCGGCACGTCCGGCGGTATTCCGATCCACCGTCTCCAGACCCTCCGGCGCCGCCCCCTCCGCCCAGACCAGCACCGGCTCCAGCTCTCGCACCATGTCCAGCGTCACCCGGGGCGCGGGGTCATCGCGATGGTCAAACACCTCGTAACTGGGCCCGGCCACAACCGGCAACCCGGCCGCCGGCTCCAGCGCGCGCGAGGCCACCCAC
>DAOUGZ010000225.1:0-12915 GCA_034428955.1 Anaerolineae bacterium | reverse complement strand
CGTGATCTGTCTCAGTGGAGCCAGCGAGATCCGAGGCATAGCAGTCATGGTATCCTCCTCATGCAGCACAGCAAGAAGCGACGAGGAGATTATACATGCAAGTCAGTTGTTAAGCTGCTGATTAGATTCCCGCGTTTTTTGCGCAAAAATAAGGTCGCAAGGTTTCGAGTGCCTCACGCAGATGGTCCATTCCGAACCTTGACGGCTCACAATACGCGGCGTATGATGCATCTGCGCGTTGATCTGCACAGCAACATTGGAGGATGCCGGCATGGCCACCAGGCCGGCCTGTAGTGAAGCGAATGCCAGTACAGTATACGAACAGACGAGGGCAAACCTTCTATCTCCATCGCGGCCCTGGCCGCGGCGGCAAGCCCAACTATTACTTCTCGCTGGATGCGGAGGGAGACCTGCCCGATACCGTACCAGCCGGCTATGAGGTGTACGAACATCCCAGGGGTCAGGTATTCCTGCGCAGGGTCCGCGCCCAGGCCATCACGCCGGACGAAATCGCCCTGGTCGAACGGGAACTCAAGCGCCACCCGCGGCTGAAGCACAGCCGGGTAGATGTACAGGGCAACACACTCACCGTGTTCGTGCCGGCGCAAGAGGCCGAGCGCGACTTGGCCGGTCTGCTGCGTGAGGCTGCCGGAGGGCGGGACATTGACATTTCTGCGATAGTGTCTCGCAACCGCAGGCTCTCGCCCGAGTTCCGCCTGGTGCTGATCGACGAGAAGCAGCGTACCTACCAACCGCAGAGATTCTGCTACCTCGGTTCGATCAACGACTGGATCCCCATCGGCAAGCCCGGCCGGCTGCCGGACCTTCTGGGACGGTATCTCGAGTACCTGGGCACCGAATCCTGGTACAACCTGAGCGAGTTTGACCTGCTCTGATATCGTGAGGTGGCCGCGCATCTCTTCTCTCACGGCAAGGCAAGGCGATCGGCTGGGAACCACTGTAGCGTCGCTGCGCCGGCGACCGCGGCCGCTACTGGGGCACGTCCTCAGCTCGCTTCTTTGGCGCCATGGCGCAATCCGGCCGCCCCAGTCGCTCGCGGAGGACTCCCTCGTTGAGCGCCAAGTGAGGGAGTCCCGCGAGAGCGTAATGCGGCCGAACCGCACCCGCCGCCATGTTGAGCGAACTCGGGACACCTCCCAACAGGCGCCCGGTCGCGCCGTTCTCAGTTGGCTTCTTGCCAATCGACAGCAGATGCTACAGAGCAAGACGGCAGATTTGTCCCGCCCAGAGTGACGCAGCGCGCTCGGGCCGGATGTAGGAGGCCTGCCATGTTCCCGAAAAAGGGCTGGCTGATTGCTCTCGCCATTGCCGACCTGGTCACTGCCGTTGCGCTCGTGGTAGCCATCGGCTGGCCATGGGGAGTAGTGGGCGCCCTGGTGACGCTGGGGATCAGCGCGGCAGTGTACACGGGGCTCCTCCGGCCGATGCTGCGGGCCCAGGCCGTGCTGGAGCAGGGGGAGCCGGCAGAGGCCACAGTGCTGAAAGTGTGGGACACGGGCTGGACGGTCAACGACGACCCGCAGGTGGGCCTGCTGCTGGCGGTGCGGCCGCCGGGAGGGGCGCCCTTCCAGGCTAAGGCCAAGTGTGTGGTGTCTCGCCTGGTGGTGGGCACCCTGCAGCCGGGCGCCGTGGTGCCGGTGCGCTATGACCCAGAGGACCGGCAGCAGGTGCAGCTGGTGCCGGGCGTGGCCGGGCGCCCACCGGCGCGCGACGCCGCGTCGCGCCTGGCCGAACTGGAGGGACTGCGCCGGCAGGGGCTGGTGACGGAAGAGGAGTATCAGGCCAAGCGCCAGCAAATTCTGGGCGAGTTGTGAGCTGGAATACGACTATGCCGGCAAGACCTGGGTGAGCTTTGGCGAGAGGAAAAAGCCGAACAAGTGGGTCACGCTACGGGCGCTGCGCGCGCTCAAGCTAGCCTCCCGCACCTCGCCCGCTTCTTGATCGCCGGCGGTATGCCTACTATACTACAC
Source organism: Anaerolineae bacterium (assembly GCA_034428955.1). Classification (GTDB taxonomy): domain Bacteria; phylum Chloroflexota; class Anaerolineae; order SpSt-313; family SpSt-313; genus DAOUGZ01. The sequence continues at coordinate 10,924 of DAOUGZ010000225.1, read as the reverse complement.
CGGCCGCCCAGGGGCACGCCCTGCCGCCCCACCGCATTGCACAAGGAGCAGACGATGCCGGCCATCCTCGAGGTGCAGAACCTGGTCAAAAAGTACGGCGATATTGCCGCCGTCAAGGGCATCTCCTTCGACGTTCAGGAGGGCGAGATCTTTGGACTGCTCGGCCCCAACGGCGCCGGCAAGACCACGACCATCGCGGTCCTCTCCACCCTCCTTGCCTCCACTGCGGGCGATGCGCTGATCGGCGGGCATTCGGTCTCCAGGGAGCCGATGGCCGTCCGCCGGCTCATTGGCGTGGTGCCGCAGGAGCTGGCCGTCTATGACGAGCTCTCGGCGCGCGAGAACCTCTCCTTCTGGGGGCAGATGTACGGCCTGAGCGGCAAAGAGCTCAACACGCGCATTGACGAGGTGCTTGAGCAGGTCGGCCTGAGCGAGCGGGCCAAGGATCGTGTCAGGACCTACTCCGGCGGCATGAAGCGCCGCGTAAACATCGCCGTGGGCCTGCTCCACAAGCCGCGCCTCCTCTTCATGGACGAGCCGACGGTGGGCATCGACCCTCAGTCGCGTCGGGCCATCCTCGATTCGGTCAAAGAGCTGAACCGCCAGGGCATGACTGTGCTCTACACCACACACTATATGGAGGAAGCCCAAGAGCTCGCCGACCGCGTCGGCATCATCGACCACGGCGAACTCATCGCCCTGGGCACACAGCCGGAGCTCACGCGCCAGGTCGGCGAATACGAGACTGTCGCTCTTCGTCTGGGCGAAGGGGAAGATGCCGGGCCGCTCGCGGCGGCGCTGCGTGGCCTGCCCGGCGTTCTGCGAGCCGACGTGACCGATCACTCCCTGACCATCATCACCGCTGCAGCCGAAGAGGTCCTGGCTCCGGTCGTCACCGCCGCCAACCGGGTCGGCGTCCGCATCCGCTCGGTGGATATCCGCGAGCCCAACCTGGAGGCCGTCTTCCTCCATCTCACTGGCCGCGCCCTGCGCGATTGACGCACCTCGCCGAGGTAGACGCGCAGAGCGGAGCGTGAGACCCGGCTGCGTACACCCATGTGCCATCGTCCAGACAGGAGCAGACGATGAAGAAAATCTGGCTGATCGGCTGGAAGGACCTCACCCTGGCCTTCCGCGACAAGGCGGCGCTGGTGCTCATGCTGGCGGCGCCCTTCGCGCTGACCCTGGGGCTGGGGCTGATCACCGGGCACCTTTCCGGCGGCGGCAGCAGCGGCATCAGCCATATCCCAGTAGTGCTGGTGAACGAGGATGGCGGCCAACTGGGTAGCGCCCTGATAGACATCTTTGGCTCTGCAGACCTGGCAACCCTGGTCGCGCCCGAGGTGTTGACCGACGCCGACACGGCCCGCCGGCGCGTGGATGCCGACCAGGCCGCGGCCGCCGTTATCATCCCCGCGGGGTTTACCACCAGCATCATCCCCGCCCAGGGCTCGCCAGCCACGGGGGACGTAATCCCCATCGCCCTCTACACCAACCCGGCCCGGCCGACGAGCGCCGGGGTCATCCGGGCCATCGTGGACGAGTTCCTGAGCCGCGTCGAGGCGGCGCGCATCGGCGGCGAGGTCGTCGCCATCCAGCTTGTGGAAGAGGGCCTGGTCAATGCGCAGGGCGCCGTGCGCGCTGCCGCCGCGGTCGGTCAACGTCAGGCCACCGAGCAGAGCACGGCGATCCGCCTCAGTAGCGTCACCGCGAGCGGCGAGGCAACCGAGTTCGATATGCTGGCCTACCTGGCCCCCGGCATGGCCCTCATGTTCCTGATGTACACCGTCTCCCACGGCGGGCGCACTCTGCTGGCGGAGCGCGCCCAGGGCACCCTACCGCGCCTGCTCGTTTCGCCCACGGCCGGCTCGCAGGTCCTGGGCGGCAAGGTCGTCGGCATCCTGCTCACGGGCGTGGTGCAGATGCTCATCCTCATTGGGGCCAGCGCCATGCTCTTCCAACTCCGGTGGGGCAGCCCGGTGGCGGTCCTGGCTCTGGTCGTGGCCGCAGTCATCGGCGCGACCGGCTGGGGCATGCTCATTACCGCCGTGGCCAAGACGCCCGGCCAAGTCAGCGCTATCGGCTCGGCCGTTATGCTGGCCTTTGGCATTCTGGGCGGAACCTTTATCAATATGGAGGCCATGCCCGCCTGGTTCGTGGCCGCCAGCCGGATCACCCCCAACGCCTGGGGGCTGGAGGGCTTTGCGACCCTGGCCTTGGGCAGAAGCCCGGCCGAGGTCCTCAAGCCCGTGCTGGCGCTCTTGCTGATGGGCGCCGGGCTCTTTGCCGTGGCCGTACTCATCTACAACCGTCGTGGCATCGCGCAGCAGTAAAGGAGGCGGCCCCGTGAGGCGTATTGCGGCCATCATCCGCAAAGACATCGCGCTGCGCTTTTCAAGCCGGAGCGAGTGGCTCTTCTTCCTCATCCTGCCCATCGTCTTTACCGTCGTCCTAGCCGGTGGCACCGCCGCCCCCACCGACTCGCGCATCCGCCTGGCCGTCGTCGACCAGGCCGGCTCGGCGCTCTCAGAGGAACTGCTCGCCGCCCTGGAGCAGTCGGAGGCCGTACGCCCCGAACGGCTCTCACTCAGCCAGGCCCAGAGCGCCTTCGATAGGCGACAGGTCTCGACCCTGCTGGTGATCCCGCCCGAGTTCACTCCGGAGCGCCTGGCAGCGCAAGGCGTCGAGCTCGAGCTGCGCCGGCAGCCCAACAACATGAACGCGCTCATCGCCTCTCAGGCCGTCGCATCGGTCGCCAAGCGCATCAGCAGCGCCGTTGACATCGCCACGGCGAGCATGCAACAGGCGGAGGCCATCCGCCCCTTCGACTCCGTCGCTGCGCGCCAGGCCCACTTTGATGCCGCCTTCCGGGCCTCTCAGGAGGCGCTGCGCCGGGCGCCCGAGCGGCTCTCCGTAGCTCAGGCCGCCACCCAGGATGCGGTGGAGTATGACCCGCGCGCCAACTCGTCCGCCGGGCAGCTTATCACTTGGGTCTTTGTTCCACTGATCGGCCTGTCGGCCCTGTTCGCCCTCGAGCGCCAGCGGGGCACGTTGCGGCGGCTGCTGACCACGCCCACGCACAGGGCAACCTACCTGCTGGGCACCATCAGCGGCCAGGTGCTCATGGCTCTGGTGCAGATGCTGCTGCTCGTCATCTTTGGCGCGAAGGTGATGGGGCTCGATTGGGGGCATTCCCCCGCGGCCCTGGCGCTGATGTTCGTCTCCTCGGCATTGGCTGCGGCCGCCCTGGGCACCGCGCTGGGCACCCTGGTCAAGACCGAATCCCAGGCCAACGGCCTGAGCATCATGTCCGGCATGGTCATGGCCCTCCTGGGCGGCTGCTGGTACCCCATCGAGCTCTTCCCACCCCTTGTGCGCACGGCCACGCGCATCCTGCCGACCCGCTGGGCCATGCAGGGCCTCTTGGACATCGTCCTGCGCGGCCAGGGCGCAGGCGCCGTCGCGCAGGAGGCGGCCGTGTTATTGGGGTTCGCAGCCGTGTTCTTTGCCGTCGGGGTCTGGCGCTTTCGCTACGAGTAGTAGAGAGAAGAAGCATGGATACCACAATCCGCAGGCTGCGGGGGGCGAACATGGACATCGACCTGGCCACCCCCGCCGACAGCATCGCCTGGCCACAGGATCGCTGCCCCTGGAACGAGGCTGAGGGCACGCGGCAGCACCGCTGCGCCGAGAAGAATGTGTCGCTCTGCCCCTACTTCTGCGGCGTGGAATACCTGGATACGCTCCTCTGCTGCTACCCCCACCCCAACCCTTGCCGGAAGGAGGGCTGAGCGTTGCCCCGGCAACCTGACCTCACTCCTGACCGGGTTTCACGCTTCGCACTACCCCGGTATGAGGCCTTTTGAGGGGGGCAACGGGAACCCTACGCATCCTAAAGGCGTCATAGAGGCGAGGCATTAGTACTGTAACGCCACTTCCGAGATGGCGATTAGAAATCGGATGGGTTCTCTATACGAGAAAGTATCGTTGCAGCATTAGCCTCAAACAGCGCAAAGGAGGCAGGGAATGAAAGGGCATGTACTTCGTATAATCTCGCTGGCCGTGACGCTCAGCCTGGTGGTGACGACCCTGGCGGGCTGTGCCCGGCCGGGAGTGGGCAGTGTGGTCAAGGCAGATGAGATCAAGTCGGACAAGCCGCGCCTGGCGGCGCCGGCGGAGGCGGCCGTGCCCGAGTTGGTCGAGGGCAACACCCAGTTCGCCCTGGACCTCTATCGCGTGCTGTTCGACTCGGGGGCCAACGTCTTTTACTCGCCGTACAGCATCTCTCAGGCGCTGGCCATGACCTACGCCGGCGCGCGGGGCAACACCGCAGAGGAGATGGCCCAGGCACTGCGCTTTGCGCTGTCGCAGGAGCAGTTGCACCCGGCCTTTAACGCCCTCGATCAGGCGCTGGCCGGCCGCGGCGAGCAGACCAAAGAAGAGGACGGCGAGCGCTTCCGCCTGCACGTGGCCAACGCCCTCTGGGGGCAGCAGGATTTCGACTTCCAACCGGCCTTTCTAGACCTCCTGGCCGAGAACTATGGCGCCGGGCTGCGCATCGTCGATTTTGAGGGCGCCACCGAGGAATCGCGCGCGGCGATCAACCGCTGGGTCGAGGAGCAGACGGAAGACAAGATCAAGGACCTCCTGCCGCCCGGTTCGATTGATGCTCTCACCCGGCTCGTCCTGAGCAACGCCGTCTACTTTAACGCCGGCTGGCGGTATCCGTTCGAGGAAGAAGCGACTCAGGATGGCGCCTTCCACCTCCTGGATGGCAGCACCGTCACCGTGCCGCTGATGCAGCAGAGTGAGCGCTTCGGCTATGCCGAGGGAGAGGGTTATCAGCTCGTCGAGTTGCCCTACGTCGGCGGCGAACTGTCGATGGTTATCCTCCTGCCGGCCGAGGGCCAGTTCGAGGCGTTCGCCCAGAGGCTGGACGCGGCGCAGCTCGCAGCCGCGCTCGAGGGCATCCAGAACAAGCAAATCGCGTTGACCCTGCCCCGCTTTGAGTACGAGGCCAGCGCCAAGCTGAAGGACGCGCTCGTGGGCCTGGGGATGCAGGAACCCTTTACCGACAACGCGGACTTTACGGGCATGACCGGCAAGCCCGATCTGTACATCGATGACGTGTACCACAAGGCCTTCGTCGCCGTAGACGAGGCGGGCACCGAGGCTGCGGCCGCTACGGCGGTGGTGATGCGGGTCACCGGGGCACCCGTCGCCGAGCCACAAAAGGTGCGGGTCGACCGGCCCTTCATCTTCCTCATCCGCGACATTCAGACCGGCGCCATCCTCTTCCTGGGGCACGTTGTCAATCCGGCGCCGTGATAGCCCAGAGCCAGACACATTGCTCAAGACCTGGCGGGTTTCGGAAACCCGCCAGGTCTTTTTCGCAACCGGATAGACCCACAGTCCGGCAGTGTTATACCTACCCCGTTTTGGTTGCCCCTATACCCCTCTCGTGGTATACTGAAGTGTGAGGAGTATACTAGAGGAGGTGTATATGCATACGGCAACGGTATCGACCAAGGGGTGGGTGGTCATCCCCAAAGACCTCAGGGAGAAGCTGGGGCTGAGGAAGGGAACACAGGTGCAGATCGTGGAGTACGGCCGTGTCTTGGCCCTAGTGCCGCTGCCGGCTGACCCGGTAGACGCCCTGCACGGCTTGCTGGCGGAAGGGCCATCCCTGATCGCCGACCTCCTGGCCGAACACGCTCGAGAGCGAGACCGGGAGGAAGCCCCCCTTGACTGAGAGCTATGTGCTGGATAGCTACGCGCTCCTGGCGCTCTTGGGCCGCGAGGCTGGAAGTGAGGAGGTGGCCGCGCTTCTGCGACAGGCGCGGCAGGGGGCGCAGGTGCTGATGGCCTGGGTCAATGCCGGCGAGGTCGCCTACATCGTCGAGCGGCGGTGGGGTCGAGAGCGGGTTTACGAAGTGCTCGCCTTCCTGGAAGCAACCGGCATCGAATTGGTCCCGGCAGGGCGCGAATTGGCGCTGGAGGCCGCGCACATCAAAGCGGGGCATGCGCTGGCCTACGCCGATGCTTTCGCCGCCGGCCTGGCTAGGCTCCGGGGAGCCACACTGGTGACGGGCGACCCCGAACTCGAGCCCCTGGAAGCGAGCCTGTCTATTCGTTGGCTGCGGCAGACCTGAGGGAACTCTGCCCCGCTTCAGAGGCGGGCAGTCGTCGCTTACGGGGCAGTTGGTTCGCGTGAACCGTCCTGCAGGCTAGCCCCAGTTTCACCGCACATAGAGCACCTCAGGCCTCTACATCCGCAACTCGACGATGTCCCGATCCTGTAGCACATAGTCGCGGCTCACGCTCTGCCCCTCAAATGGGGCGCTCCCCCACACGCGCGCCGAGGTCAGATTGGCCAAAAAGTCCTTGTGCACCCGCCCCGCAAACTCTTCGACCGTGCTGCCCTTCTTGACCACAAAAGGCGCCTCCAGGTCCGGCGGTTTGCCCGGCGGCTTGGCATAGATGCGCATCACCCCCAGCCGCTCATAGACCGCCTGCTTCAGCGACTCTACCCCGCGCCCGGTCTGTGCCGAGACGGCGACGCACGGCCACGCCTCGCCCAGCAACTGGTGAAAGATGTCGAGCAACTCTTCGGCCTCGTCGTCATCGGCCTTGTTGGCTACCAGCAACAGCGGCTTGTAGGTCGTTCGCCGGTCGCCTTCGCCCTCGTCCTTGTAGCGCAGGGGGCGGATGCGGTTCTCCGCCAAGAGCGAGAGGGTCTGCTCAAACTGCTCAACGGGGTCGGTTTGCAGGTCCACCAGGAGCAGGATCAGGTCCACCCGCCTGAGGAGGTCCATCAACTGCGGCTCGACGTACTCGGGGTAGAGCGAGGGCGTGTCGATCAGTTGCACCTGCACGTCCTCAAAGGGCATCATGCCCGGGGTGGGCTGCCAGGTGGTGAAAGGCGCCTCTGAGACGTCCGGCGTGGCGTTGGTCAGCGCCGCCACCAGGGCCGACTTGCCCACGTTGGGCGCCCCTACCACGGCCACCTGCCCCACGCCCTCCTTCTCGATAAGAAAGATAGACTGGCGGCGGCTGACCTCCTTGCGGGATTGGGACTGCCCCTTGAGCTTGGAGAGCCGCCGGCGCAGGTCGGCGCGCAGATGGTCGGTGCCCTTGTGCTTGGGCACCACGCTGATCAACTCTTCGAGCAGGGCAATCTGCTCCGGGATCGATTCGGCGTCACGGAGCCTGCGGTCGATCTCGAAATACTCGGGTGGAAGGTTGGTGGGCATGGCCCATTGTCCTTACTCTCGTAGATGGGATCGGCTCTACCTGCATTTTACCCGCCGGGGGCGCTTCCGGTCAAGTGCATGTGTGCGCCCTGTGCGTCCGCTGCCGGTTGATGTATAATGGGGCAGGGGCGGAGCGGATTGCCCAACAATAGCCCATTACCGGGATAAGGGATCAAGAGAATGCCCACTTTAATCACCAAGGACGACATATGCACCGGCCTGCGCCGGCTGGGGCTCCGACCCGGCCTGCAGGTGCTCGTGCATAGCGCCCTGAGCAGCCTGGGCTATGTGGAGGGGGGCGCGGAGGCGGTCATCGAGGCGCTCTTGGAGAGCGTCTCGCCGAGCGGAACGGTGCTCGCGCCCACCCTCACCGGCAGCGAGGCTCTCTCGCCGGCCAACCCGCCGGTCTTTGACCCCCAGAACACGCCCTGCTGGACGGGGCGCATCCCCGAGACGCTGTGCCGCCGGCCCGACGCCGTGCGCAGCCTGCACCCGACCCACTCGGTCGCGGCGGTCGGCACCGAGGCCGTTGCTCTGACGGCCGAGCACGTCGATTCCCTGACCCCCTGCGACGAGTGCTCGCCCTACGCCAAGCTGGCCCAGAGCGCGCGGGGCTATATCCTGCTCATCGGCGTGGGGCACGAATCGAACACGACCTTTCATCATGTAGAGGAGCTGGCGGGCGTGAGCTATCACATGCAGCCGGAGCCGGCGCGGGCGCGCATCATCAGCCCCGAGGGCGAACTCGTGCGCCACATCTTTTTGCACCGCTACGGTACGCCGCGCGAGTTCGGCGTCATGGAGCCGCTCCTGCTCGAGCGAGGGATTCAGGTCAACGGCACCATCGGCCAGGCGACGGTGCGACTGGTGAATGCACGCGGCATGGTCCAGGCCACGCTGGCCGCCCTTCGCGCCAACCCACGTGTCCTCTGCCGTCGATAGGCCTGACAGATTTCAGAAACCTGTCAGGCCTGCAGGAACTCAGGCACAACCATGCTGGACATCAAGTTGCAGCGTACGCTGCAGGAGGGCAAAGTGGATCGGCTAGAACAACTCCGCCAGATCGTCGATGACATCCTGCGCCGGCAGCCGGACCTGGAAGAGCGCCGCTGCGGAGTCGTCCACCTCTACGGCGTGTCCGCCATCTGCGCCCTGCTGGCCCTGCGCCGCGGCCAGGACGCCGTGCTTTGCGCCACCATGGGCATGCTGCACGACATCGCCACCTACGAGAGTTACCATAGCCCCGATCACGGCCCGCGCAGCGCCAGGGAGGCGGAGCGCATTCTCGGCGAGCTGGGCAGCTACAGCGCCGACGAGATCGCCTGCATCGCTCAGGCTATCTCGCGGCACAGCGCTAAGGACCAGGTCGACGGCGAGCTCGACGAGTTGCTGAAGGACGCCGACGCGCTGCAGCACTATCTCTACAACCCGGTCCGCTTTGCGGGCTTTCGTCAGATGGAAAGGGTGCCGCGGGCGCTGCGCGAGCTGGGCATCGAGTAAGGGAGCCAGGCATGGTAGCAGACAATACGACACACAACCAGCCTGCGGCTGGCAGAGGCCTCTCGCGGCGCGAGTTCCTGCGCCGTGTGGCGGCGCTGGCCGTGGGTGTGCTGGCAGTGGGCTGCAGCTCGCGCGGGGCGACGCCCTCGCCGACCCCACCGCCTACGGCCGAAGCGACAGCCCTGCCCGCCGCCGCACCATCGGCGGCGCCGACACTCGCCCCCACGAGCACGACGGCAGCCGCGCCGGCGGCCACGCCTGCCGAGCCACTGAGCACGCCCGTGCCCAGCGTGACCCAGGCGGCACCGCCTAGCCCCACCCCCTCACCCACGCCTCGGCCGCCCACGGTAGCCATCGCCCGCGCCGAAAGCTACGACCGCGCCCTGGTGCGTACCCAGGTGCAGGCCCTGCTCGACGGCCTGGGCGGGCTGCGCGACGTCATCAGCCCCGGCGACCGGGTGGCCATCAAAGTGAACCTCACCGGCGGCACCAAATACTCGGAGGCGCCGGGCGTGTCGCGTATCGAGAGCTATATGACCCACCCCCAAGTCGTCCGCGCCCTGGGCGAGCTCTTGTTGGATGCCGGCGCGCGCGAGCTGTACATCGTCGAGGCGATCTTTGACGCCCAGTCGTACAGCGAGTTCGGCTACGCAGACGTGGCCGCCGGGCTGGGCGCGACGCTGGTCGACTTGAACGATCCCGCCCCCTACAGCGACTTTGACTCCGTGCCCACCGGCGAGGGCTGGTTCATCGCCGAACGCTGGAACCTCCATCCCATCCTGCAGGAGGTGGATGCCTTTGTCTCCGTGGGCAAGATGAAGTGCCATTACAACGCCGGCATCACCCTCTCTATGAAGAACCTGATCGGCCTCGTGCCCTTCACTCACTACCGGCTGGCGGGCGACCACTGGTGGCGCTCGGCCCTGCACGGCAAGGATGACGCCGAGGCCAAGAGCCGCCTGCCGCGTGCGATCGTCGACCTCTGCCGGGCACGCCCCATCGACCTGGCGCTGATCGACGGCATCAAGACGGGTGATGGCGGCGAAGTGCCGCGGGGGAGTTTCCGGCCCGTACAGCCGGGCGTGCTCTTGGCGGGCAAGAACCCGGTCTGGACCGATGCCGTCGGCGCGGCGGTGATGGGCTTTGACCCCACCGTCGAGCCGCCCACCGCGCCCTTCCTGCGGGGCGATAACTACCTGAACCTGGCCCATGGGCTGGGCCTGGGCACCAACCGCCTGGAAGAGATCACCATCGCCGGCGCCGCCATCGCCGACGTGCGCTTCCCCTTCCAGGCCAGCACGGATATGTGAAAGAAGGCACCCAATGCTCAGGTTCCTCGGACCCCATTGGACGGTGCACCTGGCGCGAGCGTTGGCCGCACTGTGGGCCGGCTTCTGGATTTGGTTCGGCCTAGCCTCGGGGATCGGCGAAGGCCTCACCCCCCTGGGCGTGCTCATACATACCGCCACCCCGGGCCTCCTCTTCGGCCTGCTGCTGGCACTGGTCTGGCGCTTCGGACGGGCAGGCGGGCCACTGCTCCTGATAACCGCCGTGCTGGTGGCCGCGGCTTATCCCCTGCTCACGCACGGCTGGCCAAGGTTCTACGGGTTCATTCTGCTCACGATGGCGCTGCCGCCGCTCATCGCGGGTGCACTCCTAGCTTGGTATCACAGGCACCGTTCCCGAAGATAAACCTATACCCCCTAGCGGTATTGCTACAACTTGACGCGCCCTTCCCCTTGCTGTATGATGCACCTGCTATTGGCACGACCTCTCAACGAGGTCCACCCCCCGGTATCCCTGGCGCCGGTATGCGCCGCGTTCCCGCCCCTTGCGTATTGCAGGGGATGCTGTGTGCGCAACTCATTCGAGCGCTGAAAGGAGACCTGGGATGGAATTCACCGGCTATTGTGTCAAGTGCCGCAAGCAGCAAACGATCAAACAGGGCAAGGTAGAAAAGACAGCCAAGGGCCGCTCCATGGCCAAAGGGACCTGCCCCGAGTGCGGCACCACGGTCACCCGGTTCGTCTCGGATAAGCAGGCTGAATCCAAGTAGCGAGGCCAGGCAACCCTGACCGGTGCAACCGGCCTCAGGCGGCGCCGTGCAGTCAGCACGGCTGCCGGAGGCTGCTTCGTGTCGCCCTCGCCCGAAGCAGCTGGTTCCTTGCCCC
>DAOUGZ010000224.1:0-4630 GCA_034428955.1 Anaerolineae bacterium | reverse complement strand
ATCCATACGGGAGACAAACTGGCCCACGAGCAGGTAACCGCAGAGTTGGCCGTCGGTATGCAGGGGCACTCCATACTGCAGATCCCGCTCGCTCAGGTGCTTGCCGGCCAGGGACGCATCGGACGCAGCTACGATGTTCCCCTCCGGGTCACTGACGACAACCTGACCCATCAGCGAGGCGGCGGGCCTGGCGGCGCCCTCGGTCCGGCCCCAGCCTCGTCCCTGACCCTGACCGTGCAAGCCGGGCATATCCATGCCGGCAGCGACCCGCCGGGCCAGTTCATCGACACCTTGCCACGATCCTGTCTGTTGGTAATAGGCGATAAAGGTGGGGGCCAGGGCTTCGGCGCGGAAGATGCGCCCGCGGTTGAGATAACTGCTGAACTCGTTGGAGGCGCGACGGTTGGCCAGGATGGCCACGCCGCCGACGGCGACAACGATAACGACGAGAAAGGCCCCAAAGAGCTTGAGCCAGAACGGCACACCCCGCTTCATTGGTCACCTCGCTCCGCCAGTTTGTAGCCGATGCCGTAGACCGTCTGCAGGTATTGCGGTTGCCTGGGGTTGGGCTCGATTTTCTGCCGCAGGTTCTTGATGTGGGCGTCGATGGTGCGCTCATAGCCCTCAAAGGCCTCGCCCTGGGCCAGATCCAGCAGTTGCAGCCGGGAGAAGACGCGCCCGGGCTGCCGGAGCAGCGCGGCCAGCAGTGCGAACTCGGTTGGGGTCAGGTCGACCCGGCGGCCGGAGACCGAGAACACGTGGCGGGTGAGGTCCAGCTCCAGATCGCCGTAGCGCAGCACCTCCGGCTCGGGCACGGCACTCCGCCCACGGCGGAGCACGGCGCGCACTCGGGCGACGAGTTCGCGTGGGCTGAACGGTTTGGTCACATAGTCATCGGCGCCAAGTTCCAGGCCGACGAGTTTGTCGGTCTCCTCCACGCGCGCTGTCAGCATGATGATCGGTACCCGCGAATCCCGGTGCAGCGCGCGGCAGACGTCCAGACCATCGAGGCCGGGGAGCATCAGGTCCAGGATGACCAGAGCGGGGCGCTCGCTGCGGGCCAGGGCCAGGCCCTGGTCGCCGCGGTGCGCCACGAGGACCCGAAAGCCGGCATTCTCCAGATAGTCGCGGACGAGACGGGCAATTTTGACCTCATCCTCCACAACCAGGATGGTTTCGCTCAAAAAGATACCCCCTGATAGACAAACGCGCCCCTGCGGGGCGCCGTGGTGATTGCTTAAGAGAATAGCTGATTGATGACGTCAAGTCAAGTGCCTGCGGGCTTGCAGCCTGTAGGAGTGTGTCAGGCAATCTCCAAGGCCCCTATCCCAGGCTGGAGCCGAACTGTGGCCAGTCGGCAACCGAATGACCGGCAGGCTATATCTCGACAAAGCGATAGGCGATGTTGAGGGCGGCGCAGTCCAGGCCCTCAGCCTGGCAGAAGCGCTGCAGCAGGGGTTGCAGCAGGTGCTCGAAGGACTGGTACTGTTCGCGGCTGGGCCAGCGGTAGCCGTGGACGAGGATGCTGCGGCTGCGGGTGGGGAGGCTGGCGCGCAGCAGGTCCCAGTCTACAGCGCCGGCCAGGGGATCATCCAGCAGTTGCAGCAGAAGCAGGCCGATGGCCAGGCCGACCTGGCGGGGCGGTTCCAGTTCCACCGACTCCTGATGGAGCAGCGCGGCCCGCAGGGCCGCCAGCCGTTCGGGCAGGTGGGGCACGCCCAGGGCCGCATAGTCCGGCTCGACGGTGCGCACGCCGCGCAGGGCCAGGCGCCGCTGCACGAGGAGTTCCAGCAGGCGGTATAGGAGCAGGATGGCTTCCATGTAGCGCCCCACCTGCCCGCGCCGGTAGGCAGCTTGTTGCAGCGAGAAGGCCAGGTCCACCACGAGGGTGCGACGGCCCATTACCCGTGCTTCCGAGGGCTCCTCCTGGAGGGCCAACCGGTGCAGGCGGGCCAGGGCCTGCGCCTGGCGCTCCAACGTATCGCGATGGACGGCCAGGGGGTGGGTGGGCCGGCTACGCAGCGCGCGCACCACGGCGGACATGGGCGGCCAGGCCCTGACGAGGTCAAAGGCGTCCCACGCCTGGTAAGCGGCGGCAAGGTCCTGGTAGAGGCTATATTCGGCGCCGGCGCTCTCGGCTAGGGCAGCGAAGAGGGCGGCGGCCAGGCCATAGTCGCCATAGGCATAGGCGCGCCGGGCCTCCTGACGGGCCAGGTCGCCAAAGAGGACGTACGGCTGGGCGGGGAAGGCCAGGTACTGGCTGCCTGGGCGTGGACACTGCAGCTCGGGCCACCACTCTTCGCTCTCGACGGCGATGAGGTCGGCGCCGATGGCATAGGCGGCCATGGCGGCCCCCGCGCTTAGCGTGGGCGGGCCGCCGCTGATATCGACCGCTGTGGCCGAGGGTGCACCCCAGTTGCGGTGAACGTCGCGCACCGCGGCATAGGCCTGCAGAATCGAGCGGTCGTCGATGGCCGTGCGTTCGTACGGCCCCAGGGGCTGCCCGTGGGCGAGGAGGTCTGCGGCTACCGGCTCGTTCTCTGCGGCAAACAGCACGTGTACTCGCTTGGGCTCGATGGTAGCCAGGGAGAGGATGGCCGGCGTGGGGTCCGCGCCGACGAGGAGAATCAGGGCCTCGTAGCGACGGGGCAGGCGGGCGTGCTCGCGCTCGGCAAACTCGAGGCGGAGGAGGGGCAAGAGCTGCGTGTCATAGTAGGCTGCGGCAGCAGCCTGCTCCCTGGGCGTGCAGCGCGGCAGGCGCCGCCATTCTGCGGCGCGCTCGTCCAGCAGGGTCTCCGCCAGTTGCATAGGCTCTCCATGTGACGGCCTTATACTCGGCGCTCCGGCCGGTCAGGCTCTCGGCAAGCGGCATCACGGTACCCGGTCAGGATCCGGGCGGTGCCGCGTTGCAGGGGCAGGATAGTGGGAGGCAGGGAGGCCGTCAAGGCGGATGCCCCATTGGACCCGAAGCCCTCCGTAGCGGCCGGGTCCAGGAGCGAGCAAGCCAAGAGGGACTGGGGCCGTCTACGAGCGGCTCCAGTCCCTCTTGGCTTGCCTAAGCGACTTGGCTAGCGTTCTTGCAGAGTCACCGTCATTTCGACTATGGGCTCGGTATTCTCGCCGATGTAGACGTAATCTTCGTATACGGGGTAGTAGCCCTGCATGCCGGCGACCAGGGTATAGGATTCGCCATACTCCAGGGTGTCGGGCAGGACAAAGTAGCCGTCCCGGTCGGCCTCGGCAGCGGTATAGATCTCGTCGTCGCTTTCCCAGGCTGCGTAGGTGACGCCCGGTTGCAGCACTACGAACACGGCGCCGGGGATCGGGTCATAGGTGTCGGCATCCAGGATGTAGCCGGTGACTTGCACACCGCCTCTGGGCCTGCGCCCCCTGGGCTTGCGAGGCGTATCGGGCTTCGGTTCCGGCTCGGGCTCGTAAGGCGAGGGGCCTTCGATCGCCTCCTCGATCAGCGGTACAGCCAGGGCTACGGGGCGCAGGGCGTTGATAAAGCCGCCCACCGGAACGCAGGCATCCCGCTCATCCAGTTCGCCGTTGCCGTTGGTGTCGGCGAGAGGGCGACAGTCGACGTAATCGGGGGTACCGCCTACGCCGCCACGGCCCACCTGAGTCGGCACGCCGATCAGCTCGCCGTCGTCGTTGATCGCACTACCGCCACTGTTGCCGCCCGAGATGGCCGCATCGGTCTTGATCCAGGCCCGGTCGCCCAGGTCCAGTTCGCTGGTAAAGCCGGAGACGACGCCCGAAGTAAAGGTCACCGTTTCGCCGCCGATGCCCGGGTAGCCAAAGATGTAGATCGGATCGCCGGGCTCGAGGAGGTCCGAGTCGCCAATGGGCAGGTAGGGGAGTTCGGTCTCGTCCCAATCCACCTCTTCGCCGCTGACATCGACGGCGATACGCACCACGGCCAGGTCCAGCTCCGGCGAGGCGGCTACGACCTGGGCCAGGTAGGAGAGGGTTGGTGCCCGGTCTGAGCGGGTGGTGATGTACACAGACACGACGTCTTCCATGGCTGTCGCATTGCGCGGCAGGTCCATGTCGCTTGTATCGACCACGTGATAGTTGGTCAGGATCAAGCCATCGGGAGTGATGATCGTACCCGAGCCCCAACCCATGGTGCGAAGTTCGGTGCCCTCATCGGTCTCGAGTTCGATCACCGGGCCCAACTGCACCACGGAGCGCAAAGCTTGCAGACGCATGGTGCGGTCGAGGGCTACTGCCGGGGCCACGCCGATGGTACCCAGCACGAGCAGAGTCGCCAGCACGGCCAAAAGGGTACGCCGCAAATGAGTCATTGTGGCCTCCTTGTCTATCGAACCGTCGCCGAAGCGAACAGCGCCTGCAGATAACGACGCGCAGCGGGGAACTCGTCTTGGGGCGCCTGCAACGAGACGATGACCATGCGCCCCTGCCGGTAGGTCAGCAGATCCTCTCCTAGCATGACCGTCGGCAGGTACTGCTGGAAGGCGTCGGACCTGTCGGCCACGAACACGTAGGAGACGGAGAGCGCCGGTTGGCCGCGGTCGGTGGTGCTCTCGGTCTCCAGGATGCGGAAGGCAGTCAGGTTTTGCCCGCGTTTGATGGCCAGAGCATCGGCCTCAACGGCCAAGGC
>DAOUGZ010000223.1:0-26133 GCA_034428955.1 Anaerolineae bacterium | reverse complement strand
GCTCATGTAGGCCGTGCCGGCGGGATGGAACGCCGCCGAGCCCAAGGGGGCCAGGGCCAGGATAATTGCCAGCACTCCCACGCTGGGCGCCATCCCTACCAGGCTCATCCCGACGGCCATCCATGCCAGGCCCCAGATGGCCGGCAGGCGCGAGCCCCAGCGGTCGCAAGCCGCCGCCAAGGGGACTTGCGGTAGGGTCATCGCACCCCGAAAGATCATCGTGAGCAGCCCAATCAGGCCGTAACTCAGGCCAAAGCGGTTGGTCAAGAGCGGCCACATGATGGGGAGCACGCTACCATAGATCTCCACGCCCAGGTGCGCCAGGGGGTAAAGGAAGACAGCCGAGCCGAGATGATTCCGCTGGGCTATGCTATTGTCGTCGGCAGGATGCATACGATCAGGTTTCCTCTGGTTATGGTGCCTCAAAGCACATGCGGATAACGTCCGTCAGCGGGTCGGCGCACCGGCGGCGCGCAATCAGCGGCTGGGGATTGGAGTTGGCCATCGTGGCTGATGGGACACACGGAGGGGCATCGACCTTTTGGCTTGCTAGTATGGCACATCCACGCGTGCTAGGCAAATGGAGCAACTCACCGTTGTTTCGCACGGGTATCAGGCTGCGAGGCACCGGATGGGCACCCCTCGAGCCAAGCCACATAGTCAAGCCACTGGCGAGCCTCACTCGCCTGCTTTTCCCAGGACCCATACTGCAGACCGCGCCCCGCGAGGGCACCCAGATAACGGACGGTGCTCTCCGCGACCGTGCCCGGCGGTTGGTCCGCCCAGGGGGAGCCGGGCAAGGGCATGAAAGCGTGGCTGTGAATGCGCGCGCCCCGGTCGGTCAGGTCGTCGATCAGGCGCAGCGTCTGCTGCAGGTCCTCCTCCGTCTCGCCGGGCAGGCCAAAGATGATATCGACATTGGCCTTGAGCCCGGCGGCCAGGGTGATCTCCACAGCCCGATAGACGTCGGCTACCGAGTGACCGCGCCGGGCATGGTCGAGGAGGCGCTGGCTCCCAGACTGGGCGCCGATGACCAGGTTATCGTTCCCGCAGTAGCGAGCCACCAGCTCGACGGCCCGCGGGCTGATGGACTCGGGGCGCACTTCGGAGGGGAAGGAGCCGAGGAAGGTATTGCTCCGCCCGGCCAGCGCACTCGCACCGCGCAAGAGTTCGCCCAGCAGGTCCAGGCGAGGTTCGCCATCGGAGGAGCCATAGGCAAAGCTATCCGGTGCGACGAAGCGTATCTGGTCCACACCGGCTTGCAGGCAGCTCTCGACATAGCGCAACACATCGCTCAGCCGCCGGTGCCGGGGGCGCCGGCCGGTGAGAAATGGAGTAGCGCAGAAGCGGCAATAGTGCGGGCACCCACGAGTGATCTCGATGGGGCCACGGTGCGCGTAGCGGATGGAGAAGGGCAGGTGGGAGTCCAGGCACACCGGCCGCGCCCGCCGGTTCCAAACGAACGCGCCGGACGGCTCGCGATAGGCGACACCACGCACCCGCACCGGCCGTTCGCCTGTCGTCAACGCCCAGAGGAGGTCCGGGAAGGCCTCTTCACCCTCGCCGGCCACGGCATAGTCAAAGCCCATAGCCAGAGTGCTGCGCCAGCTTGCCGTAGTGTGCGGCCCGCCGGCCACCAGAGACACCCCCTCCTGGCCGCACCGCCGCAGAGCCCTGCGCAGGCCTGCCACCTCAGCGGACACGCGCAGGATGTCCGGCGTCATGAAGGAAAAGCCCACCACAATCCGCGCATAGCGCGGCGCCAACTCGCGCACCGCCGCCAAAGCTTGCGGCCCGGACCGGGCGAAACGCAACTCTAGCCCCTGCAGGCGTGCATCGGTCTCCACGGCACCAGCCACCGCCCCCAGGCTGTTCCAGTTCCGGCGATTCCCTACCAGCACAACGGCCAGGTCCAGCATATCCGCCCCAACTCTGTTCTACACCCAAGATATAGCCGCAGGCG
The DNA here is from genome assembly GCA_034428955.1 of Anaerolineae bacterium. Taxonomy (GTDB): domain Bacteria; phylum Chloroflexota; class Anaerolineae; order SpSt-313; family SpSt-313; genus DAOUGZ01. The sequence continues at coordinate 24,170 of DAOUGZ010000223.1, read as the reverse complement.
CGGCCGCCCAAAATTCGCTGGGCACGCCGGTCGCCGTGGCGAAAAGTGTACATAAATCATTGTAGCGGATGACTGTGTCCTGTCAAGAGCCGAGACGCAGGGGCACACGCAGTCGGAGGGGGTCCTCATCATTAGGCAGGGGGGCGAGGCCCAGAGCTCAACGCGCCTACAAAAGTTGCTGGGCGATCATCGGACGGCGTGGACGGCGGCACGACCGCAGCGGCGGCGGCCGTTGCGGCCTATCCGACCCGAACCGCAAGGGGCTGTGGGGCACAGCACTACTGGAAAATAGTCCCCAGACCCGGCTGCAGCATCTGGTCGATGATCCTTTCCAGTTCCTCGATGGGGAATGGCTTGCGCAGTAACTGGTCTGGGCAGGTGTCTTCCACCGGCACATTGCCCGCCGTCATGAGCAAGTACGGAACGGGCGGATCGGGGTATTGCTCTCGAATGGCCCGGCATACGTCCAATCCCGTCATCAGGGGCAGCATGTTGTCGGCAATTATCAAGTCAGGCCGCTGGCGGCGAGCGGCCTCGAGCCCGCTCTCACCATCATTAGCCTGCAGTATGTTGTGGCCCTTCGCCGAAAGCACGGTTTTGATCACATCGACAAGCGCCTGTTCATCCTCGATAACCAGTATATCCGCCATCTTGCTCTCCGCTCCCAATATGTAGGCCGTTCGCTACCCGGCCACTACAGCGCAGGCTGGGGCACTTCAAGGGCATCGGCCAAGGGTTCGCCGATAGAGATCCCGCTCTGATCCACATTCAGTTCACGGATGGTCTGGTCAAAGCCTGGAATGCTCATCTTGGCCACGGCGACGACCGTCCGCATTGGACCCTTGCGGCGTATCCGGCACACGATGATGACATTATCCAAGAGAGACGCCAGCGGCTGGCCCGAGATGTCGAATTCGTTGCCGTATGGCTGCGACGATTCCTGAGTGATCAGCACGGTCACCCCTTGCTGTGGCAGGGCCCGGCTGAGCCACGCCACAAAGCCCGCTGCCTCCTCGCCGCCGGCTACAGCCCGGGCCAGCGCATCGGCCGAATCGAGCACCATCCGCTGCGGCGCCATCTCGGCGATTGCTTGCTGCACCTGGGCCGCCAGGTGGTTGGCATCCTGCTCAAAGGGCGCCATCGACAAAAAGCGCACGCGGCCGCCGGCTGCCGCATCTGCCAGCTCGCCGGCCCATTGCTGGCTCGCGCCGAGGAGGCGCGAGGGCGAGGCATGAAAGCCCAGCCACAACCCCGGCTGCCCCTGCCGCAGGCCCTCGTTCAGAAAGCTGAGGGCGAGGCTGGCCTGGCCTGCCCCAGGGTCTCCGGTCAACAGCGTACAGGTCCGCTCGGGGAGGCCGCCATTCAGCATGCCGTCGAGCGTGGCCACGCCCAGGCCCAGGCGAGTCTGGCTCCAGGGCTGGTCCTCCAGGGTGAACTCGGCCTGGGGGCGCGGCCAGACGGTCACGCCATTCTCATCGATGCTATAGCTGTGCAACCCGCGAAGCGGGCGTTGGCCACGCATCTTTTCGATCCACAGGCGGCCCATAGCACTGCTGCGGACCGGATCGTGGGACATGACCCAGGCCCCATCGAACAAGCTGAGTTCGGATTGGACGTGACCGACACCGGCGTCCGTATCCCGGGTCGTGATCAGCGTGATCCCCTCGACAGCGAACCAGGAGGTAAGGCCATAGATGAATTCGTGCAGATCCTTGGCGCCGCCGGCATATACCTCATAGCTGCGCAGGCCGTCGAGGATGACAAAGGCGGGGCGCGCATTGAGTACCGTGCGGCGCAGGACATTGATCTTTTCGGAGACGGGTTGATCGAGAAAGGGCACCAGGCTGACCGTCTCGATCTGCGGACCGACCAGGCCGAGATCGGCAAAGCGAAGCGAGCGCCAGTGCTCGAGGAGGTTGCGATGGGGCTCGTCCAGGCCCGTGATAAAGAGGATCCGATCGCCCTGCTTGGCACGGTGAAAGGCAATCTGCTGGCTGAGTATGGACTTGCCGGTCCCCGGAGTGCCCACAATGATGTACGAATTGTGCTGCTGCAGCCCCCCCCCAAGCACCCGATCCAGGTTGGGGACCCCCGTCTCGATCATCTTGGACGTAGGTTCCGCCATATCTACCATACGCCGCAACCTCCTTCGCCACAGCAGCAACATACGTGCCATTGCCTGCCCGTTCGGCGCGCCCCTCATTAGGGATTCTGGTGTCCGGCTCGCAGGCCGCTCTACTGTAGTGGCATGATTCATGCTAAGGAATCGCCAGCGAGCAACTGGAGGTTGGCGCCGAATGAAAGTAGAGTACAACTTTGAGGACCTGCAGAACTGCCAGTGTGGGGACTGCCCGGTCCATGACGGCAGCCAATGCGTGATGCAGCGCACGAACGGCATGAAGTTCACCACCTGCTCTTCGGACCCTGAGCCGGACCAGGTGGAAGGCATCTACTGCTCGGCGCGCAAAGGCAAGTCTGCCTGCGGCGACCTGGCCGTCTCCAAGGCCTGTCTGTGCCCGACCTGCACGGTCTGGCGGTCGCACGATCTGGACACGGCCTATTTTTGCGTGAATGGCGCCGCGCCGTAACGATGCGCCGCCGCGATGCGGCTTGCCGACCTTGCCGGGTTCTGCTACACAGAATCCAATCTTGACACAAAACGCGACACGGGGTAGAATAGGGCTGGAATTGTAGAGCCGAATTCTCGTAATGAGAAGCGGGGGAACCAATGCGTGCCTTTGGGCGCGCTGGGGTGAATCCGGCCACCGGCCGGTAGGGTTGCTCTCCCAACCCGAACCCGACAGCTAACCTCGTAGGCTCACGGGAGAGTGGCACACCCAGGGCCACTCGGCTCCTGGGTTTTTTGCGTTTTGGCGCTGCCAATACCTTCTTCTCCTCCTTTGAGATGGGGGTGGGAGTACTCGGGCGAGGAGTCGCTCCCACCCCACTCTCATAACCGGCCGTCGATGGCGCGGCCTCTTTCGCACTCTGGGAGCCTTGCCCAGCTATGCCCGATATGCTATAATGGACGCTACAAGATTTACATCGATACGAGAGGGAAGAAGAAGCCCTATGTGGGATCGATATTCCCAGTCTCTAGAGATGCGCTCTGCAGGTTGGCGACAGGCCCTGTGGAGCGTTTTGCTGGCGGTCTTTGTCATCGGCGGCCTCTTTGGCGGCTACCTCTTCTACGCCAGCGTTCGGGACATTGTCGCCTACGCCAACCTGCCCTTCCTATCGGGCCTGCCGGGCGTTCAGGTGAGCCCATCGGGGTCCGAAACGCCCGCACCCATTGTCCATGCCAAGCTCACGCAGCGGGTGAACGTACTCTTCCTGGGCGTCGACCGCCGCGCTAACGAGCCGGGTCCCTGGCGCACGGATACGATGATCGTCCTCAGCGTGGACCCGACAACCAAGACGGCCAGTATGCTGTCTATCCCGCGCGATCTGTGGGTAACCATCCCAGACTATAACTTTGACGAGCGCATCAACTCGGCCCACGTCTACGGCGACAACCTCGAATACCCCGGCGGCGGGCCCGAGCTGGCCAAAAAGACGGTACAGTACAACCTGGGGATCCCCATTCACTACTATGCGCGGTTGGACTTTGCCGGCTTTATCAAGATCATTGACGCCATCGGCGGCATCGAGATCGACGTGCCACGCGAAATCGTCGACTATCAATACCCCACAGAAGACTATAGGACGACGACGCTGCGCATCAAGGCCGGCCGGCAGCCTATGGACGGCGACCTGGCGCTCAAATACGCGCGAACCCGCCACGACAGCAACGATATCGACCGCGGGCGCCGGCAGCAGCAGGTCATCATGGCCGTGTTCGACAAGGTGCTCAGCCTGGACTTTCCGGTCTCGCGCATTCCGGAGCAGTTGCGCATCCTCGGAGATAGCTTTCAAACTGATATGGACCTGGAAGCCATGTACGCCATCGCCCAGGTGGTCCGCCAGATTCCGCGGGATGGCATACGTTCGGCCGTCATCGATGATACCATGGTCATCGGCTGGAAGACGCCCCAGGGCTGGGAAGTCCTTGTGCCGCAACGTGAGAGCATTCGCACCCTGGTCGACGAACTCTTCCCGTCACCTACACCCCAGGTACCCCTCGGCCCGCTTGGCGAGGTGGACAGCCTGGCCAAAGAAGCCGCTCGCGTAGAAATCCAGAACGGGACGGAGACAGCCGGCCTGGCCTCACGCGTATCCACCAACTTGCGCTCGCAGGGCTACAACATCGTCGGCTATGGGAATGCGGACCGCTTTGACTATCACGAGACCATCATCCTCTGCTATGTGGAAAAGCGCTACACCCTGGCCTCGCTGCAAGAAGAGTTGGGCGTCCCCGATACACACGTCGTTCGCCAGACCATCCCCAACCCGGAAGTTGACCTGCGCGTCATCTTGGGGACAGACACGACGGCCCAGTAGGCCGCTACAGCGCGATAACAAAAGGCCCCTCCCGACGAGACGGGAGGGGCCTTTTGTTATCGCCACTGGCTATTTGAAGCCGGTCAGCGTAATCCCCTGCACAATCCAGCGCTGGAAGAGAAAGTAGACGACCAGGATGGGCAGGATGACGAGCACAGAGGCGGCCATGCTCAGATCATGGCGCGCCCCATGCTGGCTGTTGTACCAGGTCAGCATGATAGGCAGGGTCCGTCGCTCGGTGGTGGTGATCACAATCAGCGGCCAGAGATAGTCGTTCCAGGTGCCCATGAACTGAAAGATGCCCAACGTAGCCAGCGCCGGCCCCAGTTGCGGGAGGATGACTCGCGCATAGATGCCGAGCTCGGAGGCACCATCGATGCGCGCCGCATCGATCAATTCGTTGGGAATCCCCTCGACGAACTGGCGCATGAGAAAGATGCCAAATGCGCTGGTGGCTCCAGGCACCACCAGACCCCACAGGCTGTCGGTCAGCCGTAGACGCACGAGGATGAGGTACATCGGGATCATTGTCACCTGGAAGGGAATCATCATCGTGGCCAGGATGAGCGTGAAGAGCAGGTTGTGGCCGAAGAACTGATACTTGGCAAAGACGAACCCGGCCAGCGAGCTGGTAAAGAGCACCATCCCCACGACGCTGATGCTCACCGTGATGCTGTTCAGGTAAAAGCGAGCCAGGGGCACCCGCGGATCGGTAAAGATGGTCCGAAAGCTCTGCAGCGTTGGGCTCTCCGGGAACAGCGTCGGAGGCAGGCGGATGATCTCTGTCGACGACTTGAACGACGTGCTCAGCATCCATAGGAAAGGAACCAGCGTGACTGCGCACCCCCCTGCCAGGGCGGCGTACGTCAGGATGCGCCCGGCCTGGAGCCAGGCGCGTCGCCGGCGCCGCGCGGTGACCGGTACCGTATGCTCTATTGTAGCCATCGATCAATACTCCCAATCTTTCCGCAGAAAACGCATCTGGAGGAGCGTTGTAACCATGATAATGACAAAGAGCGCCATGGCCACCGTCGCTGCCAGCCCCATCTCCTGATAGCGGAAGGCCGTTTCATAGATGTGCAAGACGAGGGTACGCGTGGCGTTTCCGGGCCCGCCGCGGGTCATCACGTAAAAGATGACAAACACCTGCCACGAGGAGAGCATGGTCATGACTATGACAAAGGTCAGGGTCGGCCGCAGGAGCGGGAACGTGATGCGCCAGAAGCGTTGCCAGGCATTCGCCCCATCGACGCGAGCTGCCTCGTGAAACACATCTGGGATCCCCTGGAGGCCAGCGATAAAGATCACCAGGTTGTACCCCATGTCCTGCCAGACGTAGGTGACGATCAGGCAGATCATCGGTAGCGGGATGCCCAGGAGCGCCGTCTTGGGGTCGCTCAGCCAAGACATCCCCTTCAGGCCGGCGGCCCGCAGGACCAAGTTCAGCAGCCCAAAGGTGGGATTGTAGATCACTCCCCAAACGAGCGAGACAGCCACCAGCGATGTGACCGTCGGCAGGAAGTAGATGGTTCGGAAGACAACCTTGAGCCGGCGGTGTACCGTCTCGATCAGCACGGCAAGGGGCAGCGTGATGGCTAGGTTCAGGGGCATCACGGCCAGAGCGAAGATGAGTGTGTTCTTGAGCGAGGTGCGAAAGAGCTGGCCGTTGGGCGAACCGGAGAAAAGGTCCGCATAGTTGTCCAGGCCGACGAAGGGGTTCCCTCCGCCGAGGCCGAGCAGCCCGCCCTGGCGTGTTGGGCTGTACCGGAAGAACGTGATAACCACCGCCCAGATCATGGGCAGCAACGTGAAAGCCATCATGTAGATCATGATCGGCGTTAGGGTACTCATAGCAAAGGTGCTCTGGCTGCGTTGCAGCCTACTCCGTTTGCTGCTGGCTGTCATACTGCCCTCGCTCCTCGTCCGATGGCGCCCTGGCCCAGAGTGCAGGCGGAGACGGCCCATGCCGCTCAAGCAGGCTCGGGCATTGCGTCACTCACGCCCCGGCAGCGAGCCTGCTCGGCAGAGCCTATGTGGCGATGCTGCCCGGACGGCATCGGCCATGGAAAGGCGCCAGGGCCCGTCACGACGCGCCCTTGCGCCTTTCCACGCTACTGGATCTTGCTGTCGATCATGGCGTTGGTCTCTTCGTGGATCGTAGCCACCGCCTCTTTCACGGTGAGCTGCCCTTGCATGGCCTCGGTGATATGCGTCGCCACAGTCTGCCAGACGAAATCGCGGTCCTGCAGCATGCCCACATAGCGCCCATAGGGCAACACCTTGAGGCTAGGGCCGAGCCACCCCATCTCATCGAGAAGGGTCGGGTCCTCGGCCACAGCCTTGACGGCAGGAACAGTCCCCGTGCCGACGTTCCAGAAGCGGGCATTAGCCTCATCAGCCGTAGTGAACTTGGCGAACTCCCAGGCTTCCTGGATGGCCTTGCTGTTCGGCGATACGACCTTGCCCCAGCCCGAGTCGGCGGCGAACGATCGCACCTCACCAAAATGCGGGCTGGAAACATAGTCCCAGGGATCGGCAAAGTCGGGGTGATTCTCCTTTGCGACAGGGACGATCCACGGCCCGATGTAGCCAATAGCCACCAGGCCCTGATAGAAGGCGTCACCGACCCAGTTGGTTTCGAGGTTGAAGGTCATGGGATCAACGACCCGGTCCTTCTGAGCCATCTCGACCAGCCACTGCACAGTCTCCTCGGCCTGCGGCGTGGTCAGGTCGAGATGCACACCGTCCTCGGCGAAATAGTCAGCGCCGCGCTCGAGGATGCCCTCCCAGAAGAGGAACCCAAGCCCGTCATAGTTCACATAGTGAAAGCCGGCGACGGTCATTACATCGCCGTCCATCTTGACCAGCTTCTTGGCATCCGAGACCAGGGCGTCCCAGGTGGGCCATTCAGGCGGGTAGCTGAGATTGGCCTCCTCAAACATGCGCTTATTGGTCAGGACGCCACCAACCTCAAGGTTGTACTCATTGGGCAAGCCGTACAGCTTGCCTTCCCACACATAACCGTCGAGCGGCGCCGCGTAAAAGGCATCCTGCGCCTCTGCCAGGCTCATAATGTCTTCCGGGGCAACCGCAAGCGTACCGCCCTTGGCGTAGGTCTGCACCCAGCTACCAAACATCTCTATCAGGTCGGCTTCGTTCTTGGCCGCCATGGAGGTTTGGATGACCTGGATAAACTCGTCGTAGGGAAAGTTCTCGTACTTGATCTGCACCTCGGGGTTAGCTTCCTGCCACTTGGCGATGATCGCCTCGTTCGCCTTCACGAACGCGGGGTTATGGTGAGACCAAAAGCGCAAGGTCACCGCCTCTCCCACAGGCTGTGCCGCGCCCGGTGCCGTCGTCGCAACCACCTCGCCGGCCGGCTCTCCGTCGCTGGGTGCCGGAGCAGCGGGCTTGCAGCCGTTGAGCAGAGTCACGGTAGCCAGGCCCCCGGCTGCCGTGGCCAGCGTGCGCAGGAACGCACGCCGAGACATGAGGCCTCTTCTTTCCGCTTCCATAGCTCTCCTCCCCTTCAGAGCATCCGTTCAGAGCAGGCGCAGCAACGCACCTGTCCGCCTCCGACACGTTATTGCCTGCGCATCAAGCTAACTGTATAATAGTGGAAATCCCTCCACTCTGTAAGGTATTTCCGGCTGAAACCCGGACCCAAAGCTGACGCAAGGCGGACATGTTGACTCATGAGCAGTTTGTCGAGGACCTGCGCAACGCCCTGAACCAGCTATACGACCCCGACCGTCTGTGCAAGAGCCCTCTGGCGACCCTCTTCGGCGTGGCGGGCCGCGTGGATACCTACTCCGCTCTACAACGTATCCTCACAGAGGCGATCGCCTCCCTTGAGCCCCAGCCGGATACGCCTTCCCAGTTGAGAGCGTGGCGCATCTATGAGCTCTTGTTCTACCGCTACGTCCAGCAGCACACGGTGCAGATGGTTGCGGACCAATTGGGCGTGACCGTTCGCCATCTGCGGCGGGAGCAGCGTGCAGCTCTCGAAGCCCTGGCCTACCGTCTGTGGCAGCAGTTCGATCTCGATAGCTCTCCCCACAGCGCCGCATCCGAGCCGGCGCCGACTCAAGATGGCCCTAGCGTTCGCGACGAACTGGCCTGGCTTGGCGAGGGTCCGCCCAAGGAGCCTACCAGCCTGAGCCAGGCGCTGGCCATTGTAACAGAGCTCGCCGGCCCCCTGGCGACCCAACATGCGGTCCACCTGCAAGTAACAGCAGACGAGTCTCTCCCCGCCGTGGCCATGCACCAGGTCGCTCTGAACCAGATCCTGCTCAATCTGCTCAGCGTGGCGATCCCGTGGGCGGCGGGCGGCCGCGTGTCCGTTTCGGCCCGCTCGGTGGTCTGGGAAGCCGAAGTGGAGCTGCGCGGCCCCAGGGCATCCTCTAGGCCACCCGGCGAGGACGAGCTGGCAAGCCTGGACATAGCCCGCCAGATCGCCGAGCTGTGCGGCGGCAATCTGACGCTTGCCGGTGACGAGAAGACCTTCTGCGCCCGCCTGGCGGTGCCCATTCTCGAACAGGTGGTTGTGCTGGCCATTGACGACAACGAGGACACCTTGCACCTGCTCGAGCGCTACACGGCCGCCACGCGCTACCGCCTTGTAGGCACGCAGGACCCCGAACAAGCTGTGGCCCTGGCCCAAAAGGTCTCGCCGCAGATCATCGTTGTGGATGTGATGATGCCCAGCGTAGACGGCTGGCGCGTGCTGGCGCAGCTCAGGCAGCATCCGCAGACTGCCCACATCCCGGTGCTTGTGTGCACTATCCTGGCGCAGGAGAACCTAGCTCTCTCCCTCGGAGCCAGCGGCTTTGTGCGCAAACCGGTCAGTCAGCAGGACTTTCTAGCTGCCCTCGATCGACAGGTCAAGCGGACGGTGAGAGGATCTCGCTGACAGCTCGGATGCAGGCCAGCAGATTGCTTATCGAGAGCCCTCCGGCCCGCGTGACGGTAAGCGTCTCGCTGACTACCGGCTCGCCGCTTGGGTCGCGCGATGAGATCACGACCACGGGGATATCCCGCACGGTTGCGTCCTGGCTCTTTTCCTGCAGTACCTGAAAGCCGTCCATGCCGGGCATGACCAAGTCCAGCAGCATCACGTCAGGCTTGCGTTCACGCAAAAGGGCAAGGGCTCGCGGGCCGTTGGTGGCCTGTAGGATGCGGAAGCGCGACCCGGCTGAGCCCAGCATCCGCGCCAGGAGCCTGAGCGCCTCCGGCTCGTCGTCGACGAGCAGCACAGTCCGGACCTCTTGGCTCAGGCTCTCCAGGGTGCCCAGAAGCACTTCGCAAGTGACCGGCTTGACCAGGTAGCGCACCACGCCCAGGCGCCGGGCCGCATCATCCTCGCCCGGCACCCAGCAGGTTATGGCCGGCGTCTGGTAGGGCAGCCGGGCCAACCGCGACAGCCAACTCGGCGCTTCCGGAAAGGTAGGCATATTCACCACCAGCGCCTGAGCCGGCGAACGCTCCAGTTCTCCGACGGCCTGGTCAATGTCGCGCACGGTGACCGACTCTACACCGTCCATATAACGATTGAACATCCGCCCCAGGGTGTCGCCGGCCTCGAGGATGACATAGCGGGGCAGCACATGGGGCACAGGCGCCGCTGAGCGCCTGACCCGTGCCTCGTACTGCAGGTAAGGGCTGAACCAGCGCATGGGGTCGCTGCCTCCGGCGGTCGCCGCGGGCGCTTCCAGGGGCAGGGCAAAGAAGAAGGTGGTGCCCACCCCCATCTCGCTCTCCAGCCACATCCTGCCCTGGTGCATCTCCACGAACCGCTTGCTGATACTCAGCCCGAGGCCGCTGCCGCCGTGACGACGGCGAATCGAAGCATCCAGCGGCTCGAAAGGCTCAAAGATGCGCTTCTGGTGCGCGGGGTCTATGCCGGGCCCGGTGTCGGCAACGCTAACGATGACCTCGTTGGCGACGCGCCAAGCCCGCACCTGTACGCCGCCCTCGTCGGTAAAACGCCCAGCATTGCTCAGCAGGTTGATGACCACCTGACGGATGCGCGTGCCGTCGCAGTAAAGCAGGGGAAGGTCGGGGCTGATCTCAGTCTGCAGCGAGAGCCCCTTGGAGTCAAAGAGCGCGCTTACGGCCTGCACGGCCTCAGCGATGATCACCGATAGAGACACCCAGTCCTTGCTCAGCGCCATGCGCCCGGCCTCTACTTGGCTGAGGTCGAGAACGTCGTCCACCAGCTTGGCTAGGTGCAGGCTGTTGCGCTGGATGGCCGCGATGTCGCTGAGCAACGCTGCGGGCAGACGCGTGCCGTACACCTGCGAGAGCTTGGGGATCATCTCGCTGAAACCGATGATCATATTCAGGGGGGTACGCAGTTCGTGGCTCACGTTGGCCACGAACGCTTCCTTCGCGCGGCGGGCGTCCTCGGCGATCTGATACATCGCCTTGAGCCGGTCCGAAAGCCTGGCCAGCTCCTGGTTCGCCCGGAGCAGATCCTCCTGCGTTTGCTTGAGCTCTACGCGCTGGTCGCGAGCCTCCTCCATGTGCCGCCGCGCCTGCTCAAAGCTATAGATGGACCACTCCGTCACTGTGAGCAGGGCGCGCGTGGATGCCCAACCGAGGAGCCCGGTGAGCCCACCCGCGAGCAGAATCGCCAGGCCATGCACAGGCAGAAAAGGCGGCACAAAGCCGGCCCTCAAGAGCGCCAGCACGATGCCGGCCACCATCGCCTCAGCCGCCACACCCGCCCGCCAGCCCGTCGTCACGACGGCCATCAACGGCATCAAGGCATAAAAAAAGCCGATCAACGGCTCCTGATACGTCCACATACTGAGGGTGATGGCGAGGGCCAGCCCAATCTGCCAGACGGTATGGGCAGCCCGCAATCCCTTGGGCAGCAGCCAGAGGGAGCAGGCAAGCGTCGCGCCCACGACCAGCGCCGTAGCCCAACCGTTCAGGCCAATCGTCTCCGGCCAGGTCAGAGCAGCCACAATCTGCCACAGCAGGCAGACGCCGCCCATGATGGCGATAATGTGCCGCATGGTAGACTGCAGCAGTTCGTCGATAGAGCGGGCGAATACGGGCTCGACCTGGAGTGGCATGCGCAGCGTCTGCCGCATAGGGACCTCCATACTGCTGTCACCAACAATCGGCCCACCACGCATCGCGTCCTTGCGCTGCGAACCGTATTGCCGGGGGTTATGGAGGGTGCCTGGGGCCCTCCATAACCCCACGATGGACTCAGGCGAGGCGCACTGCCCGGCTGTAGCCCAGGCTGCTGATGTTAATGCCGGAAGTGCCGCACGCCGGTGAACACCAGGGCCATCCCGGCCGCATCCGCTGCCGCGATCACTTCATCGTCGCGGATCGAGCCGCCGGGCTCGATGGCCGCTGTCACACCGGCCTCAGCCGCCGCCTCGATGCCGTCCGCAAAGGGAAAGAAGGCGTCGGAGGCCATGACCGAGCCCCTGGCTCGCGGCCCGGCCTTTTGCGCGGCGATGTGCACAGAGTCGACACGGCTCATCTGGCCGGCCCCTACGCCTACTGTAGCCGTGCCCTGGGCCAAGAGGATGGCGTTGGACTTGACCCGGCCACACACGCGCCAGGCAAAGGCCAGGGCCGCTCTCTCTGCCTCTGTCGGCGCGCGGCGGCTGACAACCCGCCATTCGGCCTGGTCGGGCCGGTCCCGGTCTTGCAGGAGGTAGCCGCCCTGCACCGCCCGCACATCCCACGCTGGCGGGAGGTCGGCCGGCATAGGCGCCCTGAGTAGGCGCAGGTTGCTGCGCTTGGCCAGCATCTCTAGGGCCTCCGCCGTGAAATCGGGGGCGACAAAGGCCTCCACGAACAGGCTGCCCAGGGCTTGAATCGAGGCGGCATCGAGCGGCCGGTTGGTGGCGATGACACTGCCGTAGGCGGATACCGGGTCGCTTGCCAAGGCCGCCGCCATCGCCGTCGCCAATTCACCGGCTGTGGCGGCGCCGGCGGGGTTGTTGTGCTTGATGATCACGGCCGCCGGCTCGGCGAAATCGTTGGCCAGGGTCCAGGCGGCGTCGAGGTCCAGGATATTGTTGTAGGAGAGCGCCTTGCCCTGCAAGAGTTCGCCCCCCAACGGCCCCCTGACGCCCGGCTGGCCGTAGAGCGCGGCCCGCTGGTGGGGGTTCTCACCATAGCGCAGGTCGCTCAGCTTGTGTGCCTGGGGCGCCCAGATGGCCGGGAAGGGACTCTCCTCATCGGAAAAGGTGCGCGCCAGGTAGGATGCGATGGCCGCATCATACTGCGAGGTGCGCGCAAAGGCCTGCACGGCCAGCCGCCTCCGCAGCGGCAGGGATACGTCGCCCTGGGCCTGCAGCTCGCCCAGAACCTGCCCGTACTGGGATGGCTCCGAGACGACAATGACGCCCTCGTGGTTCTTGGCCGCCGCCCGCAGCAAGGCCACACCGCCGATGTCAATCTCTTCTATCGCCGCTTCGAGCCGGACGCCCTCCTGGGCAACGGTCGCCTCAAAGGGGTAGAGGTTCACAGCCACGAGGTCGAGGGGCGCGATGCCGTGCTGCTCCAGCTCGGCCAGGTGCTGCGGCTCGCGACGGGCCAGCAAGCCGCCATGGATGGCAGGATGAAGAGTTTTCACCCGGCCGCCCAGGATCTCGGGGAAACCGGTGACGCTCTCCACGCTCTGCACAGGCAGCCCCGCTTCGCTCAGGGTACGGGCCGTCCCCCCGGTCGAGATCAGGGTCCAGCCCTGCTCCACCAGCCCCCGCGCAAAGGGAACCAAATCGCTCTTATCGGCAACACTGAGCAATGCTCGCTTCGTGACCATGACTAGTGCTCGCTCCTTCCATCCCGGTCCAGGGGAATCGTACGCTACGGGGTAAACACCGGGAGGCGTCATTGCGTTCCACGGGTTGGCCGCAAGTAGCCGGTCGCGGCTATCAACCGGTGCGCTGATCGCCACAGCGGCAGGCGCTCGTGGCGCACAGCCAGCTTTGGCAATCTGCTCCAACCGGCAATCGGCGATTGTACCACGAGCAGTCAATAGCCGCAACCGACCCTGACGGCTTTTGCCAAATGGGCGCACTTGTAATACAATAGGCGCGGTGTCCGCGCCAGGTGCGCGCCTCAACCGCATGCCGCATCCGGCGGCGTGTCATTGGGCCAGCGGGGGCACAACACCGCCACCGCGAGGCTGAGCCGTCTCATCTCAAGCAGCCCGCCCATATCTCGATCCCGGCAGGAGGGCCTGGTTCCCATGGAGGCGCAGCCAAAGCGAGGCACACGGCCTCGCTGGCAACCGTTCGCCACTCCAGTCATGCTGACACTCATTGGCTTGGTCATGGTCAGGGTCGGTCTGGTGCTCCCCGTCAAGCGCCCCCTGCGCTACAACAGCCGCGATATGGCCCTGCAGCCCAGCACACGCGGCGTCCGCATCCCAAACCACGAGTGGCTGCTCCTCGAGCACCTACCCCCCGCTGGCACGGACCTCACGACAATCACTGCGCAAGAGCCGCCGGCGCGCACTCTGCCGCGCGTCCCGGAACGACACGTCATCCCGTCGACGCCCCAGCCGACGGCAATCCCCGTGCGTCGCGAAGTAATCACCTACGAGGTAAAGCCGGGTGACAACGTCTGGCTGATCTCACAGAAATTCAACATCAGCCAAGACACTCTCATCTGGGCGAATGACCGCCTGGAGATGGACCCCGACCTGCTCAGCATCGGCGACGAACTGGCCATTCTGCCCGTAAACGGTGTGTGGCACACCGTCAAGGCCGGGGATACCCTGGATAGCATTGCCAAGCGCTACAAAGTGACGCCCGACGCCATCGTCGACTATGAGCCGAACGGCCTGAAGCAGTCAGCGGCCCTTGCGCCGGGGCAAAAGCTGATCGTTCCCGGTGGTGAAAAGCCCTTTGAGCCGCGCCTTGTCTACACCAGCGCCGGCGCCATGACGGTCAACGCCCGCCCCGAAGCCGGCCGGTTCATCTGGCCCTGCAGCGGTGCCATCACCCAATACTATGGCCAGACGCACCTGGGCCTGGACATCGGCAACCGCGCCGGCACACCGCTCTACGCGGCGGATAGCGGCACGGTCACGTTGGCCTCTTGGTGGGGGAACCTGGGCAACGCCGTGCGCATCAACCACGGCAACGGCTATACCACCATCTATGGGCATATGCAGCGCATCTATGTGAGCAACGGCCAATCGGTCAAGCGGGGTCAGCAGATCGGCGAGATGGGCAGCACAGGCATGTCCACAGGGCCTCACGTGCATTTCATGATCTACTACTATGGGGGGACCGTCAACCCCATACGTTACCTCCCCAGCCCCTGAGTGCCCCCGATCCGGCACCCCTCGCAGGCCGGCCATGACATGGCAGCGTAGCCGCGCAGCACTTCCCCGCGACAGCGCGTTTTGGGCTTGGCAGTCGTAGCAGAGGGGAGTATGCTCTCTGGGCGAGTGGCAGCGCTATTCGGAATGGGCCGGGACCGGCGCCCCCCGAACGGCGAAAACCCAGGCCACGGAGAGACGCGGTGCAGATACGCACGATTCTGGAGGCCAACCCCCTGCGCGAGGGCCTGCGCACGGCCCGCACCCCCGTACCCAACGCCCTGGTGGTCTTTGGCGCCACCGGCGACCTGAGCCGCAACCGGCTCGTGCCGGCGCTCTACGACCTGCACGCCAGCCGCCTCTTGCCCGGCAACTTTTCCCTGGTTGGCCTGGCGCGCCGGCCACTGAGCGATGACGAGTTTCGCGCCATGATGCGCCAGATGTGCGAAGAGCACTGCAAGCTGCCCGTCGAGCCCGAAGTCTGGCGCAGCTTTGCCCAGAGCATGCACTATGTCTCGTCCCGCTTTTCTGATGTCGAGGGCTATCTGCGCCTGCGCGAACGTCTGGCGGAATTGGACCGCGAGCGCGGCACGGCCGGCAACCGCGTCTACTATCTGGCCACCCCGCCCAACCAGACCCCGCAGATCGTCGAACTCCTCGGCCAGAGCGGCCTGTCGCAGCCCCCCGGCTGGGCGAGGCTGGTTGTCGAAAAGCCCTTCGGCGAGGACCTGGCCAGCGCCCAGGCGCTGAACCGCCTGCTCCTCAGCGTCTTTCGTGAGGAGCAGGTATACCGCATCGACCACTACCTGGGCAAGGAGACGGTCCAGAACATTCTCGTTCTGCGCTTCGCCAACGCCATCTTTGAGCCCATCTGGAACCGGCGCTATGTGGACCACGTGCAGATTACGGTAGCCGAGACGGTGGGTGTGGCGGGGCGGGGCCGCTACTATGACCGTACCGGCGCCCTGCGCGACATGGTGCAGAACCATATGCTGCAACTCTTGTCGCACATGGCCATGGAGCCGCCGGTAGCCTTTGAGGCCGACGCCGTGCGCGGCGAAAAGGTCAAGGTCCTGCGCGCCCTGCGCCTGCCGACCCTCGACGAAGTGCCGCAGATGGTCGTGCGCGGCCAGTATGGCCCAGGGTACGTGGGCGGGCAGCCAGTGCCCGGCTACCGCCAGGAGCCGGATGTGGACCCAACCTCGCAGAGCGAAACCTATGTCGCGCTCAAGCTCTTTATCGACAACTGGCGCTGGGCCGATGTGCCCTTTTACCTGCGCACAGGCAAGCGGCTGCCCCGGCGGATCAGCGAGATCGCCGTCCAGTTCCGGCAGCCGCCGCTGCGCCTCTTTGGGCCGGAGGTCGTTGTCCCAGTCGAGTCCAACGTGCTCGCCCTGCGCATCCAGCCCGACGAAGGGGTCTCGCTGCGCTTTCTGGTCAAGATTCCGGGCATGCAGCTCAACATGCGCCCGGTCGATATGGAGTTCCTCTACGGTCGGGCTTTTGGCCGCGTTCCTGAGGCCTATGAGCGCCTGCTGCTCGACACCATGCTCGGCGATTCCACCCTCTTTACGCGTAACGATGAGGTAGAGGCCGCTTGGGAGTACACAACGGCCATCCTCAGAGGATGGGACATGTCGCGGGCTCCCCAGTTCCCGAACTATGCGGCGGGGACGTGGGGCCCGCTGGCGGCCACAAGGCTGCTCGGTCAGGATGGCCGCCGCTGGCGACGACATTAGGAGCCTGTCTGCCGGCAGCCAAACTTCCCGCCAGGCTCCAGGCCTCGTTCCACGAGGGCAGGCCGAGCTTGGCAGGCGCTGCAGCCGGCGCGTGTTACGGACCTGCGGGGGAATGCGCAGAGGAGTGCAACATGGAGGAAGGAATGGTAAGCGAGCGGGTCAAAGTATCGGCCCCACAGGCCATTGAGCAGACGCTGACCGAACTGCGTCAGGCTGCCCTGGAGATCAGCGGCGGGACGATGCCCCCCGTGCGCGCGATCGTTCTCAACCTCGTCGCTTACGTCGGCACCCGCAGCCGGGCCGAGGAGGTGGCAGACCAGGTCAAAACCCTGTCGGAACAGCACCCCATGCGCGCGATTGTCCTCGGCACCGAGCCCGAGCGCGCGCCGGACGGGTGGGACATTCAGGTCTGGGCCCATTGCCACCCCATCCTGCCGGGGCTGGCGGTCTGCGTCGAGGCTGTGCAGATCATGTCTCAGCCCCAGGCGCTGGAGCGCGTGCCGGCTATCGCCCTGTCGCTCCTGCTGCGTGACCTGCCGGTCGTGCTGTGGTGGCCCGGCGACCCGGCCATAGGCACGGCCCTGTTCGAGCGCCTGATGGCCGACGCGGACCGCCTGGTGGTGGATACGGCCACAGCCACCGACCCCGAGGCGATGCTGCGCCGGCTCTCGGCCCTGAGCCACGCCGAACACTGCCAGTGCATACTGAGCGACCTGAACTGGAGCCGCCTCACCCCCTGGCGCGAGATCACGGCCCAGTTCTTCGACCCGTCCAACTGCCGCCCCTGCCTGGAGCGCCTGGAGCGGATGACGATCGAGTACCTGGCGCGCCAGGGGAGCGGCGTGCCCGCTCAGGCCCATCTGCTGGCCGCATGGATGGCCACGCGGCTGGGCTGGGCGCCCGCGCCCGTGACCTGGACGGAGGCCGACGGCAGCAGCCAGGCTCATCTGCTCCACGGCCGGAGGCCGATCACCATCCGCTTCGTGCCCCTGTCGCAGCCGGATGCCGCAGCGCCAGCCGCTGCAGGGGATTGCCTGCGCCGGCTGGCGCTGGAAGCCGACCACCCGGAGGGCAGGGCTGCCTTCTCCATCGAGCGTACGGCCGGCGCCCACCATGCCAGGGTGGCCGTCGCCCTGCCCAGCCGCCCCTACCAGGAGCGGACAGTGCCTCTCCCCCTGCCCACGACCACCGGCCTGCTGAGCGAAGAACTGCGGCGCCCCGGCTATGACCTCATCTACCAGGAAACCCTGCGCATGGCCGCCTACCTCGCCGCCCGGCGGGTCAATGGAGCCCGGTAATGCCTATGGCGCCACATCCTGGCGACGTGGCGGTCCGTTCGCCGGCTACGTCCCCCCCAATAGCCGACGCGGCTCCCACGCCGGCAGGTCTACCGAACGTCCAGCAGGCTGCGCAGATAGGCCACATCTGCCCGCAGCTTGGCTTCGGTTTCCGTGGAGGAGTCGAAATCCTCCAGCGAGAGATAGCCGTCATAGCCGGTGGCGCGCAGGTCCTCGAGCACCTGGCCCCAGTCAACCATGCCGCGGGGCAGCGGAGCCGGCTGCGGCGCCCAGGGCAGCGTGCCACGGGCATCAGGCTCCCCGGCCGGCGCCCAGGAATAGTTCTTGACGTGTACGTGGGCCAGGTAGGGGCCCAGCAGCTCCATACCCATCCGCCACGCCTCAAACCCCTCGCAGACCATGTTCCCCGGGTCATAGATGGCGCCGATCAGGTCGGAGTCCAGGCCGTCCAGCAGGCGAAACGCCAACCCTGCCGAGGGGATGATCGTGCCCATGTGAATCTCTACGAGCACCTTGACCCCATAGGCCGCAGCCAGGCGGCTGGCGCCTTCCAGGTCCTCGCGCGCCTGGTCGTACAGCTCGGCGTAGGGGCGAGATCGGTCGTATCGGGGCACCCCCAGGCGTACCATCGGGGCGCCCATGATCGTCGCCGCCCAGATCACACGCTCGGCGTTCGCCGTATCGCCGCAGGGGACATAGCTCGCCAGGCTGGGGATATCGAGCCCTGCATTGCGAGTCAGATCCCGCACCGCCTGCGCCTGTTCGGGGAGAGTCTCCAGATCGACCGTGCTCCGATTGTGGCGCCAATAAGAGGGCGGCTCGCCGGCCAGCGCCGGGTCCACCCGCTGCACGCGCCACTCGACGCCGTCGCAACCCAGCCGGCTCAACAGCTCCACCGTTTCGCCCAAGCCATACTCGGGCATACACACTGTAAAGACTGAGAGCTTCATCTCACCCACCTTTGATACGTGCTGCGTAAAGTCGCCTCTTGTGGCGAGCCTTGCTCAGAGCGACGTCACGTCATACGCGGTGCGCAGTGCGCACCCGCATGTCACGCGCCCAGCTCGGCCAGAATCCCCTTCAGCGCGCGGATCGCCCCACGGAAGAGCTCGGGCTGGGTCTGCCCGCCACTGCGGCCGGCCAGCGACAGGTGCGGCTCCAGCGAGAGGAAGCCGTCATACCCGCGCTGCTTGAGCGCCGCCAGCACCTCGCGCACCTGCCCATCGCCCTCACCGGCCACGCAGATGGTGCCGTCGGCCCGATGGGCGTCCTTGATGTGCAGGTAAGCGATGGAATCGGCGAGCAGCGGGTAGGCCTCGGCAAAGGGGCGCACGCCGTCCAGGACATAGTTGGCCGGGTCAAAGATCGTCTTCCACTGCGGCCGGTCGATGGTGCGCACGATGTCCAGGCAGCGATCGGGCAGGTCACCATAGATACCCCGCTCGTTTTCGTGCCCGATGGTCACCGGCCGCCCGTCGGCAACCTCGGCCATGGCCTGCAGGCGGGCCATCACCTGCTCGCGATACGCAGCCGCCTCACCCTGGGGCACATAGAACGAAAAGACGCGGATAAAGGGCGCCTGGAAGGCCTCGGCCAGATCGAGCGCTCGCCGGAAGCGCGCCAGATGCGGCTCAAAGGGCTCGTCGATGCCGATTTTGCCGATGGGCGAGGCGATGGCCGATACACCTGCGCCGCGCTCAGCGAGAATGTTCTGCACGCGAGCCACCTCGGCATCGGTGAGGTCGAGGACGTTCTTGCCCCACACCCCGCGCAGGTCCAGATAGTTGACTCCCTCGCCCTGCAAGAGGTCCAGTTGCTCGTTGAGATCAGGGGATATCTCGTCGCCAAAGCCGGTCAGGGTGAACATAGCAGGTCTCCTTTGCGTTATCGGGGGGCGTCCCTATGAACCAAGATACATGCTGTATGATACGTCAGGTGCGGCCAGGCGCCAAAGTGGCCGGGAACAGCCTTGACCCGTGGCCTGGGAGGCGTTACACTGAGCCGGGTAACAGCGGGCTGACGGCTGCGGAGAACAGGCAGAGCCCTGCATCGCGAGGAATCGGGAGGAGAGCCAATGGGCGGCATCATCACCCTTTTGACGGACTTTGGCCTGGCGGACGGCTATGCGGCCATGATGCATGGGGTCATCCTGGGCATCAATCCCGAGGCCAGGGTGATCGACCTATCGCACCAGGTGCCGCCGCAGGATATCCGCGAGGCGGCCTTTGTGCTGGCCACGGCGTATCGCTACTTCCCCGCGGGCACCATCCACACCGTCGTCGTCGACCCGGGTGTCGGCAGCGAGCGAGCCGCCATCGTCGCCCAGGCCGGTGGGCACAGCTTTGTGGCGCCCGATAATGGGGTACTCAGCTATGTGCTGGCCGATGGCTGGGCGGCCCTGATCCGGCTCACGCAGCCGCGCTACTGGCTGCCCGCCCCCAGCCGGACCTTTCACGGCCGCGACATCTTTGCGCCCGTCGCCGCGCATCTCTCAGCCGGCGTATCCCTCAGTGACCTGGGCGAGCCCATCGCCGAGCCGGTACGGCTCCCGCTGCCGGCGCCGGCGCGGCGAGAGGACGGCACCTGGGTGGCCCACATCATCCATGTGGACCGTTTCGGCAACCTCATCACCGACCTGCGCCCCGACCCAGCGCTGCTGCCCGAGTTGGCCGGCGCTGAGGTCAACGGCCGGGTCATCAGCCCCATCGTGCGCACCTATGCCGATGTGCCCTCCGGCGCCGCGGCCATCCTGCCCGGCAGCGCCGGCTACCTCGAGATCGCCATCCGCGACGGCGATGCCCGGGCCGAGCTGGCGGCCGAGGTGGGGATGGAGGTATTCTTCTTCTCTCAGTAGATGCGGTCAGGCCTGGGCGGCGGCACCTTGTAGCCGGGCCTGCTCCTGGTAACGCTGTACGGTGCGCTGGATCTCGGCCTGCGCCGTCGAGGCCGGCTCCCAGCCGAGCGGCTCCACTCCGATGCCTTCCAGGTCCTTGTAGACCTTGAAAAAGTGCGCCACCTCAGCCAAAAAGTGCGGCGGGACGTCCTCCAGGTCCATATACTCGTTGAACAACGGGTCCGTCGCGGGGACGGCCAGTATCTTGTCGTCGGGCATGCCGTGATCGACCATGCGAAAGAGACCGATGGGGCGCGCCACAATCACACAGCCGGGAAACGCCGGCTCGCTGACCATGACCAGGACGTCCATGGCATCGCCATCATCATAGATGGTCCGCGGCACAAAGCCATAGTCACCGGGATAGTAGAGCGCCGAGTAGAGGACGCGGTCGAGCTTGACGACACCCAACTGCTCATCATACTCGTATTTGTTACGGCTGCCCTTGGGGATCTCGACCACGACGTGGATTGTGCGCGGGACATCGGGCCCCGTCGGAAGATCGCTCCACAGATTCGAGACTCGGGTCATCATCCCCTCCAAAAACCTCGGTCAGTTATCGTATTTGTGCGGTGGCACCCGCAGGTTCCGCTAAACCGGCGGCGTGGGAGCCGCCTCTGCTGGGTTTGAAAACACGCCCTAGTGTCGGACCGTAGGCGCGGCATGTTGCCGCGGGGCCGGGTTGCGCGGCACGATACCACGGCTACACACGACGTCATTCCCCTGGCCCAGGGTTCCACGAACCCTGGGGTACTCATCAGTACTTGTGCGGCGCAGCACTAGTCGCGCCGGATCAGCAGGCGGTGAACGGGATGGTCCACCCCACCGAGGTCATACTTGTAGCGCTCATCGCCCTGCATAAAGTCGAACACCTTCCGGCCGCTCTCGATGGCCGCCCGGATGCGATACCCGCAGAGCGCGATGCCGGTGCTGAGGCCCGGCCAAGCCTCCGGCTCGAACCCCGAGTTGTAGACGAGCACCGCATCCCCGTAGCGGAAGCAGAACAGGGTGGCGGCGGGCTGCCCATCCAGGGCGAGAAAGCTGAGATCCAGCCAGCCGTTCTCGGCCGCCATACGGGAAACCCGGCCAAAGAACTCGCGCATTCGCGGGTCGCCCATAAAGCCGGCCTTCTCGGGCGCGCTGGCCTTGTGCAGCGCCACAAAGCTGGCCAGGTGCGCATCCAGGCCGGCGCAGTCCTGCACTTCGAACACGGATACGGAGGCCGCCTCCTCCACACGGCGCATCTTGCGGCGCAGTTCGTGACGGTTCTTTTTGCTGAGCATCGCCAGATACTCGTCCCACGAGGAAGGCAGCTCAATGGCCGGGCAGACGTCCTCGCGTGCCTGCTCCACACGCCACCCCGCCGCCCGGGCCAGGCGGGTGAGGGTCTGCGGCGTCGGCGAGCCCTCGGGCAGGCAGCGCATATCCATCCACTCCCACCCCGCTTCCTCCTGCAGCGCCTGGAAGAAAGCGTCGTACACCGCTTCCTGGCCTTGCTCCACGATCAGATCGAGGTAATCCGAGACCTCGGTGCCGCCCACCAGCAGGATGGCCGGGTGCAAGGCAGCGGATGGGTTGGGTTCGGGCCGTTCGTAGCTCAAGCGGGGCATCGCCTCGGCGCCGTCCGCCGCCACCTCGGCCAGAAAGAGAGGGGCCACACCGACCAGCCTGCCGCTCTGATCGCGGGCCGTGAACAGGCGCAGGGCGCCCTCCCGCCCAAAGACCTGCCACCACGCCTTTGACCATGCGGGGTGCAAGAAGAGTGTATCACAGTGGCTGCGCGAGAGAAGGTCCTCCCACTCCTCACGCAAGTTGTCAAAGCTGCCGGCATCAGTGTAGAGATCGATTCGCATGAGACTCCCCTATGGTCCAACACCGCTAGGCTGTCAGGCGCCGCGCCTGCGGCGGCCACATTGGCGGCAAAACACATCGGCTCGATTCATGGCTGCGCCACACCGGTAGCAGTACCTGGCCAGGGGCACCGGCGGAACCCAATCCGCGCCCCGCCCCCCGGCCCGCGCGGCGCGGGCCGGCCGCGGCTCATCCCCGGGCCTCTTGCTGCTGCCGATGAACCGGCGCCGCAGAAGCAACAGGGTAGCGATACCGCTCACAGAGACAAGGGTAACGGCCGGCGCCGACCAGGGAACCGCCGGCGGCCGCGGTTCGGCCGGCAAATCGCCCGCATAGATAGCAGGCGTGCCAGCATGGTCACCCGCAGACGACACCAGGGTAGCCTGCGCCGCCGGATGATCCGGCGAACCCGCCGCCCATGCAGGGGCGGCAGCGAACAAGAGGGAGACCAGGAGCGAAAAGGCCAGCCATGCACCCGGCAACGAGCGCCGGCATGCGTTCGTCGGCATGTTTCCCCCTCACTTCAGACCGTGTAGGGTCCGTACCGTGTCTACGATGGGCGCCACATCGGGCTCGGGCGCGGGGGCGGGGCCGAGTGGATCCTCCACCTCCTCGCCGGCCAGAACAGCCAGGGAAGACAGGACAGAGTATTGCAGCGCCTGGAGATCATAGCCGCCTTCCAGGGCCAGTACAAGCCGGCCGCGGCAACACTCCGTCGCCAGGTCCTTGAGAATCGCCACCAGCCGCGCCAGGCCGCTCACAGTGGCCTGCAGGCCGGCCAATGGGTCTCTCCAGTGGGCGTCATAGCCGGCCGAAACCAGGATCAGGCCCGGCCGGAAGCGGCGGGCCAGGGGCACGAGGACATCCTCGAAGGCGCGCCGCAGGCCGTCATCGCCCGTGCCGGGCGGGAGCGGCACATTGACCACCGAACCGCCGCCCACCTCCTGGGCGCGGCCCGTTCCCGGGTACAGCGGGTGCTGATGCACCGAGAAATAGAGCACCGACGGGTCGCCGGCAAAGACGGCAGCCATCCCATTGCCATAGTGCACATCGAAATCGGCGATCAGCACACGCTCCACAGCGCCTGTGCGCAGCGCCTCCCGGGCCGCTATCGCCACGTTGTTGAACAGGCAAAAGCCCATCCCTCGGTTGGGCAGCGCGTGGTGGCCCGGCGGGCGCACCAGGGCAAAGGCATTCTCCACCTGCCCAGCAAGCACCTGCCGCGTGGCCTCGCATACGCCCCCGGCCGCCCGCAGAGCGACGCGGTAGGAGCTGGGCGTGAGGTACGTATCCGGGTCGAGAAAGCCGCCCGCCGCCGACTGCCGGCGCAGCGCCCCGATATAGGCCGGCTGGTGGACTGCCTCCAGGGCATCCATCCCCACATCCCGTGACGGGATGGGCCGCAGGCGGGCGCGCATGCCGCCGGCATCCAGCGCCTGCAGGATGGCCGTCAGGCGGGCGCTGTTTTCCGGGTGATGGGCCGCATCATGCTCGCGGTATAGCGCATCGTAGACGTAGCCTGTCACCATCTGGCCCCTCGGACCCATATAGCCCAATTTGCAGAATTATACCCTGCCGGTCAAAGGGCGTCAATCCTGCGGGGCGCCTTGTGCAAAAGGCGTTCGTCAAGAGTTGGCCGGGGG
>DAOUGZ010000222.1:0-8030 GCA_034428955.1 Anaerolineae bacterium | reverse complement strand
GGCGATACTTTGCCGAGTTCACCCGTGGCGATGCCCTACGTCTGGCCAACAGCGAAGTGACCCGCGCGGCCCAAGCCGCTGTGGCAGAAAAGTGAAAAGAACTTCTTACGACCCACTTAGATGCAAACGGTATCTAGCCCTCCTGCTCGGCCTCATCGAGGATGGCCTCGCTCACCTGGCGTATGCTCCGGCGTTCGCGGCGTGCGCGTGCTTGGATGGTGCGAAAGGCCTCCTCTTCGCGCATGCCCTGCTGCTCCATCAGGGCATGCTTGGCCATGTCCACAAGGCTGCGCGTCTCCAAAGCATCGCGGAGGCCGGCGGCTTCCTGGCGCAGGGCCTGGGTTTCTGCGAACCGGCTGGCGGCAACCTCCAGCGCAGGGCCGAGTTCACCGGGGTTGATCGGCTTGACCAGGTAGCCCTGGATGGCCAGGTTGGCTGCGCGCTCTACCAGGTGACGGTCGCTATACGCAGTAAGGATGAGGATAGGCACGGGGCGCTCGGCGACGATAGCCTCGGCAGCATCGAGGCCATCGAGGCGTGGCATCTTGATGTCCAGGATTACCAGGTCCGGTTGCTGGGCGCGCACCATATCCAGTGCGCCGATGCCGTCGCCAGCTGCTCCGACTACCCGGTGCCCCATTTGTTCGAGCATGCTCTTGAGGCCCAGGCGGATAATGGCCTCGTCGTCCGCGATTACGATGCGCACGTGTCGCCTCCTGTGGTCTCTACTCTTCCTGCTTGGCCTGTGCCCCGGCGTCTCGTTGCCGGGGGATGCGGATGGTGGCCGTCGTGCCCTCCTGGCAAGCGAAGTGAATCTCGCCCCGCAAATCTTCGACCACCAGGGCTTCGACCAGTTGCAGCCCCAGCTCACCTACCAGGCCGTCAGGCAGGCCCAGACCATCGTCGCGGACGGCGATGACCCAGTGCTCGGGCTCTTGAACGATCTCGATATCGATCTGCCCGTGGTTTCGGCCTGTGAAGGCGTGTTCCACGGCGTTCTGCACCAACTCGTTGATCACGAGAGCCAATGAAGTGGCCGGCTGCGAGGGAAGGGTCAATGGTATGCCGTGGACAGTGAGGTCGAGCTGCATGCCCGGCGGCGCCATGTTCCGCACGACGCCATTGGCCACGCGGGTCAGCAGGTCCTTGACGTCCACCAGTTGCAGGCCCCGGTGCGAGAGCGCTTCGTGCACGGCAGCGATGCTCTGGATGCGGTTGATGGCCTCGTGGAGCACATCCCTGGCCGGAATCTGGCGCGCTTGGTCGATCTGCAGGCGCAAGAGCATGATGACGCTCTGCAGGTTGTTCTTGATGCGATGGTGCATTTCGCGCACGATGGCGGCGCTTGTCGCCAGGTGTGCGTTCTCGATGGCCAGCGCCGTCTGGTTGGCAAGGGTCGAGCAGAGCGAGATCTCGTCGCGCGAGAAGCGGTGCGGCTCGCCCGTGTACCAGTTCAGGATGCCGATGGTGCGCTCGCGTACGCGCAGAGGTACGCAGAGTAGCGAGCGTAGGCCCTCTTGTCGCGCAATGTTGGAATAGCGGTAGCGCGGATCTTGGAATACATCCTCAACCGCTATCGGCTGACCCGTCACGGCAACGATGCCGGCAATGCCCTCGCCTATGTGAATGGGCTGCTGCTCGCGGTAGGCCGTGCTCGGGCTGCAGATGGCGCGGGGTATGAGTTCGCCGCGCTCTTCGTCGAGGAGCTGCAGCGAACAGGCCTTGGCGTGCATGACGCGGGCAGCCATTTCGACGATGAGCTGCAGCATCTCGTCCGGATAGAGCGGCGAGGTCACCATCTCGCTGACCTCAGCCAGGGTGGAGAGTTCGGAGATCTGGCGCTGCATGCGCTCGTAGAGTACGGCCTTTTCCAGCGCGCCGGCGGCCAGGTCGGCGATGAGCGAGAGCAGTTCGACCTCATCGGTGCTGTAGGCGTGGCGCTTTTTGGTCTGCACATTAATGGCGCCAACCACTCGCTCCTGATGGATCAGCGGCACGGCCAGGAGCGAACAAAAGTCCCCTTCGCCCGTTTCGGGCAAAAAGTGATAGCGCGGGTCGTGTGCGGCGTCGGCCGCGCAGACGGCCTGCCCTGCCTGGGCGGCCCAGCCCGTCAGCCCCTGCCCCAGCTCCAGGTGCGCCCGGTCGATAGCCTCCGGCGCCAGCCCGGTGGTTGCCTTTAGCACCAGGCGCTCGCCCCGCTCCTCCAAGAGATAGATGGAGCACGAGTCCACACGCATGGCCTCCGCCGTCTGGCGGGTGATCAGGTCGAGGGTTGGCCTGACCTCCCAAGAGGCGTTGATGGCCCGGCCGATCTCCCGCAGGGCGGCCAGCTCGGTGTTTTTCTGCTGCAGCTCTCGCTCGAGGTCTCGCATGTGCTTGCTTTCAAGTGGATATGAATTCGCCCTGCAGTGCGCTGTTGCGGGCACCGGGAGTAAGGGGTGCGTACTCCCTACGTTATAGCTGTGAGCGGAGAAAAGGTCAAATGGGGTCTGGCAGGGGGCAAGGTCAATCAGCGCTATCTATGATCTGCCTCGTCATCTCCTGGATGCGCTCTACGAGTTCGTACACGTTGCCCAGGCCGGCGTCGGTCAGAAAGACTCCGCCAAGGTTCCTCTCGCGGTCGATCCAGGGCGAAAAGCCCGTATCGCCCTGGCTGCTGAGCTGTAGTGCCCCGCCTTGCTCATCGACCCGATCCCGCCAAGCGCCCAAGCCGTAGCGCCGACCGTCCTGATGGACCGAGACGGCGATGGGCAGGTCGTCCGTTTGATTGGCCTCCATCTCGCTCACGGCCCAGGCCGACAGGACTCGCTCGGACTCGAACGTGCCCTCGTTCAGCAGCATGTGTACAAAGTTGCCATAATCGCGGAGCGTCGAGACAACCCCGCCGCCGACATTCGGGTTTTCTTCGCTCTGATAGGTCGTGCTCGCCATGTGCAGAGGGCTACCGATCTCTTCTTCAAAGATGGTCGACCAGGGCTTGCCGGTGACCACTTCGGCGATGCGCGCAGCAACCTGGAAGGAGCCGCCACCATAGTAGAACTGGGTGCCGGGCTCAAAGAGAGTGCCCATCTGGGCAATGGAGTCGACGCACTGCGGCAGCGTGGCGGATTCCACGCCGAGGCACCAGGGCTCGGGGGAGAGGCCGGCGGTGTGCGACAGCAGTTGGCGGATCGTTATCTCTCCATCGCTCTCAGCAAAGGCTGGCAGATACTTGCCGACCGGGTCGTCCAGCCCGAGGCGGCCGTCGTCGACCAGGGCCATGATCGTCGCCGCGGTGAGCCACTTGCTAGCCGAAGCGATAGGCACGGCCTGGTCCAGCCCGTACTGCCCAAAGGCCTCTTCATAGACGACCTGGCCGTCCTTGATCAGGAGCAGCGAGGCCCCCGGCAGACCGAGGCCCTCAACGCTTTCCCGTACCATCTCGGTTAGAGGGCGCCAATCGTAGGGTATGGGGTCTGTGGGGAGGTGGTGTGCAGCCGGCGCTGCAGCGCGACCCCATCCGGGACCCAGGCTGTTGAGAGGAACCCCAGAAACGAGAATGGCCAACGCCACGAGCAGGGATGCCACAGTTTTGAACACTCCTCGGGTCAAGCAACAAACCTGCACTGCATATGTTCGGGGGAACCCCACTGCCAACCCCGCAGCCGGACTCGCAACATGCGTGCCACCCCACGCCGGGCCACGCGCTGCGTCCGGCAGGTCAGGCGGGGTGAGGAGCGGTGACAGAAACCAACCGGTTGCAGCATAGAATGCCAGAGCTGCTTGTGCACCACTAGGGCGCCTGTCGCTTTGGCAATCGGCGCACCGGTGGATAGCTCGATAAGGAGGGCCATTGCGAAGCGTGGATTGCATGGCGGCCGGCGAGCCGTCGATTCGGCTGGGGGTGAGCGCCTGTCTGCTGGGTGAGGCCGTGCGCCGCGGCGGCGGGCACGCGCGTGACCCCTTCCTGGTAGAGACCCTTGGGCGCTATGTGGAGTGGGTGCCGGTCTGCCCCGAGGTAGAGGCCGGGCTTGGCGTGCCCCGCGAGGGCCTACGCCTTGTCGGCAGCACCATCAACCCCTCCATAATCGGCCGCCGATCCGGCCGCGACTATACCACTTTCATGGAGGAGTGGGTCGAGAAACGCGCGGACGAGCTGGCCTCGGTTGAACTGCACGGTTTTGTGCTGAAAGAACGCTCGCCGAGTTGCGGGCTCGAAGGCGTGCTCGTGCACCGGCAGGGCGTGCCGCCCGTGCGTCGTGGGCAGGGCGTTTTCGCGCGCGCGCTGATCAATCGCCTGCCCTGCCTGCCGGTGGTGGAAATCGGGCGGCTGCATGATATGTGCTGGCGCGAGAACTGGGTCGAGCGCATCTTTGCCTACTATCGCTGGAGCCGGCTGCTGGCGGGCGCGCCAGGGCCGGACGATCTGCGCCGTTTCCACCGCCGGCAGCGCCTGGCGCTCGTTGCGCATAGCGCCCGGCGCTACCGCGAGATGCAGCGGCTCGTTTTGGCGGCAGAGCATGCGCCTTGGGACCTCGTGCTGGAGGCTTACGGCTGCGGCCTGACCGAGGCCCTGCATGTGTGGGCGACCCCAGCCAAGCATGCCTGCATCCTCTCGCGCCTGGCGGGCCGCATCCGCGACGGGCTGAACAGCGACGATTGGACCGAACTCTCGGCGCTGATTGCCGACTATCGGCGCGGGCTCGTGCCGTTGGTCGCGCCTCTCACGCTGCTACAGCATCACCTGCGGCATCAGCCCGTGCCGGATTGGCTCCGCTGCCAGAGTTACCTGAACCCCTATCCGCGTGAGCTGATGCTGCGCAACCATGTCTAGCAGAGCGGGGCAGGCTGTTACTACTTGTGAAGGCCGGAGCGCTTTTTGACAGGCAGTAACGGGGTAGGGGATAATGAGGCACGCGGCTTTCCGGGAGGGGGAAAAGCTCGATGCTGGTCTATGATCTGCGCGTGCTCGTGTTCGTCGCCATCCTGCTCGCTCTGCTGGCCGGGGCGGCCGGGTGGTGCTTGGCGCGCCGGCCGCGTCGCAACCGGCCGGTAGGGGGGAGCCTGGCCGGTATCGCCGAGCTGGACGGGGCGCCGTTCGGGCTGCTTGTGCTGGGCAAGGGCGACGTATGCCTCTACGCCAACAGCGAGGCTTACAAGCTTCTGGGGCTGCCCGCAGGCCCTGCGCCCCTGCCCAGTGCGGATTGGGTGCGCGTGCTGGCGGCAGACCGCCAGGCAGTGCGCGCCGAGGGGCAGGTTGCCGGGCGCTATCGCAGCCTGTCTCTCGGTGCGGGCCTGGGGGGCCCCTTTGTGCGCTGGTGGGTCACACCGGCTGGCGAGGCGGACCTGGTGCTTCTCTTCGACCAGACGGCGCAGCAGCAGGCCGAAGAGGCAGCCCGCTCGTTCCTCAACGACCTCTCGCATGAGCTGCGTACCCCCCTGGCCACGCTGCTCACCCACCTCGAAGTGCTGAGTCTCCCCGCCGCTTCGGAGGATGTTCGCCGGCAGTCCGTTGCGCTGCTCAAGGCGGAGGGCCAGCGCATGGCCCGCCTGATCCACCAGATGCTGGAACTAGGCCGCCTGGAGACGAGCGCCGAGGTGGAAAAGCGCCCGCTGAACCTCCTGCTCCTGGCCGAGGATGCCATAGCCCAGCTCTCTCCGCAGGCGGAGGAGCGCCGGGTGGCCCTGGGGCTGGAGGCCGCCACGCCCCTGCCGCCGGTGGCGGGCGACGGCGATCGGCTGCGCCAGGTTTTTCTCAACCTGCTGGACAACGCGATCAAGTACGCGCGCACAGGGGACCGGGCGGTGGTCTCCCTCCAGCCGGCGCAGGGCGGCATTCGCTGTGCGGTTTGTGACAGCGGCCCGGGCATCGCAGCGGAGCATCTGCCCCATCTGGCCCGCCGCTTCTACCGGGCGGCACCGCCCGAGGTGGAAGGCAGCGGGTTGGGGCTGGCGCTGGTCGCCGAGATCCTGCGCCGTCACGGCGCTTCGCTACAGGTAAAGAGCCGGACGGAGGGGGAGGAGACGGGCACCTGCGTCTCGTTCGTATTGCCGGTGCTGGAACCATGAGGGATGGTGCAGGGGTGCGCTTCGAGGAGCAAAAGATCGTGCGAGCCGGGCACCGGAGTCGCTCGTCCTGGGTGCGGTGGACCCTGGCGGCAGCCCTGCTGGCCGCGCTGCTGGGCGGCTATTGGCTGCTGCCCATCTCGGGCCAGGTCCTGATCGTGCCCGGCCGGGGCAGCCTATCCTGGCCACAGATGCGCCTGGCGCAGACGGCGGGCCGCACAACCCTCTGGGTTACCGACAGCGTGCCCTGGGCCTATGTCTTGGCCACCATCGATGGGCAGGCTGCCTACCCTAGCCGCTGGTGGCAGAACTCGGGCGGTACCTGGACCTGGGAGTGGACCCTGACTGCCGCCGAGGCTGCCGCTGCTGAGGCGGGTGCGACGGTCGTCTTTTATCACGACTGTCACACCGGCTGTAGCGAGCGCGGGCGCCTGGCCCCTGAGAGCCTGGACGCGGCAACACCGGAGCGCGCGCCCACCAAGCTGGGCGTCGTCTTTGCCGACCCCGCACGAGACTGGCACGGGCGCAGCGGCTGGGATGTGGAGCTGACCTATGCGCGCCTGCCCGAGGAGGAGCACTGGGGGATCGACGACCTGGCGGCACGGGTGTGCCGGGCGGCGTCTCAAGGGTTGCGCGTGCTGGTGCGTGTGGACTATGACCGCGACCGCAGCCTGCCCCCGGCGGGGGATTATGAGGCGCTGGCCGCCTACCTGGCCTATCTGCGGCGGCTGGCCACGGATGCGCGGCTGCAGGGCGTCTATGGCTATATCATCGGCAGCGGGTACAATGCTCTGGATGCCAACGGCGGCTCACCGGAGGGGGCCGTCACCCCCGCCTGGTACGCTCGCCTTTTCAACGGCTATGGCGAGTCTGCCGGCCGGATGGATAACGCCGTGCAGGTCGTGCGGGCGGCGAACCCCCGGACGCGCGTGTTGGTGGGCCCCGTGCAGCCCTTTTGCCGCGACCAGGCGGGGGAGGGAGGCTATGCGATCAACGCGCCCTGGCTCAGCTACATGGATGACCTCGTCGCCTACCTCGATGAGGGGGCGCGCAGCAAGGCCGCCGTCGGCATCGCGCTCGCCGCGCCCGACGGCTTTGCGCTGCAGGCGCCCGGCCGGCCGGAGGCGGCGGAGCGCGCCGGGCAGCGTGGAGCCGATGAGCCGCGCATCGACCTGCCGCGGGCCAAGTGGGGCGGCGCCCAGGCCGGCTTTCGCGTCTACCGCGACTGGATGACCATCGTCAACAGCTACTCTTCCACTCGTGGGCTACCACTGTACATAACATCTATGAACACCTTCGCCCCTGACGAAGGGGTGCCTCCGGCGCAGAATTACTCGCCGGGCTGGCTGACGGCGGCGCTCGCGGTTGTGAACGAGGAGCCGCAGGTACAGGCGCTCTGCTGGTTCATCGACGGGCCGCTCGGCGACACCCAGTGGGATGGGTTCAGCCTCAGCCGCCGTCAGGGGCGCATGGCCGAGGCGGCGGAAGAGTTTGAGGTGTTGTTGCGGCAGGGCGGATGAGGTAATGGGTAACCTTCGTCATAACCACTTGTGCCGCTTCATGCGAGGTTACGCAGTAGACAACGGAGCCGGGTATGGCTGATGGTACAATCCGCGTGCTGCTGGCCGATGATCACCCCGCGCTGCGGGTGGGCCTGCGGGTCCTTTTGGAGCAGGGTGGGGTAGAGGTGGTGGGGGAGGCCGGCGATGGGGCGGCGGCGCTGGCGCAGATTGTCAACCTGCAGCCCGATGTGGCGGTGCTGGATTGCCGGCTGCCGGGCATGGCCGGCGCTGATGTGGCGGCTGAACTGCGCCGCCGGGGCTTGCCGGTGCGCGTGCTGGCGCTCAGCGCCTACAGCGACGAAGCGCATGTGCGGGCGATGGTCGACGCGGGGGCGGCCGGCTATCTGCTGAAAGACGAAGCGCCGGGGGCCATCGTCGCCGCCGTGCGTGCCGCAGCTCAGGGCTCTAGCTGGTTCAGCCCCT
>DAOUGZ010000221.1:0-5503 GCA_034428955.1 Anaerolineae bacterium | reverse complement strand
CACCCCAACGTGTATCGTGAGATCTTTCTCGTTGCAGGCGCCATTGCTGCTATCCCGTTGGTGATCATTGGCCTGTTGGTGCGCGAGCGGCGCGCCCCGGTCAACAAGCAGCGCATCTCCCTTGCAACCCTGAAAGGCCCATTTGCGGGCTTTCTGGTCGTGATGCTGCTCTTCACGTTGGGGAACTCGTCCGACACCTTTATCATGCTGCGTGCGGAGGATGTCGGGGTCGCCGCCGTGATGGTCCCGGTCGTCTATGCGCTCTTCAACCTCGTCTCGGCCCTGGCTGCGATCCCGGCTGGCCAGCTTTCCGATCGCATCGGCCGGCGCCGCACGATCACGTACGGTTGGCTGGTCTATGCGCTCACCTACCTCGGCTTTGCCCTGGCCCGCCAGGCGTGGATGATTTGGGTGCTGTATGCCCTCTACGGGCTCTACTATGCGCTAACCGAAGGGGCGGGCAAAGCGCTCGTCGCCGAGCTCGTGCCGGATGCCAACCGCGGCGCCGCCTATGGCCTCTACAACGCCTCAATCGGTGTGATGGCGCTGCCGGCCAGCTTGATCGCCGGGGCGCTGTGGACGCGGGTGTCGCCAGCTGCCCCCTTTGCGTTTGGCGCGGTGCTGGCGTTTCTCGCCTTCCTGGGCCTGCGGCTTGTCAGGTTCGCTGAGCCCGAAACAAACGTGGATTGACAGACTCGCATACTGGTGCTATCATCAGCATATAAGCACCTACTTATAGTAGGTGATGCCCAGATGCACAGTGAGCCGCTCGATCCCACGCTCTTCTTCGCGGCGCTCGCCGACCCCACACGCCTGCGCCTGCTGCAGATCCTGGCCGGCCAGCCGGAGGATAGGCCGCTCTGCGTGAATGCGCTGGCGTCGCGCCTCGGGGTGAGCCAGCCCGCCGTCTCGCAACACCTGCGTGTGCTGCGCAGCCTGGGCCTGGTGCAGGCGGAGCGCCGCGGCCCGCGCGTGCACTACTTCGTAGACGGTCCTCACTTCCTCCAGTGGCGTCGGCTTGTCGAAGAGACCTTGAATCTGCCCAGAAGCAGCAAGGAATAGGGAGGTCAGAGCCATGTGTGGAAAGAACCAGTGCTGCTGCGAACAACCCAAGGTTCGTAAGCTCAAACCTGCGCAGTGCACGCCCGAGCAGATCCGCGTCTGTCACGGCGAGGTCACGGACCATCCCTGCTGTGAGCCCACGCACCCCTGTCAGTGCGGGGAATGCAAGGACGCCGGGAGCGAAGCGACCGCTAGCAAAGCATGAGCGTGGAAACCGATACGACGTCGACAATCCCACGTTCGGGACCGGAGCAAGCATCCCTCGCTCGCCGCCTGGGCGAACTCGGTGCACTCTTCCTCAAGTTGGGCACCATCAGCTTTGGCGGCCCGGCAGGGCATGTGGCCCTCATGGAGCACGAGTTCGTCCACAAGCGCAAGTGGCTGTCGCGCGAGTACTTCCTGGACCTGGTCGCGGCCACGAACCTGGTGCCCGGCCCCAACGCGACTGAGATGGCCATCCACATCGGCTACCTGCGTGCGGGCTGGGCTGGTCTCTTGGTGAGTGGGGCCGCCTTCATCGTGCCGGCGTTCCTGATCACGCTCGCCCTGGCCTGGGCCTACGTCCAAT
Organism: Anaerolineae bacterium; assembly: GCA_034428955.1. Taxonomy (GTDB): domain Bacteria; phylum Chloroflexota; class Anaerolineae; order SpSt-313; family SpSt-313; genus DAOUGZ01. The sequence continues at coordinate 3,873 of DAOUGZ010000221.1, read as the reverse complement.
ACGGCGCACTGCCGCAGGTCGGCGCCATCCTCTACGGTATCAAGCCCGCTGTCGTCGCCATCATCGTCATGGCTGTCTGGCGGCTGGGGCGCTCGGCGCTGGCCGGCCGGACCGCGCTTGTCTTTTTCGGCCTCACGCTGGTCGGGGCGCTGTTGCGGGTCGACGATGTGCTGCTTATGCTGGCCGCCGGACTGCTCGTGGCCGCATGGCAAGAGCGCAAGCGCCTGCCATGGCTGGGGCTCCTCGCCCTGGGCTGGTCCGCGCCGGCATCGTCGCTCTCGCTCGACTGGACGTCGGGCGGCCGCCTAGGGCAGATCTTCCTCTACTTCCTCAAAGTGGGCTCGGTGCTTTACGGTAGCGGCCTCGTGCTCTACGCCTTTATCCAGCGCGATGTGGTAGCCGGCTTTGGCTGGCTGACGCAGCAGCAGCTCATCGACGCCATCGCGGCGGGCCAGGTCACCCCGGGGCCGGTGCTCTCGTCGGCGACCTTCATCGGCTACCTCATTGGCGGCACGATGGGCGCCGGGGTGGCGACCCTCGGCGTCTTCCTGCCATCATTCATCATCGTCGCCCTCACGGGCCCCTGGATCCCACGCCTGCGCAATTGGCAGGCCGGCAAGGCTTTCCTACAGGGCGCGACCATCGCTGCCCTGGCACTGATCCTCAAGACCGGCATCTTGCTCGGCAGCTCGGCGCTGGTCGACGTCTGGACCGTGCTGATCGCATTGGCCAGCGTCGTTCTGCTCTGGCGCTTCAAGGCCGATGCGATATGGGTAATCGCCCTCGGTGCTGTGGTGGGCTTGCTCAGGCTGCTTCTGGGTGCCTGATGATCGGCAGTAGGTGCCGCATGCGCCAGGCCCTTAGCGCATAGCAGACCATTGGCTATTCCACCCCCGGCGCTCTGACTGTCAAGGTAACCTGGATCACTGGCGCTGGCATGCCCTCACGAATCGAGAACCGTCGTGCCGAAGCAGTGCCCGCTCTGTGGGGCCGAGGTCAAGGCCGACTACCGGCTCGATGGCCGCAAGCTTCGTGGTTGGCGGTGCACGCAAGACCCCAGCCACTACTGGTACGTGCGGTCCGAGCCGATGCGGCGCTGGCTGCAGGCGAATCGCTGGGGCAAGAAAGCTCTGGATAGAAAAGCGGCGTGAGTACAACGGGGGGTGCTGGCCAGTTGGTTAGCACCCTCTTTTCGTGTCCCTGAGATGGATTCTTGCGCGAACACAATCAGGCGCTCTCTCGCAATCGTTGTCTGGGCTGTCACAATTTGCTCTCCTGCACCGTCGTATATAGTAGATAGGGCCCTATCCAGGAGTTCACCAGGGCTAGCCAAAGGAGCGCCGATCATGAAGCTTCCATTGCGTGCGGCGGACCGGTCGCCGGCCACGCAGGCCCAAACGGACGAGGAACTGGTCGCTGCCGCCCACGCGGACCCGTTGGCCTTCGCGCCACTCTACCAGCGCTACCTGGACCGCATCTACCGCTATTGCCTCATCAAGCTTGGCGACCGCGAGGCGGCGGAGGATGCCACCAGTGAGGTCTTCCTGAAGGTGTTCGCCAACCTGCATCACTTCCGGGGCCGCGTGTTTGCGGCCTGGCTCTACACCATCGCCAGGAATGTGGCCATCGACCATCTCAGGCAGCGCCGCCCCAGCGAGTCCCTGGAGGCCGCCGACCGATATCAAGCGGCTTGCCAGGCAGGGGGTGACGCCGCGCGCGAGCGAGCACTCGTGTCGGCGGCGCTCGCCGAGTTGCCCGATGAACAGCGCACCATCCTCGAGCTACAGTCCGCCGGGTGGTCCGGGCAGGAGATTGCCTCGGCGTTGGGCAAGAGCCCGGCTACGGTCAGGAAGGCCCGCCAGCGCGCCGTAGAGCGACTCCGGGGGCTGCTCGACCCAGATAGAAATCAGGAGGTTTCCGATGCCTGTCAACGACATGAGCCAGGAACGGCAAGCAGAACTGCTTGAGGCTTACTGCGAGCAGATCGCGCGAGACCGCACCGCGGTCCCGCCGGCCAGACTGAGCCCTGAGACGGTCGCGACAGTGCGGTTCGTGGCCCGTGGCCTGGCGGTGCCTGGGCCTGAGGCCGGCTTCGCAGAAGAACTGCGCCGGCGCCTGACCGCACAGGCGACGACGCTGGCTCGCAACCGGGTGCACGCCACCGCACCTTCCCAGCATACGACAGTTGCAGCCTGGCCAAGGTTGCAACGCGTGGCCCTGGCCGCCGTCGCAGTGCTGTTGCTCGTCGCCGGCCTGTTCGCGGTTTCCCCCCGGGCGCGCGTCTTGGCGCAGGGGTCGCTGGAGACCCTCCTGGCGCAGTTCGGCTTCACCCGCGCCTCGCGTGAACAACCTACCGTTGCCACCGCGCAGCCGACGGGGGATGGGGCGTGGTCAGTGCGCATCCCCGAGCCAACTCTGCAGCCTGCTACGCCCAGGCCGGCGCTCACGCGCGAGGAGGTCCAGGCCCAGGTGGGCTTTGCCGTCAAAGAGGTCACCGACCTGCCCGCTGGCTACCGTGAGGCGGCGCCGCTCATCCCATCCACCGACGGCACGCGCAGATGGGTCACCTGGCGCGCGGCAGCGGTCGAGCGCCGGGGCTGCGACATGGGCATCAGCCTGATCCAGGAGCCGGTGCCCCCGCAGACCGGCCTGCGGCCACAGACGCCGCTTGGCGACTCGCCGGTGACCATGGTGATCGTCGGCGACGCGCCCGGGCTGTGGATCGAGGGCTTTGCCCAGAGCCAATGCGACTCCCCCGCCGCCGACGGCAAGACCCTCGTGAGCACGACCGGAACGGGCAACCTGCTCATCTGGGACCGGGATGGGGTGCGCTATCAGCTCACAGCATCTTCGAGCCTGAGCCTGGAAGAGGCGCTGAAGGTCGCCGAGTCGCTGCGCGGTGATAACGCAGGCATCACCCCAGTGCCGCTCAACCCGGAGCTGCAGGAACTGAACACGCCGCGCCCCATGTTAGGCCAGGTGCCGGGGCAGCGACTGCGGGGCAAGCTGGTCATCACGTTCGAGGGTGAGCGCTACGCGGGATGGCGCGCCTACGCCTCCGGCGAGCCGGGCCCGGCGCTGGCCCAGGCAGACCTCTTCGAGCCGGCTATCGCCGCCCTGCGCGACACGGCCGTTCCGACGGGGCAGATCAGCGACAGGGGGGATACGCTGGGCCAGTGCTACGTCGTGGTCGAAGTTTGGGAACGGGAGGTGAACGTCGGCGCCAGTGGGGGCGACGCACGGCTGCGCGAGTTGGCGGCGCAGGGCTGGGCGCAGTACTTTGGGGATGCCCTGCAGCGGCGTGAGCCCTGATCCTTCAGAAGCGCAGGGACCTCCGGCCGCCTCAAGTCCTCCCCCCACAATCAAGGGCCAGAGCAGACTTCCCTCTGGCCCTTGGTCTGTCACGATCTGGTATGGTAGCGAACAAGAACTCTGCGACCTGTGGGAATCCACAGGCCCAAGCCACGGGCATCCACAGGTTACAGGCGCCACCTCGTGTGGTACAATGAGACTGTGAGCAGAACTGTGCCTGGTCGGGAAGGAGGCAGCTTCATGGATCGGGTTGTGCGCAGGCTGGAAGGGCTGGCCTGGTGGGGCGCAGTGGCAAGCATCGTGATTTACCCGCTCTTGCACCTCCTGCTCGTGGCAGCGCTCGTCACCTTTGGCCAGCGGGCGGGCGGCTATCCGTTGCAGGCGCTGGCCATCGCCCTTTATGGCGTGCTCACCGTGGTCGGCTGTGGGCTGGCCATCCGTTTCGCCCTGCGCGGCCAGGCGCCGGCTGATCGCCTCCTGCCGCTCCTCGCCCTGGCCGTTTTCCTGGTTGTCGCCCTGGCCAGCGCCTTTTTCGCCACGCCGTTCCTGAGCGGCCTGGGC
>DAOUGZ010000220.1:0-9729 GCA_034428955.1 Anaerolineae bacterium | reverse complement strand
CTCCAAGAGATGCGGGTCCCGGCAACTGGCGATACCGTCCTCTCGCCAGAACGACCAGGGCCTGTTGCGGGCGGGGTAGATCGGGTTGGTATCAAAGCGCCGCCAGGCGAACAAGTCGTCACTTTCGGCCAGGCCGATGTTTTGCGCCAGATGGCGATTCAGGCCCGTGTAGGCCATGACAAAGCGCCCCTGGTAGCGGAGCACAAAGGGCGCCCAGACGTGGGCCTCCTCCCAGGTGCCGGGGCGGATGAGCAGGACCGGATCATGCACCTCCCAATCGAGCAAGTTGGCGGTGCTCGCGTGCCCAAAGTAGATCTCGTTGCCGGGGAAGAAGGGCGTCGCCTCCGCCAACCGTCGCTCGATGTAGAAAAAGTGGTAACGCCCCTGGTGCTCGATGACACACATATCGCCCACCTGCCCGCTGACAGGCCGAAAACCCTCGCGGACAACGTCCACCGGTGGGTGGCGGTAGAACCGCAGGCGCAGTTCGGCGAGCCGGGTTTCGAATTCGATCGAGTTCATAGGGGCTCCCTCAGGCCACAAGGCAGGCACGAACGCAGCATGGCCGCAAAACGCCTAACCTACGCGCACCCTGGTTACTGACCGCTGCTCTTCCTTGACGTGGGCGAACTGGGTCAGGCGGATACGGTGCGCCAATAGCCGGGCCAAAAGATCCATGGTCACATGCTCATAGCCGGCCACACCCGCCAGATTCTGCTGCTCCTTGGCATCAACGGCCAGGTTGAACAGGTATTGCACGCCACCCTGGCCAGGGTCAAAGACCAGCTTCCAGTTGCCGGTGCGGATCATGGCACTGGTCGCCAGTTCCCCATAGACGGCATCGTGGGCCGGGGCATCTCCGGATAGCATCGGCAAGAGGTCGCGCCCGGGCCGGCGCCTGTCCGTGGGCGGCTCGACGCCCGCCAGGCGCAGAATGGTCCGGTACAGATCCAGGTGCGAGGCCAACATCTTGCACACGCGCGGGCCATTGTGACGCTCCCCATGCGGTATGCCCGCTCCCCAGAGGATGAGCGGCACACCGACGCTGGATTCGTACATGAAACGCTTGTCCCACTGGCCGAAATCGCCCAGCATGTCGCCATGGTCCGAGGTAAAGATGATGACCGTATCCTCCAGCAGGCCGCGCCGGCCCAGCGCCTCGATCAACCGCCCCACGTAGCCATCGATCAGTGCCACCTTTTGCAGGTAATGAGCGCGGCGCTCTCGCACTACCGGATCGTCCGAAGCGCCAAGGGACGCCGGTACGTCCTGGGGATTGATCGTCAACTCGCCCGGATGCCAGTAGGGCGGATGCGGCCCGATGAAGGAGAGATTCAGGTAGAAGGGCTGCTCTCGCTCGTACTGCTCGACAAAGCGGATGCCGTGCAGCCCAATAAAGCCGTCCGCCGTGTCGTCGGGCGCAAAGGGGTGCGGCCGGCAGGCGCCCGAGTCCTTGCGCAAGGCCTCCCGGAAAGTCTCGAGAAGCCCCTTGCTGCGCAGGTAGTGGGTGTACTCGTCCTCGTTGTGGCTGTTCTCGCCGTCATCAACCACCTGAAAGACGTGATCGAACCCATAGCGGCGGATCTCTTCAGCGTCCTCAGTCACATCCATGCCGATGCCATAACGGTCGAGATAGTGGTGCTTGCCGATCAACGCTGTATAGTAGCCGGCCCGCTGCAGGTGGTGCATAAAGGTGTCATCGCGCAGGGCATCGGGCATGGGGTCGCTCTGGTTGCCGCAGATGCCGGTGAATGACGGGTACAGGCCCGTGATCAGCGAGGTCCGCGCAGGCTGGCAGAGAGGGGCGGCGCAGTAGGCGTTGGCAAAGCGCACCCCCTCGGCCGCAAGGCGCATCAGGTTGGGCGTGTGGCGGCCCAAGGCGTCGCGGCGCAGGTGATCGGTCAGAATCAGGATGATATTGGGCGGTCTCTTCATTGGGTCTCTGTCCGTGCTCACTCGGGGCTTCCTTTCCGGAGGGCGCAGGGCCAAGTTGAACTAGTCATACACCAGCAGGTCCTGATAGCACTGCTCAAAAGTCTCAGCGTTGCCCGGCAACGGGTCCCCGCCGCCACGGTACATGAGTATGCCCGGATACTCGGCGTGCAGGGCGCAGAGCTTATGCATCTCTTGTCTGATCTCAGCCGGGGTGCCTATGTCGATATTCCGCGAATCGGTCTTGAGCATGAACAGCTTGCCCGGCCCGGCGCGGCGCATAACCTCAGCAGGGTCCATAGAGCTGCTCTCGATGTACAGGCCGTCGGGGTTGGTGGCCAAGACGTCGTCCAGGACCGGCGCATAGTTGCCGTCCGACATATACAGAACCTTGCGCCCATGTTCATGGATGGCGGCAAAGATGCGGCTGTACCAGGGGAAGAGGTATTTGCGGCACCAACCGGGGCTCATGATCGGGCCGCGCGTGGCCGCGATGTCGTCGTGGATAGTGATGAGTTCGGTGCCCTCGATCCGGCACCAGCCCTCTACGACGGCCAGGGTAGCCTGCCCGAAGCGATCCAGGATCTCACCAAAGCGCGCGGGATCGACGGCCGAGGCCATGAGGAAAGGCTCCCAGCCGAATTCGATGACAGCGCGCGTCATCAGCGTGCCATAGTGCATCGGCACGGGGAAAGCCTCCGCCGCCGCTTCTGCGTAGAGGCGGCGCATCTCACCCAGCATCGTCGGGCCGACCTCCTCGACCGGAAAGCGAGAAACATCGACCCCCAGAACGTCGTCCGCGTCCTGATATTTCTCCTTCGCGTCGACAGCCCACACGCCACCGTCCCAGGTTACTCTGCGCTTACCGTCCTGGGTGGAGCCTACCCGGCCACGTTCGACGGCCTCCATCTCGCCCAGGTGGTACAGGTCCTTGCGGTATTCGGCATAGCGCAAGTCCCTGCCCACGATGGGCATACGATCGGGCCGCTGCAGGCCGATCGCCCTGCGCACGCGGGTGTACCGCTGTTGCAGTGCTTCGTTCATCGAAACCCCCATGTCGTCATTTGCACCATGAGGAGCCGCCCTCGCGGAACTCGCGGATGGCCTCATGAAAGGCTCGTATGTCAGAGTTCACTACCTACGTCCAAGCTATGCCGTATCCAGGACGATTACCGTATTCATGGTATCTGGTGGGGTGGCTGGCTCCTGGATGACCATGCCGTCAACCGCTTGGTGGATGGATAGGGTTGTTTTGGAGTCGGCCAACAGGCGAGTCCTTACGACCTCTCGCTCGAGTCCAGGAACAACAATCTCATCCCTCCGGAACCAGTCGAAAACGTGCAGGTAGAACTTGCCCGGATGAACTGTGCTACGGCACCACTCCAGCCCTTGCAGCGGACCTGGCCGAGTGCCGTAGACAGCATCGCCATTCTCTTGCAGCCATTCGCCCATAGCCAGCAGGCGATCGGCGCTAGGCTGGGGAATGATCTCTTCTACTGTGGGCCGGCATTGAGCAGGTAGTTGCCACCCTTGTTGACGATGTCGACCAGCTTGTGAATCAGATCGGTTACCGATTTCCAGTTGTGGCCATCCTTCTCCTAATCGGGGCATCAAGTAGAAGCCGTGCGATTTATGGCATAATAGGTGCATGGCAAAGCGAGAGTTTATGCTGACTGAAAGCGACGTGAACGAGTTGGTCGGCGCTCACGCCCACTGCAAAGATGGACCAGCACGCATGCGCATGCTGGCAATGTGCCTGTACGGCACGGGCTATCCCAACAGATCAGCGAGATCACAGGTTGCAGCCGGACGAGCCTGCTGGAGTGGTGCCAGAAGTACAAGGCACAGGGTATCAAAGGACTGACGGACCATCGCTTGGGAGGGAACCATGCCAAGCTCAAACCCGCGCAGATTGCCGAGACACGCGAGTTGGTGCATGCCTATACACCCCATGGCCTCCTGGGTCTGGAAACGGCCACTCCGGATGGGCAGTTCTGGACGGTCTGAGACCTGACTCAACTGGCTGAACGGCGGTTTGGCGTTACCTATCGTAGCATCAACTCCTATTACCGGCTGTTCAGGCTCTGTGGGTTCAGTCCACAGCGCCCGGCTCGACAATATCGCTCGCGTCGCGAATCACAGGTCGCTGCTCTTGAAGCAACCTACTAGACATTGCGCAAAGTGCGCCTGATACGGTTATCCTTGCGGAGAACCAGGCAACCTTATCTGTTGGTGCTGGGTGGTCAGATGCCAGTCGATCAGACAGTACTATGACGGTCCATTACCTCACCCAACCGCTGATGGCCCCCTCCTGTCAGTCTGTGTCGAGACCCAGCAAGGCCTGCCATTGCTCTGCAGCCCACTCTGCACGGCGCTCTCGCAGCGACTCCAACAGAATGTCCCGCGTCTGCTCGCTATCAAAGCCACCGCCGCGGATGTAATCGCGCACCAGGGAATCCAACTCGTGCAGAAAGTGTGCCTGCGCCCTGCGCCCGATGCGTTCCATCTCGGCTGGGAGACTGCCCCTGCACTGCGCGGCCTGGATGTCTCGCAGGAAGGGACGAGCCCAGTTGTCAGGAACCCTTCCTTCCTCGACGATACACTGGGTGGACCGCTGCCTGTTCTCGATGTAGCGGGTCACGAAGCGCACGGCCCAGCGCATCGAGATGCCGAAAATAGTCATAAAGCCCGCGATTGCGACCACGATCCAGAAGAAAACCTCTAACATGCGGGTTCCACCTTTCTCGGTCAGGCTCGCACTCCAGCGAGCGACAATTGATCGGCAAGGTGGCAGGCTGCATAGTGCCTCTCGCCCACCAGCCGCCAGAGCGGCGCCTTCTCCTGACAGATCTCTTGAGCGTAGCGACAACGCGGGTGGAAGTAACATCCCGACGGTGGATTGGAAGGGTTTGCCACCTCACCCTCCAGCGTGATCTCCTGCAAGGGCTGGTCCGGGTCGGGCCTGGGCACAGCAGAGAGGAGCGCTTCGGTGTAAGGGTGCTTCGGATTGAGGAATAGTTCCTCTGTATCGGCCTGTTCCACTACCTTGCCCACGTACATGACAGCCACTTGATCCGAGATATGCTCGACCACACTCAGGTCATGCGCCACAAAGAGGTAGGTCAGGTGAAACTGCTGTTGCAGGCTCTGAAACAGATTCAAAATCTGCGCCTGTACCGATACGTCGAGGGCTGATACTGCCTCGTCGCAAACGATCAGGGCCGGGTTGAGAGCCAGGGCACGGGCGATGCCGATGCGCTGCCGCTGGCCGCCACTGAAGGCATGGGGATAGCGCTTGAGATAGCGTACGTCGAGGCCGACCACTTCCATCAGCTCGCATACGCGCTTCTCCAGTTCCCTCCCGCGCACTACTTTGTGCAAGCGAAGCGGCTCGCCCACAATGTCGAGGATCGTTTTGCGCGGGTCCAGGCTCGAATAGGGATCCTGGAAGACCATTTGCATATGCCGGCGTATGGCCCGCAACTCCTTGGATGACAGGGCAGTGATATCCACCGCCCTACCGTCGACGCGCAGCAACACTTGGCCCGCCGTAGGTTCGATAGCCCGCAAGATGCAGCGGCCCAGGGTCGTCTTGCCGCAGCCGGACTCGCCTACCAGTCCCAACGTCTTTCCTTCTGGCACGATGAGGCTTACATCGTCCAGGGCACGCACATGGCCAACGGTCCGTCGGAGGAACCCTGTGGTGATAGGAAAGTGCTTCTTCAAACCGCGCACTTCCAGCAGGGCACCCGGGGTCATATCTGCTTGAGTATCGAGTCCAATCATAGGAGCACCATCTCTTCCATACGATAGGGCATGAGCGGGCCCAACCTCATGGGCAGGGCCTGTCTGCTGTGAGGCTATCAACCCGCCTTGGCGCTATTCACCAACACGCAGCGCACCTGGTGGCCAGGCTCCACCTCCACCAAGTCAGGCACGCCCCGATCGCATAGCCCGCTGATGATACTTGAGCAACGACCGGCGAAGGGGCACTCGTCCGACAGGTCGAGGGGTACGGGCACGTTGCCAGCAATAGTCTCCAGCCGGACTCGCGCCTTGCGACCCACCTTTGGAATCGAGCGCAGCAGGGCCCGGGTGTATGGGTGCTGCGGCGAGTGGAAGATCTGTCTTACGCTGCCATACTCTACGATCTTGCCCAGGTACATCACGGCTACATCATCAGCCATGTTGGCGATCACGCCCAGGTTATGGCTGATGAACAGAATCGACATGCCGATCTCGGCCTGCAACTCTTTCATCAGATGCAGGATCTGTGCCTGGATAGTCACATCGAGGGCCGTCGTAGGCTCGTCGGCGATCAACAGTTTGGGCTTCAGGGCCAGAGCCATAGCGATCATGGCACGTTGACGCATGCCGCCGGAGAACTGGTGAGGGTAGTCGTTGATGCGTCGATCGGGCATGGCAATCCCTACTCGCCCCAAGAGCGTTATGGCTCGCTCTTGCGCTTCTGCCTTAGTGACAGACGCATGCAACAGAATGGCCTCCATGATCTGGCTGCCAATAGTGTGCACTGGTGAGAAGGCGGTCATCGGCTCCTGGAAGATCATCGAGATCTGGCTGCCCCGGATGTCGCGAATCTCCTTGCCGGAGGCTGCGAGCTTGGCCAGATCTACGGTACTGCCATTCTTACTGAAGAGAATTTCGCCTTCGACTGTTCCCGGTCGGGGCACGATGCGCAAGATCGACTGGGCCGTGACGCTCTTACCGCAGCCTGACTCACCTACGATCCCCAAAGTACGGTTCCTGTGGATGCGAAACGACACTCCGTCGACTGCCTTGAGAAGACCCTCATCGAGCCGGAAATAGGTACGCAGATTCCTGACGTCCAGAAGCAGGTTTTGTTCGTTCATGGCTCCTGTCTACCTGTAGGGATCGGCCGCGTCGCGCAGACCGTCGCCGACGAAATTGTAGAGAAGCACCACCACGATCACGAATAGGCCGGGGATGAGCAGCCACGGCTGCACGGCAATAGCCTGCACGTTCTGCGCGTCCTGCATCAGTGTCCCCCAACTGACCGCCGGTGCCCGCATGCCCAGCCCAAGGAAGCTAAGCGACGTCTCGCCCAGGATCATACCTGGGATAGCCAGCGTCAGCCGCACGATCAGGTAGCTGGCACAGCCGGGCAGTAAGTGGTCGAAGATGATCTGCATTTCGCTGGCGCCAGCCACTTTGGCGGCCATGACATAGTCGTACTCGCGAAGCTCCAGGAGCTTGCCGCGCACCACCCGCGCCAATCCGGCCCAGCCAATGATGGAGAGGATGATGGTGATAGCAAAGTAGGTGCGCACCGGCGACCAGCGGAGTGGCACGGCCGCGCTGAGGGCCATCCACATAGGGATGGTCGGAATAGACATGAGAAACTCGACGATGCGCTGGATCACGATATCTACCGTGCCACCGAAGAAGCCAGAGATACCGCCTAGGACACAGCCGAGCACAAAGCTCAGTGCCACCCCCACGAGACCGACGGAGAGGCTGATACGGCTTGCAGCCAACGTGCGCGAGAAGACATCGCGCCCCAGCCGATCGGTGCCGAAGAGGAAGACTCGGCCCTCACCTTGTGCACCGAAGAAGTGCAGATCGGACTCGATGAGCCCCCAGAAACGGTAGCGATCACCTCTGACAAAAAAGCGAATAGGGTAGACCTGTGACGTGTCTTCGGTGAAGACGCGGGTAAAGGTTTCGAGGTCGAGATCTCCTTTCATGCCGTATACGAATGGTCCTCGAAACTTGCCAGTGCTGTCGAACAGGTGGATGCGGCTGGGCGTCATGCCCAAGTGTTGCTGGTGTTGCGTGTGCAGGTCGTAGGGTGCCCAGAATTCGTAGGTAAGCGCTACGAAGTAAAGCAGGCCCAGCAAAATTAACGAGGCCAGTGCAAGCTTGTGCTTGCTGAACTTGCGCCACATGAGCTGCCACTGCGAGGCCATGTAGTAGCGCTCATCGGCGGTATGCTCTGTGCCACCCCTTCCCACCACGGACGCCGCTTCCAGAGCCATATCACGCCCTCCCCTCAAAACTGATACGCGGATCAACCACTACCAGCAGAATGTCAGAGAGGAGAGTCCCAAGCAAAGTTAGGATGCTAAGCACCATGACGATGCTGCCGGCCATGAACATATCCTGGCTAAGAAGCGATTGCAGGAGCAATGGTCCTACCGTTGGCAGGCTCAGCACAACGGCGGTGATCGTCTGCCCGGATAGGATGCTCGGCAACTGCCAGCCGATGGTGCTTACGATGGGGTTGATAGCGACACGCACCGGGTACTTGAAGAGTAGCTTTCCTTCTGATAGGCCCTTGGCCCGTGCCGTGATGACGTACTGCTTGTTCAACTCGTCCAGCAGAGCACCTCGCATTATGCGTATGAGGCTCGCCGTGCCAGAGAGTCCGGTAACCAAGATGGGAATCCACAGATGCTGGAACAGGTCCCAAGCTTTGGCCAGGCTCCAAGGAGCCAAAGCATATTCGGGAGAGAAGAGGCCGCCAACGCTCATACCCAGGTGCTTGAAGAATAGATACATCAGAACCAGGGCGATCATAAAGTTGGGTGTGGCCAGACCGATAAAGCCCACGACCGACATCACATAGTCGCCGATACCGTACTGGTGCGTGGCCACGTAAATACCGATGGGCACCGCGATCACGTATGTGAGCAGCAACGTGAGCAGCGAGAGCATCACGGTGTAAGGGAGCCGCTCCGTCAGTAGCTTGACTACCGGTTGCCCCCACTCGAAGGACTGACCCATGTCGCCTCGCAAAAAGCTCGTGAACCAGCCCAGGTATTGTTGGACGGGCGATCGGTTGAGGCCATAGCGAATCCTGAGTGCCTCAATGTGTTCAGGATCGACGAGATCGCCCTGCTCCTCCAGAGCAGCGATATAGTTGGTGAGATAATCGCCAGGCGGCAATTGGATGATCGCAAAGACAACCACGCTTAGGAGCCAGAAGGTGAAGACCATGTACAGCAACCGCCGTGCGATGTAACCAGCCATGTCTCCCCCTAGAGATCATACTGAGTGTCGTAGAGCAGAGCATCCGCCTCGATGAGGCGACCACCAAGTAGGCGATATTGTACACTGCCACGGCTGACAACTGTATGAGGGCCTGCTCGCTCCAGGTCGGCCAAGCGCCGGGTCTCTATCTCGGCCCAGGTACCCCCAACCTGCAGCGCGGCGCGCAGCCGCTCCACGGGTGCTTCGGCAGGCACATTGCCCCACAAGTCGCATCTCTCTTCCGGATCCTTTTCCAAGTCAAACAGACGAGGCGGCGCTGTCGGAAAGTCGACGTACTTCCAGCGGCGATCGCGTACCATACGGAAACGCACCTGTGGCCGCTCGCCAGTCAACTCGCTCTGAGCCAGATCCTTGCGTCGGTCGCCGGGATGACCTTCCAGAAGCGCGATTAAGCTCTCGCCATCGAGACCGTCTGGACTATCGATGGCCGCCATATCACAAATCGTGGGAAAGAGATCCACCAATTCCACCGGGAAGGAGATTCTTTTTCCTGCAGGTATCCCGGGGCCGGTCACGATGAGCGGCACACTAGCCGAGGCTTCGTAATAGCTACGCTTCCACCACAATCCATGCTCGCCCGCCAAGTCGCCATGGTCGCTCGTATAGATGATGTAGGTATTCTGCAAGCAACCAGCGTCATCGAGGCCTTCGAGCAGGCTGGCGATACAGTCATCCAGATAATGCACTGCAGCATAGTAGGCTGCCAGAGCGCGCCGCTGCTCGGCCTCTGAGAAGCTGAGCAGGCTGAAATCATCGACAATGAAC
>DAOUGZ010000219.1:0-46764 GCA_034428955.1 Anaerolineae bacterium | reverse complement strand
GGCAGTAAACAAAAGCCCCCCAGGCTTTGCCTGGGGGGCTTTTGTTTACTGCCTGCACGAGAGGGTTGTCGACGCCTGGGCATTTCGCGAGGCAGGCTGCTAACGGCCTGCCCAGCGGGCCACAAAGAGGTCCAGGGCGAGCGGACCGGCGACACGGCCGGTCTTGATGCCCACGTCGATATCGAGCAGTTGGGCCAGGATGGCCCTGAGTTCACCCGGCGTAAAGTTGCGCGCTTGTTGTGCGCACTTGCGGACGACAAAGGCCGGCGATTGCATTTCGCGCGCCATTTCGGCCGGCGTGGCGCCCTTGGCCGCCAGCTCTTGTGCTTGGAGCAAGAGGCGGAACTGGCGCACGATCATGGTCAGCAGGTAGAGGGGCGCGGCGTTCTCATCGAGCAGGCGGCGGAGCAGGGTCAGGGCCCGGCGGCCGTCGCGGCTGCCCAGCGCATCGACCATGTGAAAGATGTTGGCCTCTTGCAGTGAGCTGACCAGCCGCTCGACCTCCTCGCGCCCGATCGTGCCGCTCCCCCCCAGGTACGTGGCCAGCTTTTCCAGCTCCTGATCCAGCAGGCGCAGGTTGGGCCCGATAAAGCCGGTCAGGAGCGCCACGGCATTGCGATCGATGCCGACACCCTTGCTCTGCGCGCGTTGGGCAATCCACTGCTCCAACTCGGCCCCTTGGGGCAGATCGAAGCGGCGCACGTAGGCGCCCAGCTCTTTGGCCCGACGCAGCAGCTTGTGCGAATCGGGCAGGGCGCGCGATTCGGAGAGCACCAGGCGGGCGCTCTCCGGCAACTGGGGCAGGTACTCCTCCAGCCCCTCCATCCTCTTGGGCTCGGCCTCACTGGGCTTTTCGCGCTGGCCGCGGCGCGAGCCCTTGCCCCCGCCCGCTGACGAGAGCAGGTCGTGGACGATCACCAGGCGGCGTTCGGCCATAAAGGGCATGGCGTCGCAGGCCGCTTGGAGTTCACCCAGGGTCAAGTTGCGGCCATCGAGGATGGCCGTGTTCAGCTCGCCGACGACCGGGTCCATCTTGGACCGCATGTCGGCAATCGCTTCCGCCCGTGAGAATTCGTCTTCGCCGTGGAGTATGTACAGCATGCCTCTCTAGCTCGTGTGTTCGATCTCGACCCGGTGCACCGGGATGCGTCCGTTGCTCAGGCAGGTGACCTGGCCGATCGATACGCCCGTCATGTCGGGGTCCGTCGTCCAGCGGCGCTGCACCTCAGGGCCCAGTGGGCGCGAAAGGACCATGGCGCCGGCCATGCCCAGGATCGTCAGCGGCCAGCGCCAGCGCCGCCGCTGGCCATTCAGGCCGCTCAGCATGCCCACCGCATAGGCCGCGCCGGCCAGGACTATGCCCACAGCCAGGTTGGTGCCGCAGTTCGGGTGGACGCTTAGGTTCCCCTCGCCGCGCTGCAGCCGCGCATAGGCTTCGCGAACAGCGCAGTGGATAGACTCACCGTCAATGTCTCCGTAGAGCATAAAGCCCTCGCCATCGCTGCGCCCGACCAGGTTGAGCGACGGTATCTCGCGCGCCAGAACATGGAGCGTGGCGTGCTCGAGGGCGTGATTGCGCCGCACGCGGTCTCCGAATGAACGGGTTTCTGAAACCATTCCGAAATAAAACCTCCCAGGATCTCTCGACTATTGTAGCACAGATATGGAACTTGTCGCAATGGACGATGTGTGCGACAGATAGCCGGGGATAGGGGCAACCCGAATTGTCCCTATCCCCCGCGACCCGTCGCCTGTTCCAGCACCAATGCCTCTCAAATAGCCGGGTTTCAGGAGACGCAGAGCACCGCAGAGGAGCAGAGAGCCGCGGAGGCTACGCTGGACGATCCTTTCCCATCCCTCTGCGCCCCTCTGCCGCTCTGCGGTGCTCTGCGTCTCCTGAAACCCGGCAATGAACAGACACTCGCGCCTTGTCTCAAGGCATTGGCTTTAGCGCCGCGATGACCTCGCGGTCGGCGGCGGAGAAGGCGAACTGCTCGAGTTCGCCTAGGCGCACCCAGCGCCAGGCTGCACATTCGACGGCCTGCGGCTCGCCGCTCAGCAAGCGGCAGTGAAAGGCGTGCAGGGTGATGGAAAAGTGCGAGTAGGCGTGCTCCACCACCGTCACCGGCATGCCGACCTCAATCTCGACCCTCAACTCTGCGCGGACTGCGCGCGCCAGGCACTGGGGCAGCGTCTCACCCGGTCCTTGCCTGCCGCCTGGGAACTCCCACAGGCCACCCAACAGCCCCTCGGCCGGGCGCTGGGCGATGAGAACGCGCTCGCCCTGGCCAATGACCGCCGCTGCAACGTCATAATGCGGCGTGGGCCGCTTGCGGCGGCGCTCGGGCACGGCCTCCTGTTCGCCGCGCCGGTAGGCGTCGCAGTGGCCGCTCAGCGGGCAAGCCGTGCAGTGCGGGCGCCTGGGCGTGCAGACCATGGAGCCCAGGTCCATCAACGCCTGGTTCCAGGCCCCCGCTTCGCCGCTGGGCAGGATGGCCTGGGCCAGCTCGCGCAGCCGCGCCTGCGTGGCGCGGGCGTCGGGCGCACCGGTGACGTAAAAGAGGCGCGAAAGCACGCGGCGGATGTTGCCGTCGATGGCGGGTTCGTCGAGGCCGAAGGCGATGCTCAGCAGCGCGCCCGCCGTGTACTCGCCGATGCCGGGCAGGGCGCGTAGAGCGGCCGGCTCGCGCGGAATCTCGCCGCTGTAATTGGCCACGCCCTCCTGGGCCGCGCGGTGCAGGTGGCGCGCACGGGCATAGTAGCCCAGACCCTCCCAGGCCTTGAGCACATCATCGAGCGGCGCCGCGGCCAGCGTGGCCACATTGGGGAACCGCTCGAGGAAGCGTTCGTAGTATGGGATTACCGTGGGCACCTGGGTCTGGATGAGCATGATCTCGGCGAGCCAGATGCGGTACGGGTCGCGGGTGCGCCGCCAGGGCAGATCGCGCCCCTCACGGGCGAACCAGCACAATAGGTCCTGGGCCAGGGGGCTTGCGTCCGCCCAGGCCCGCGTGTCGTTTCCTTCGTTATCCATCACTGCTGATTATAGTCAAGTGAGAGGGGCGCTGCAAATACCCGGGCGATCCCTCTCAACAGGGCTTGGGCTTGCGGGTGGGCCTGCTTGCTCCTATACTGGCCCTATCTTGCTTTGAGGTCGGGAAATGAAGGCGACTGCACAAGCCAACGCCAACATTGCATTCGTCAAGTATTGGGGGGCGCTGGACCTGGAGCTGAATCTGCCTCTGAACAGCAGCCTCTCACTGACGCTCGACCAGGCCAGCACAGTGGTCACGGTCGAGTTCTCGCCGCACATCGAGAGCGACACCATCGAACTGGAGGGGCGCAGGGTATCGGGCGAACCGGCGCAGCGGGTCATCCGCCACCTGGACCATCTGCGGCGGCTGGCGGGGGCCGGGGACCGGGCACGGGTGGCTTCGCGCAGCACTGTTCCCGTGGCCACGGGCCTGGCCACTTCGGCCTCGCTCTACGCCGGGCTGACCGTTGCCGGCCTGGCGGCGCTGGGCCTGGCGCTCAACGAGCGGACGGTGACCACCATCGCCCGCCTCGGCTCGGGTTCGGCCGCGCGTTCGATGCTCGGCGGTTGGGTGGAGTGGGTAGCCGGTGGGCGGCATGAGGATTCGTACGCCCAGGTCGTGGCAGACCCGGACTGGTGGCCGCTGCGCGACATTATCGTCATCGTCTCTGAAGAGCCGAAAGAGGTGCTCTCGCAGGCCGGCCACGCCGCGGCGCCGTCGAGCCCCTGTCACCTCGGCCGGCTGGCACAGAGCGGTGAGCACCTGGCCCTGGCGCGCACGGCCGTCAACACGCGTGATCTGGCGCTCTTGGGGCGCGTGGCCGAGGCCGAGGCCATGCTCCTCCACGCCGTGACGATGACGGCCGACCCGCCGGCTCTCTATTGGTATCCGGCCACCGTCGCCGTTATGCGCCAGGTCTGGGCATGGCGCGAGGAGGGCTGGCCGGTGTACTTTACCCTCGACGCCGGGCCCAATGTGCACGTCCTGACCACGCCCGAGTATGCTCCGCAGGTGGTCACCGGCCTCTGTGCGGTGCCCGATGTCATGCGCACCCTCGTTTGCCAGCCTGGCGGCCCGCCCATACTGGGGGACGTTCACCTCTTCTGAATCGCCGCATTAACGGAAAAGATGGTATAATAGCCCCAAACAGGGTAATGGTGCTCGATAGTATCGGGAAGCACTGATTGGAGGCTGCCATGAGCTACATGGTTGGGATCGACGTCGGGACGAGCGGTACCAAGACACTGCTTATCGATGCGGAGGGCCAGGTCGTCGCCAGTGCCACCGAAGAGTATCCTCTCTACACGCCCCATCCGCTGTGGGCGGAGCAGGACCCGCAGGATTGGTGGCGGGCGACGGTGGGCTCGATTCGCGCGGTATTGGCCCGCTCGGGCGTGGACCCTGCTGAGGTGGCCGGCTTGGGCCTCACCGGCCAGATGCACGGCATGGTGACCCTCGACGCGCAGGGGCAAGTGCTGCGCCCGTGCATCATGTGGAACGACCAGCGCACGGCGGCCCAGTGCGCAGAGATCATGAACACTGTCGGGCGCGAGCGCTTTTTGGCCCTCACCGGTAACGTGGCCCTCCCCGGCTTTACCGCGCCCAAAATCCTCTGGGTGCGCGAGAACGAGCCCGAGGTCTACCGGCAGATCGCCCAGGTCCTTCTGCCCAAGGACTATATCCGCTATCGCCTCACCGGTGACTATGCCACAGAAGTCTCGGATGCGGCCGGAACGGTGCTCCTGGATGTGGCGCACCGGCGCTGGTCGTCGGAGGTCCTCGCCGCGCTGGATATCTCCGAAAGCTGGATGCCCAAGTGCTACGAGTCGCCGGAGGTCACCGGCACCTTGAGCGCGGCGGCGGCGGAGGCTACGGGGCTGCGGGCCGGGCTGCCAGTTATCGGTGGTGGGGGCGATAACGCGGCGGCGGCCATCGGCAGCGGCATCGTGCGCGAGGGGCTCATCTCGGCCAGCGTGGGCACTTCGGGCGTCATCTTTGCTCAGACCGATGAGATGAAGCTCGACCCACTGGCTCGCCTGCACAGCTTTTGCCATGCTGTGCCCGGGCGCTGGCACGTGATGGGCGTGATGCTTTCCGCCGGCGGCTCGTTGCGCTGGCTGCGTGACACCATCGCCGGGCCGGAGAAGGAGATTGGGCGTCTGACCGGGGTGGACCCCTACGAGGTCATGATTGCCGAGGCGGCGGCGGTGCCGCCGGGTTGTGAGGGGCTTCTCTTCTTGCCTTACCTCACCGGCGAGCGCACCCCGCATCCGGACCCCAACGCGCGCGGTGCCTTTGTGGGCCTGACCCTGCGCCACGACAAGGGCGCGCTGGTGCGGGCGGTGCTCGAAGGTGTGGCCTATGGCCTGCGCGACTCCCTTGAGCTGCTGCGCGGCCTGGAGATCCCCATCGAGCAGGTGCGGGCCCTCGGCGGCGGAGCGCGCAGCAGCGCCTGGCGGCAGATCATGGCCGACATCTTTGGCGCCGAGCTGGTCACCATCAATATCACCGACGGCGCCGCCTATGGTGCGGCCCTGCTGGCCGGGGTTGGGGCCGGGGTGTACCGCGACGTCTTTGAGGCGACCGAGCAGACGGTGCGCGTGGTCGAGCGCACCGAGCCCATCGCGGCCAACGTCGCCGTGTACGACGGTTTCTATAGCGAGTACCGCGCCCTCTATGGGCAGCTCAAGCCGACGTTCGATCGCACGGCTGAGAGGGTCGTGGGGTGAGGGGAGGAGTAACGCGCAATGCGTAATCTACTTCGGCCCCCTGGCTGGATGCAGTGCCCCTTGCGCATTGTGCGGTACAGTCCGCAGGCGATGGTTGCTTGAAGCAGAGGAAGGAGTTGTGCCATGGCCGTTCCATCGTTTCTGCTGAAAAAGCTCTACGTCAAAGAAAGCCTAAAGAACACCGAGGGCGGCTTTGAGTTCGCCCTCAAGAACAACCTGGCTCCCGGCAGCCTGATCGGCGTAGGGCCTGTGACCCTCGACGACGAGGCCATTCTCCCAGAGAAGATCACTTTTCGCTCTCCTCAGGGCGATGTACGGGCCGACCAGGTCTCGAGCCGCAGCCCGCTGACCTTTGGCCTCAACACCGAGGTCAAGATTAAGGTGGACGGACGCACGCTCGAGCCCGGCTCGCACCACGTCGTCGTCGCCGTCCTCACCCGCGAGGTGGGGCGCATCGAGATTGATGTGACGGATACGATCTGAGTGCTGCGTGCTGTGTAATGCGTCAACTTGCTCGTAGCCGCTCACGCCGCGCGAAGCAACGTTACGCATTACACAGTACGTGTTAGCCGCACCTACCCCAAGGAGACGCCATGGAGGACAGCCGCGAGACCGTCCGACGTACGCTCGATTTCCGCTCTCCCGCCCGGCTGGCCCACGATTTCCCCGCGCCCTATGGCTCGGATTTCGCCTCGGTAGGCATGCATCCTTCACCCGATGACCGGCCCAGGTGCGGCATCGACGAGTGGGGGGCCGTCTGGGAGAACATCGGTGGGAGCCAATTGGGCCAGGTGAAGGACTATCCGCTCAAGGATTGGCGCGACTGGGAGCGGCTGGCCGTCCCCGACATCCAAGACCCCCGCCGTTGGCAGGAATTGGCCGGCGCGCGGGAATGGGCCGGCGATCGCTTCTTGCTCGGCGGCGGCATCTCGATCTATGAGCGTGTGCATTTCATCCGCGGGTTGGAGAACACCTGGGCCGATATTTACAACGCCCCGGAGGAGTTGGGCCGGCTGTTGGACATCCTGGTCGAGATGAACTTGGTGGCCATTGAGCGCTATGCGGCCGCCGGCGTTGACGGCTTGATCTTTTGCGATGACTGGGGCCTGCAGAACCGGCTGATGATCTCACCCGCTTCGTGGCGTGCGCTGTGGAAGCCGCGCTACGCCCGCATCTATCGGGCAGCCCACGACGCTGGGCTCTACACGTTCCTGCATAGCTGTGGCCACATCGTCGCCATCCTTGACGACCTCATCGATGCCGGCCTTGACGCCATCCACATGGACCAGCAGGAGAACATGGGTCTGGAACTCTTGGGCGAGCGCTTTGGCGGGCGCATCACCTTCTTCTCCTGTGTGGACATCCAGAACACCATGGTCCATGGTACGCTCGATGACATCTGCCGCTATTGCCGGCGCATGGTCCGTCTGCTCGGCCGGCCGGAGGGCGGCTTTATCCCGCGCTGGTACACGGACCCTGCCGGCGCCGGCCATCGGCGCGAGGCCATCGAGGCCATGTGCGAAGAGTTTCTGCAGATCAGCCGCGAGATGTACGGATAGGAGCCGATCCGGATGACCATCAACCTACGCTTCACGGAAGAAGACTGGCAGCGCATCGAGCGCAACTGGATGGCCTGGTGGAACCACGAGTTGGAGCGGCCGCTGGTGATGATCAGCGGTTACGAACTGCCGGACGGGGCGGTGCTGCCGGAGGCTCCCGGATTTGTGAGCAGCTTGCCTCAGGATATGCCGGTCGATGAAGTGGTGGATCGCTATCAGGCGCACCTGGAGGCAGAGTGTTTCTATGGCGATGCCTTCCCCCGCTGGTGGGTGAACTATGGCCCGGGCATCATGGCCGGCTTTCTGGGGGCGCGCGTCCACGCCGTGCCGGAGACGGTCTGGTTCGAGCCGGCCGAAGAGGTGGAGATCCACGACCTGAAGCTGGCCTACGATCCCGACAACGCCTGGTGGCGGCGCATCCGGGCCATCACCCGCTGTGCCGCGGAGCGCTGGGCCCGGCAGGTCGCCGTCGGCCACACCGACCTGGGCGGCAACCTGGATATTCTGGCCTCCTTCCGCACCACACAGCGGCTCCTGCTCGAACTCTTCGATGCGCCGGAAGAGGTCGAACGCCTGGTCGGGCGGATCACCGAACTGTGGCTGCGTTACTATGATGAGCTCGATGCCGTCATCCGGCAGCACGGCCGCGGCACCACCCCCTGGGCGCCCATCTGGTCGCCGGGGCGCTGCTACATGCTGCAGAGCGACTTTTGTTACATGCTTTCCCCCGCCATGTTTGAGCGCTTTGTGCTGCCGGACCTGGTCGCCTGCTGCGAGCACCTGGACCACGCCTTCTATCATCTCGACGGCAAGGGCGAGATCGTGCACCTGGACCGGCTGCTGGCCATCGAGCGGCTGCGCGGCATCCAGTGGATCCCCGGCGATGGCGCGCCGCCGCCGGAGGAGTGGCTACCCCTCCTGAAGCGGATCAAGGATGCGGGCAAACTCTGCCAGGTCTTTGTCAGCCCCGACGGTGCGCGCACTATCGTCCGCGAGTTGGGCGGGCGCGGCTTTGCCTTGGCCATCCAGGGAACGATGGAGCGGGGGGAGGCCGAGGATTTCCTCAAGCTGTTGGCCTCGGAGGACGTGGACCGGTGTTAGCATCCAGGTGACATCCGAGCCCAAGGGGGCGCTGCCCCTGGCAGCGGAGCGAGAATGAAGGACGGGACCTGCCCGCCCCGCCGGCATCGCCGGCGGGGCGGGCAGGCCATTTCCGATCGCAGGCGCGAGGGCCTTACCGGCCCGCGCGCTTGGCCATCTCCAGGACCTGTTGGTGTTCCTGGGCGTACTTTTTGTTGTTCTGCGCGCGGTGCTTGTGCGCCATCCTGTACGCCTTGACCGGGTCATCGGTGAAGGGCTCCTTGGCCTGGGCCACACTGCGCAGGTCCTCAACCAGGGCGATGGTCTCACCCGGCGTCAGCTCGTTGTCAGCCTCGCCCTTCTTCTCCAGCCAGGCAATCCCTTCCTTCCAGTTCTTCCACGGTCCTCGATTGTAGACGGCCTGCATGTCTCCCGGCCCATAGTCGAAGTTGAGCTTTTTGTTGGGGGTCAGGTTCATGGTGACGCCTTCGATCTGTGTGCGCATCTCTTCCTCCAACCGGTGGGCCACGGCGCCTGCCCAACGCATTTGGCGCTGGGAGCGATGATACGATTCCGTCGGCCCACGACATGGGTCTGCGGCCGTCGCAGCACGAACCATGCCCGCGACGTGACACAGCCTCTTGACTGTGCGCATTGTCCGTGCTATCGTGCATCCGATTGAGGCGGGGTGTAGTGCCTTGGGTAGAGAACCGGCAAGGGAGGCATACAATGAGGTTGGGTGGACCGCTATTCGAGGAGTATTGTGACCCCGGTGAGTGGGTGGCCGCCCTCAGAAGGCTGGGCTATAGCGCCGCTTACTGCCCGGTGGACGGCAGCGAGGATGACGCGACGATTAGCGCCTACGTCGAAGCGGCGTCGGCAGCGGGCATCGTCATTGCCGAGGTGGGCGCCTGGAGCAACCCCATCAGCCCCGACGAGGCCACGCGCCGCCAGGCCATCGCCCTCTGCCAGGAGCGGCTGGCCCTGGCGGACCGCGTCGGCGCACGCTGCTGTGTGAACATTGCCGGGTCGCGGGGCGCCCAGTGGGACGGCCCCGACCCCGCCAACCTGAGCGAGGAGACCTTTGACCTGATCGTGGAGACGGTGCGCGAGATCATCGACGCCGTCCGCCCCACGCGCACTTGCTACACCCTGGAGCTGATGCCCTGGGTCTGGCCCGATTCCGCGGATTCGTACCTGTGCCTCATCGAGGCCGTCGACCGGCCCCGGTTCGGCGCTCACCTGGATCCCGTGAACTGGATCTCGAGCCCGCAGCGCTATTACGCCAATGGGGCGCTCATCCGTGAAAGCATCGCCAAACTCGGCCCGCACATCCGCAGTTGCCACGCCAAAGACACCCTCCTCAGCGGCAAGCTGACCACCCACCTGAGTGAGGTCCGCCCGGGCCTGGGCGCGCTGGACTATCGCGCCTACCTCCAGGCGCTGAGCGGGCTGGATCCCGACATGCCGCTGATGCTTGAGCACCTGACGATGGCGGAGGATTACGTCGCTGCGGTGGCGTATGTACGCTCGGTCGCGGATGCGGAGGGGTTGAGCTTTCGCTAGGGGACATGCTCAAGCCAGCCGAGGCGACTCCCACGCCGCCGAGCTACCTGACGTACCGACTCCGGTGACCCAGGCAGCGCACTGCCGCGCGAACATCGCCGGGCTGTGGGATGCTCCACGGCCCGGCGAACCTGGCGAAGGCGCCCTGGGCCTGATCGTGGAGAGGGTGTGTGGAGTCGGATCGCTAGAGCCATCAGGCCCTCCGACCTCCTGTACGTCTGAGAACTGTCATCCCGGCTCCGGCCGGCTTTCACAGGCGCATACCTGCGCCTCATCGTCCCCAGTATGAGGATTCCCCAGAATACAACTATTGACATTCCACGCAAAATGCCCTATAATGACCTTAATCGTTTAAGCTGAAACGTATAAGGTCCCCATGAGCAAACATAGACCCACGCAGAGCGATGTGGCGCGGCTGGCCGGGGTCTCGGTGGCCACCGTGTCTTATGTCGTCAACCGCCGCAAGGGCGGCAAGGTACAGGTCAGCGAAGAGACTCGCGAGCGCGTGCTGCGAGCAGTCGAAGAACTTGGCTACCAGCCCAACGCCGCAGCGCGCACCCTACGCACCCGCCGCACCCAACTCCTGGCCGTGATGGTGCCCGACATCACCAACCCCTTCTATCCTCAGTTGATCCGCGGCGCCCAGGCGGCTGCCGAGGGCCAGGGCTACGACCTCCTCGTCTACGACACCAACGATCGAGCGACTCGCGAGCAGGCGTTCGTTGAGGCCATGCTGCGGCGGGGCGTGGATGGGGTGATTCTCGTCCCATTTCATCTGCAGCCCTCCGACGTGGCGCGGCTCACCAAGGCAGGCATCGAGGCAGCCACAGTCACCAGTGAAGGAAATGACTATGGCGTGGACAGGGTGGTGCCGGCAGAGCGGCCTGCCGTCCACGAGGTCATGCGCTACCTCATCTCCCGCGGGCACAGGCGCATCGCGCACCTGGCCGGCTCTCAGGATACACCGCCAGGGCAACACCGATTGCGTGGGTATATGGAGGGTCTGGCCGCTGCCGACATCCCCTATGACCCTGTGTTGGTGCGTTGCTACACCTGGAGCCGCAGCGGTGTCGCAGAGGGCGTACGTGCGTTGTTCGAGACCGCAGACGGCAACGAGCCCACTGCGCTCTTTGCGGCCAACGACCAGTTGGCCATCGATGCGGTCCGTGCGCTCACCACGCTGGGCCGGCGTGTTCCGGAGGATGTCGCTATCTGTGGCTTTGACAACATCCCGGAGGCCGAGGCCATCTTGCCGGCGCTGACCACGGTGGACCAGGGCGCGGAGACGATGGGGCGGCGGGCAGCCGAGCTGCTGCTCGATCGATTGGCTGCGCAGGAGCCGATCCCTGTGCAAGAGGCCAGCATCCCCTGCCGAATGGTGTTGCGCCAGAGCGCTTGAGGCGGAGGCGATGGTGCACAGAGGAACGCTCTCCCGTCGACTTGCGCAGAAAGGAGGAAGGATAGCCAGATCAAGGTGCAGGCACCATGCATAGCTTCGTCGAGCGTGTTATCGGTTGCTAGATCCTAAGGAGGGCCCTACCATGTCGCGTAAGCTCTTCATTACATTGATCGTTGTGACCCTTCTCGCGCTGCTCGTGAGCGCCTGCAGCCCCGGACCGCAAGCTACCACTGCGGCCGAGCCTACGAGCGCCCAGTCGGGCTCGGGTGAAGAATCGCCCACGGCTGCCGCACCCAGTGGCGATGAAGTTGTAACCCTCAAAGTATGGGACTTTGGCGGTATCGAATTCGAGTGGTTGGATTCGATCATCGCGCCTGCCTTCAATGAAAAGTACCCCAATATCCAGATCGAGCACCTAGGGATTCCAGAGGATGAACTGGGCATCAAGCTGGAGACGGCCGTTGCCGCCGACGAAGTGCCGGACTTGGCGGTGTTTGTGCCCGCCAAGCTGATGAAAGCGGGGCACGTCCTGGCCCTCGACGAGTATATGGCGCAGGATGGCCTCAAGGTCGATGACTTTTTCCCCCTGTTTCAGAGCCGTTCCATGCTCGACGGCAAGGTCTACTCGCTACCGGCCAACATCTTTGTCTGGGGAATGATCTACAACAAGGATATGTTCGAGGCCGCCGGTCTGCCGGAGCTAGACGCGGATTCGGTTATCACTTTCGATGACTGGCTCGAGTACGCGCGGGCGATCAACAAGCCTTCTGAGAACCTGGAGGAGCGTGTCTGGGGTTCGGCGAGCTTTACGCCCAGCTTTAACTCGATGAACAACTATATGAGCGATCCCTTTGTGCTTGGCCCCGATGGGAACAAATGCCTCGGCAATGCCGATACTGAGGATTGGATCCATGCGTGGGAGGTCCTGGTCAAGGCCTACAACGAGGATCTCACGCCGGACTCCTCCGCTGCTCTGCTGGGTGAGATGACGTTCAACGATCTCTTCAACCAGGGCAAGTTGGGCATGCTGTATGGGACCTATGGCGAGGCTGCCGCCGCCCGTGCGGCCGGCATCAATGTGGGGATCACTGGCCAGCCGGTTGTCACCCCGGGCTGGGAGGGCAATGTGGGTGGCTGGGCCACAGAGTACAGCATTATGGCCGGCGCCAAGCACCCCGAGGAGGCTTGGCTCCTCCTCAAGTTCCTGGCAACGGACGGCGCCAAGATGCTGTCTGAGTCAGCAGCCAGTGACGCTGCTCATGCCGAGGGCCTCGAGAGCCCGCCGTGCTACATGCCTCTGGCTCAGGACTGGGCCGGCGATGACCCGCTCAAGCAAGAAGCTCTCGCGCTGATGGAACGGATCGCCCCGCCTCCGTTCACACCGGACGTCTGGACTTCAGTGGATCCCTTCAATGAGGCCTGGCGCCGCATGACCGAAGATGGAGTGGACGCCAAGACGGCCATCTCGGAGGCAGCCATCGAATGTCAGGAGATCACCGACGAGCTTTGGATCGAGTGGGAGAAGCTGGGCCAGTAAGCGTTCTGACGTAAACGCGATTGAGGCGCTTGACCCCCCGCTTAGCGGGGGGGGTCAAGCGCCAGAGGCGGATAGCGTGCTGCCCGCGCTCTGCTTCCTCGCATATCTGGATGAGGGGGTCCGGACCTATGACGGTTGCGCTGCGCAAACCCAGAAAGGGAGGTCTGACGGGGCAGGAGAAAAGGGAGGCGATAGCCGCTTACCTCTTCCTGTCGCCGTGGCTGATCGGCTTTGCCGCCTTCCTGGTCGTTCCCATCGCCATGTCCCTCTACGCGGCCTTTTGCGATTGGGTGCTCATCAACCCACCCCCGCGCTGGATCGGGCTGGAGAATTTCCGCTACATGTTCGCCCAGGACCGCTACTTTTTCTGGTCCCTCGGTGTCACGCTTCGCTACATGCTCATGAGCCTGGTGCCTTCGCTCATCCTGGGCCTGCTGCTTTCGCTGCTTCTGAACCAGAAACTCAGGGGCATGAACCTCTTCCGTACGGTCTTTTACGTCCCGGCGGTGGTTTCTGGGGTGGCGGTGACGCTCCTTTGGATGAACCTGCTGAACCCCGACCTGGGCGCCATCAACCAAGTGCTCCGTACTCTGGGGGTGCAGAACCCACCGAACTGGCTGAACTCGGCGACCTGGGCATTGCCGGCAGTGGCCTTGATGAGCCTCTGGGGCGTGGGCGGCAGCGCCATCCTCTACCTGGCCGGCCTGCAGAATATCCCGCCCCAGCTCTATGAGGCGGCCGAGATCGATGGGGCCAATAGCTGGCAGAAATTCTGGCGCATCACCCTGCCCCTGCTCTCACCCACCATGTTCTTTATGCTCATCACGGGGTTGATCGGCAGCTTCCAGGTCTTTACCCCGGCTTATATCATGGGCGGGGCCAGCCGGTTCGGAACCTCCAGACACTTGCGTTTCTATGTGCTCCACCTCTACCTCAAGGCTTTCCAGGAGGGCAAGCTGGGCTATGCTTCAGCTCTGGCCTGGGTGCTGGTCATTATCTCGGCCATCGTGGTGACGATTATCTACACAACCTCCGAGCAGTACGTGTACTATGAAGACCAGGGAAAGGAGAGCGCGTAGCATGGCACAGAGTGCAAGCAACAGACGGCCGGCTGCCCCTCCTTTATGGCAGCGCAAGTCGTTCCGCGGCGGGGTGCACGCGGCAATTATGTACACCCTTCTGGTGGGCATCGGCGTCATCGTCCTGATGCCGCTCTCCTGGATGCTGACAGCCGCGCTGCGCGGGCCGGGGGAGATCGTCTACACCGTGCCCGTTTCCTGGTTCCCGACGACCTCCTTCCACTTTGAGAACTTTTGGACCGTTCTGAACTACAAGGGCTACCCCCTCTGGCGCCCGCTGCTCAACACCCTCTACCTGGTGGCGCTGAACGTAGTCGGCGTCGTGATCTCGAACACGCTGGTGGCTTTTGCTTTTGCGAGGCTGCGCTTCCCCGGCAAAGAGTTCCTCTTCCGCTTGATCATCCTGACCATGCTCATGCCTGGCGTCGTGCTGATGGTGCCTTCGTTCCTTCTGTTCCATACGCTGGGCTGGTATGGGACCTATCTGCCCCTGTGGGTGCCCAGCTTCTTTGGTGGCGCATGGAATATCTTTATTACCCGCCAGTACATGCGCTCCTTCCCACGGGACCTGGACGATGCGGCGCGTATCGACGGCTGCGGCTACTTTGGCACCTACTGGCGGATCATCCTGCCCTTGTGCAAGCCGGTCATCACTGTGCTGGCCGTCTTTACCTTCCAGGGCGTGTGGAATGACTTTCAGGGTCCGCTGATCTATCTGAACAGCGCCGAAAAGTTCACCCTGGCCATCGCCCTGGACTATTTCCGGCGCTCGGCTTTCTCGACCGTTTCGGCCAATACGACCAATCTGGTCATGGCTGCTTCCCTCATCTCTGTCGTCCCGATGCTGGTGCTCTACTTCACCGTGCAGAAGCAGCTTATCGGTGGCATCGCAAGTGTGGGGCTCAAGGGGTGATCCTCACCGGATGATCGCGTCGGCCCATGTTCGGGCGCAGTAGATGCCGGAGGGTATTGTGCGCAACACGAGGCTGTATAACAAGATCTATGGCTCGCTGATCGGGGGAGCCATCGGCGATGCTTTCGGCATCCGGGTTGAGATGATGCATTATCGCGACATCGAGGCCCAGTATGGCCGTGTGACCCACTTTGACCCGCTGCCGCCTCGCCGGCCCAGCCAGGAGTCTCCGTTGGAACGCTGGTATCCTTTCGGCGTCCAGCCGCAGAACGAGGGGGGATTTCACCCCCTGGGGCGCTGGAGCCATGAGGTGGGTGCCTACACCGACGACATGCGCTATCGGCTGATGGCCTGCCGGGCTATACTGCGCAAGGGGGGCCCCATCACGGGCAGGGATTTCGCAGCCGAGTGGCTGAACTACCGCCTGATGGCTGAGGGGGCTGAGGACCACGAGCCCACCCTGAGTTGGCCGGGGCCCCAGCGCGCTTATGCCCGCATTCTGGCCTCTCTCGATAGGCTGGCCGAGATGGTGAACCAGCGCCGTCCGTGTCGCATCGGCTGGGATGCGCCCCTGGGCTACATCCATCCCGGGGACCCCGCCGGCGCGGCGGAGGATGGCTATGCCATGGCAGTGGCCGTGGCCAGTGCCCTCGCCCCCGCTGCCAGTATCGACCAAGTCATCGCCGATGTGCTGGATCACGCGTATTGCATGGGCGCGTACGCGGCCGAGTTCTCCGGCCGGCTGAACCGCTTGCTGGAGGTTGCCGCTCGCTGCGACGACGTCTTTGGCCTCTACGAGCCGTTCTATAACGAGTTTCTGGTAACCTTCCCCCCCTTTGAGGCCAATTTTGCCCTGGAGATGGTGCCCTTTGCGCTGGCCGTCTGCTTCATTTGCAGGGATGACGCGGAGCAGGCCATCATCGGGGCGGCCAACGCCGGGCGAGACGCCGACACCATCACCGGCATCGTGGGCGAGTTGATGGGCGCCCTGGGCGGCATCGATAGCCTGCCCCCGGCCTGGGTCGAGCAGGTGGAGCGCTTGAACCCTGACCCGGACATGGCCCAGATGGCGGCGGACTTGTGCTCGCTGCTCAGAGAACGCGTTCAAGCTCAAAAGAGCCGGGCTGAGGACGTCCTGTCGATGCTCACTGCTTGAGCTTGTGGTGAAGGATACACAGGCAGCCCCAGGCCATCGGAAGGCTGCCTCTTTGGAGGTAGAATGGTTATCTCATTCGGTGGTTATCGGCTGGCCTTCTCTCTGCTTACAACTCTGAACTGCTACGAGCCGGCGGACCCCGTCGTCAGCGAGACGACGGATGGCCTGGTGGCCAGTACGACTACCTTCTCCTATGGCGAGGGCTCGGGGTCAACCCCGGGCCTCTTCCGGGTGACTCTGCAGCGGCGCGAGCGGGGCATCTCCTGGCAGGCGAGCGCCGAGCACCCCGAGCCGATCAAGGGAATCATGGTGACGGTCGGGCCGCTGCCGGCGGGCCCGGTGATGGTCCCACCCTCCGGCGAGGTCGACCGGTGGGAGGATGAAAGGGGCCGCTGTTTCGTCTACCCGGGCGGCTATTATCCCCTACGGCACGTTTCAAGTACGGGGGTGGCGCCCGGCAGCGGGCCTCTACCCGGCTGGGGCGCCCAGTTCGCCCTGTTGCGCGGAGACGGCGGATACCGCTATCTGCACACTCACGAGTACCCGCCACGCGTCAAAAAGCTGTGGCTCTACCCGCACGGCGATCAGTTGGAGCTGATGCTCTACTCGGAAGCTGATGCCTGCCGTCGGAGCAACGAGTACGTTGCCCCCACTTGGTATCTGGACGAGGTGAGCGATTGGCGGCAGGCGGTCGAAGACTATCGCGGCTGGATGGCCGAGGCGTTTGGCCTGCGCCCGGTGGCCGAGCGCCCAGACGCGCAGCCCTGGCTCATGGATGTCTCTCTGGTGGTCGTGCTCCATGGGCTCAGCCACTATGGCACCATCTGCCACGACTATGCCACCATGGAGCGGCGGCTGACAGAGCTAGCGGCCCTGTACCCCCCGCAGCGCACTCTGGTCAAACTGGTCGGCTATGAGGGACGCATCGACCGCCGCTGGCCGGACAATGGGCCGGCTGATGCGCTCGGAGGGCCCGCGGCTTTTCGGCAGTTCGTGTCCACGGCGCACCGCCTCGGCTACCGCGTGATGCCACACCTGAATGTCTGGGGTGCGAGCTATGAGAACCCCATCACCGCCGACCTGCTCGCCTACCAGGTACGGGATGGGGAGGGCCGGCCGGTGAGTTGGTCTTACGACTATGACCATGACGAAGTGGCCGAGGAGATCATGGCCTACATCTCGCCCGACGCGCCGGAGTGGCGGACTCTTCTGGGCAGCAAGATTAAGGAACTGGTCGAAAGCTACGGCATCGACGCGATATTCCTGGATCAGGTGGGCACCTTTGTCAACGACAGCCGTTACGACCACTTCCGGGGGCTGCAGACGCTCTACCGCGAGCTGCGCACCGCCATGCCCGCCGTGCAGTTCATCGGCGAAGGTCCCAACACCGAACTCTCCACGAGCCTCTGCCCTCTGCTCTCGGGGGTTACCTGGGCTCCGAGCGAAGCGGGGGCCGAGATGTACCGGCGCCTGCTCGGCCCCTATGTCCTTGAGCACGGCCACTCCGCCTCGCTCGCGCCGGAGCCGTACCGGGGCGTGTGGGCCGCACAGCGCGCCGGTTGGTGGAGCCCCGAGCGGTTCGCCGAGCAGGAGGAGCGCGCGGCGCGCATGGGCGCCATCCCCACCCTCAACCTGACCGACCGGCGCATCTCTCTGGGGAACGAGCGCGTGCGCGGCGTGTTGGCGCGGGCGCAGGCTTTTGGTGGCCTTGCCTCTACGGATGAGAAGGCATAGCCGTGCCGCAGGCCTACAGAGCGCGGTTTTCAACACCGGAGAGCAGCGTTCCAGTGTGACCGGCGGACGTAGATGGAGTGTAGCAGGGCCATGGATGCCAAAGAGAACGCATTGAGAATCATTCGCTTCGACCATCCCGGGCGCGTGCAGCGAAGGGCACCCACCCATACGCTCTGCTACCATGGCTGCAACCATGAAGGCTTTGACGGTGGGGGCGATGACAGCCCGGTTGGCTCCACCTGGGTCGATATCTGGGGCACGACATGGCACAAGATCCAGGAAGGTGTGATGGGTCTGCCCATCGGTAACCCGCTGGCAAAGGTTGAGGATCTGGAACGCTACCAGTGGCCGGACCCCAACGATGAGCGCATCTGCGGCTCGCTCTACCAGGCGGCCAAGGACGCGCCCAAGGATCTCTTTCTGGCCGGAAGCCATCGCGATACGCTGTGGGAAAAGGCGTACATGCTCGTCGGCATGGAAGCGCTGATGGTGTACTTTTACACCGAGCCCGGCTTCGTCAGGCAAGTTCTGCATCGCATCATGGACTTTCACCTCGGCATCGCACAACACTATGTTCGCCTAGGTGTCGAGTTCGTAGAGTTCACTGACGACTTGGGCACGCAGAACGGACCGCTGCTCGGCACCAGGATTGTGAGCGAGTTCCTCGTACCCGAGTATCGGCGTTTGTTTGACTTTTACAAGGGGCGAGGCATCTTGATAGGGTTCCACTCCTGCGGCCATGTCGAGAGCATGCTCGATATGTTCATGGAGCTGGGTGTGGACGTCCTCAACCCCGTGCAGGCGACGGCGAACGACCTGGATCGGGTACGTGCCCGCACTCAGGGCCGTATGGCGCTGCAGGGTGGGGTCAGCTCGGCGACGGTCATGGCCGGGCCGCCGGAACGCATCGTGAGCGAGGTGCGGCAGAGGCTGTGGCAGCTCGGGCGCGATGGGGGCTATTTTTGTGGCCCAGACCAGGGTATGCCCTACCCGCAGGAACACTTGGATGCCTTGCAGGGCGCCATCGACCGCTATGGTCGGTATCCTTTGTGCCCTCCCGAGGGCTAGCACTATCACTGCGCCAGCCAACGGGGTGGATTCCCAAGAGAACGTCAGTACAGGCGGTTTGCTATGGCAGATTGAGCAGTTGCTTTGGGTCTATCGTGTGCTGGAACATATCTGTTACCTGTGGTAGATAGGAGCCTTTGATGTCCATCCCCCTTGATTATGCTGAACGTGTCTATGCCGGCGTGCTGGGCAAGATCATCGGCGTTTACCTCGGCCGGCCCTTTGAGGGCTGGAGCTATGAGCGCATCATGGATGAACTGGGCGAGGTGTGGTACTATGTCCATGAGCGGCTCGACAAGCCGCTGATCGTCACCGATGACGACATCGGCGGCACGTTTACTTTCCTGCGCGCCCTGGAGGACTATGGCTACCCCCGCGACCTGACGCCGGCACAGATCGGCCAGACCTGGTTGAACTATCTCATCGACCGGCGGACGGTCCTCTGGTGGGGTGGGCTGGGCAACTCGACGGAGCACACGGCTTACCTGCGGCTAAAGGCCGGCATCCCCGCCCCACAGAGCGGCTCCATGGCGCTCAACGGCAAAGTGGTGGCCGAGCAGATCGGCGCCCAGATCTTTATCGACGGTTGGGCCATGGTCGCACCGGGCGACCCCGAGTTCGCGGCCGACCTGGCCCGCCGTGCCGGCTCGGTCAGCCACGACGGCGAGGCCATCTATGGGGCGCAGGTGCTGGCGGCGATGGAGGCGCAAGCCTTTGTGGAGGCGGATATCGATCGCTTGCTCGATACCGGCCTGGCCGTTATCCCGCGCGACTCGGTCATTGCCCGCATGATCGGCGACATCCGCGAGTGGCACGCCGAGGAGCCGGACTGGCGCAAGGCGTTCGAGCGCTTGCGGGCGGCCTATGGCTATGACAAATACGGCGGCAACTGCCACATGGTGCCGAACCACGGGCTGATCATCCTCTCGCTCCTCTACGGCGGGGGCGATTTCCAGCGTTCGTTGATGATCGTCAACACCGGCGGCTGGGACACGGACTGCAACTCGGGGAACCTGGGCTGCCTGCTGGGCATCCGGGGTGGGCTGGCCGGCATCGACGCCGGGCCGGATTGGCGCGGCCCTGTGGCCGACCGGCTGTACCTCTCCACCGCCGACGGCGGCCGGGCGATCACCGATGCCGTCGCCGAGGCGTACCGCATCGTCAACGCCGGCCGGGCGTTGGCCGGGCTCGAGCCCGTGCAGCCCAAGGGCGGCGCCCGCTTCCACTTTGACCTGCCCGGTGCGGTGCAGGGCTTTCGGGTTGAGGACTCGCCCGAGTGCCGGGGGACGGCCATCGTGGAGAACGTGCCCGGCCACAGTTGCCTGGGCTCGCGCAGCCTGGCCGTGCACTATCGTCACCTGGCGTCGGGCTGCCCGGCGCGGGTGGGTAGCCCGACCTTTACGCCGCCCGAGGCGATGGCCATGCCGGGGTACACCATGATGGCCGCGCCGACCCTCTATCCGGGGCAGACGGTGCGCGCACGGGTCGAGGCGGCCGCGAACGCCGAGCCGGTACGCTGTGGACTGTACATAAAGGTCTATGGGGCTGAGGATGAGCTGGTCGTCACCCCCGGCCCGGCGGTGGACCTGGCGCCGGGCGCGAGCCACGAGTATTGCTGGGAGGTCCCCGACACCGGCGGCCGGCCCATCGCCGAGGTTGGCATCGTGCTCAGCGGCGAGGGCGGCGCACAGGGGACCGCCTACCTGGACTATATGACCTGGGATGGCGCGCCCAACGTCGTCTTCTCGCGGCCGGAAGGCAAGGGTTCGGCCTGGCGCCGCGCCTGGGTCGACGGCGTGGATCAGGCCACGCCGCGTTGGAGCGAGTTTTTCCGCCTGGCGCAGAACTGTGGGCGTGGGCTGCTGATGACTGGCACGCGCGAGTGGGCCGACTATTGCGTCAGCGCCGACGTCACGCCGCACCTGGTAAAGGCGGCGGGCATCGCCGCGCGCGTGCAGGGGATGGAGCGCTACTATGCCCTGCTGCTCTGTGAGGGCGGCAAGGTGCGCCTGGTGAAGGCGCTGGACGGTGAGACGGTGCTGGCCGAGGCGGACTATGGCTGGGAACTCGGGCAGACCTATGACCTGAGCCTGAGCGTCTGCGGGAACCACCTCGTGGCGCAGATCGACGGCCGGTCACTCTTTGATGTCGAGGATGGCGACCGGGCGCTCGTGGGCGGCGGCATCGCCCTGGTGTGTGAAGAGGGGCGCACGGCGACGCAGAGGGTAACCGTCCGGCCGGCATAGCGCCCCATGTCCTCAGGAGAGTTCTTAATGAGACAGTCGGTACTTGTGGGTCCGCGACAGAGCCGTGTCGAGGAAGTGCCGGTTCCCACCGTGGGACGTGAGGACGTTCTGGTTCGGGTAAAGGCTTGCGGCGTATGCGCGTCAGAGCTGCATAGCTGGATGGACCCGGACGGTTCCTATCCCACGGTATTGGGCCACGAAGTGGCCGGCGAGGTCGTCGCTACAGGTGACGAGGTCACGGATATCCGGGTGGGCATGCCCGTCACAGGGCTCTTCCATCGGGGCTATGGCGAGTACGTCGCTGCGCATAGGAACAGCGTGCTGCCTATCCCATCAGGTCTGGACTATAGCCTGGCCCTGGGCGAGCCACTGGGCTGCATTATCAGTGGCGCACGCCGCACCCGTGTGGAACCGGGTGATACCGTGGCGCTGGTGGGCTTGGGATTCATGGGGCTGCTCATGCTGCAGGCCGTGCGCCTCAAGGGGCCGAAGCGGATCATCGCCATTGACGTCCGCACAGAAGCGCTGAAGGCGGCCCTTGATCTGGGCGCTGACGAGGCTCTGCTGCCGGAAGAGGTCGGCGATTCGCTCAAACTCATTCGCTGGGATCAACTGGGCAGGAACCACGGGGTTGATGTGGCGATCGAGGCCTCGGGTACGCAGCCTGGGCTCACACTCGCGGGGCAGATGGTGAGGGAGCATGGCGTTCTCTCGATCGTCGGCTACCATCAGGGCGGCGACAGGCAGGTCGACATGGAGCTGTGGAACTGGAAGGCGCTCGATGTAACGAACGCCCATGAGCGCCGTTTCGCTTACCTGATGGACTGCATGCGCCGCGGCCTCGATCTGGTGTCCACAGGGAAGATAGACATGGCCCCTCTGGTCACGCATCGCTTTTCGCTGTATCATGTGGATGACGCATTCGCTGCCCTGTTGGCCAAGCCGGCGGGGTTCCGGAAAGCGATCGTCGTCCCTGATGCCCGGTAGCTATGGCCTGGCAGAGATGCTAACCTGAGCAGCCAGCTTCCCCCTCTGGGCTGGGCCACGACGGTGTGGCCCGGCCGTTTTCTTGAAGTGGGTGACCGATGGACAAAGCTACTTTTATCTACAAGGTTGCCGGCGCCTGCTCGATCCACGCCGATGTGTATCGCGCGGAGACGGATGCGCCGGCTCCGGTCATCGTCTGGATCCACGGTGGGGCGCTGATCTTTGGCCATCGCTCCAACCTGAGCCCTCTGCAGTGCAAGCTGTACACCGACGCCGGCTATACGGTGGTGTCGATTGATTACCGTCTGGCGCCGGAGACCAAGCTGCCGGAGATCGTCGAGGACCTTCGCGATGCCCTGGCCTGGGTGCGAGGCCGGGGGCCGGAGCTATTCAACGCCGACCCCAGCCGGCTCGCCGTTGTGGGGCATTCGGCGGGCGGTTTCCTGACCCTCACCAGTGGCTATGCGGTGGAGCCCCAGCCCAGAGCGCTGGTCTCCTTCTATGGCTATGGCGACATCGCCGGCGCCTGGTACAGCCAACCCAGCCCGCACTATTGTACGATGCCGCGGGTCACAGAAGAGGATGCGCGCTCCTCCGTGGGCACGGCCACGACTTCGGAAGGCCAAGGGGGAGAACGCTTTCGGTTCTACCTCTACTGCCGGCAGGGTGGCCTCTGGCCCCGGGAGGTGGTGGGCGGCGATGCGGCGACTGTGGCCCGCTTCTGCCCGATCCAGCATGTGACGCCCGCTTACCCTCCCACCCTGCTGTTTCACGGTTCAGAAGACACCGACGTGCCCGTCGAGGAGTCGGTGGCCATGGCCGAGGCGCTCCGGCGCCAGGGCGTGGCGGTGGACTTGCAGGTCCTCCCCGGCCTAGGGCACGGTTTCGACCGCGGACAGCCAGACGGCCGGAACCCGGCGGTCAGCGCCGTCTTTGAGCGAGTGCTTTCCTTTCTGGCTCGCCATCTGGTGTAGCGGGCGCCTTGGAGGAACAGCCCATGAACACCTACCACGAACCGGCGCGCGAGCTGCCTGTCGCTTGCGATGTCGATGTCATCGTCGCTGGCCGCGCAGCAGGGTGTTGCCCCGCGCCGGCTGGATGTGGCCCAACTGCAGCAGGCGCTCATCGCCCAGGGCGCCGAGTTGCGCCGGGGGCGATAGCGGCTGGGGGAACGCAAACACCAAGGCACCAAGAGCGCCTAACAGGACCAGCAGAGAGGCGGCTCCCACGCCGCCGGCCGCTGGACGTGAGCGCAGCCCCTCGGATGCGGTTTTGTTGGGTACCTCAAGGCAAGGATACTGAGCAGGGACACGAGACGATGCTGTAGGGTGCCCCTCATTCCCTTTTCGTGTCTTCGGGCCTTTGTGTCTCCGACCCTCTACTCAAGCGAGGTGGTAGGCGTGGCAGATTTCGCGGATGATGGCCAGGGCGCGGGCCAGTCGCCGGCGGTTATCGAGGTGGTTGGGCCAGAGGCTGGCGCCGGAGGGGTGGGGCAGGGGCACGATCCAGGTGTTCTCGACCTGAAAGGCCCGGCCGATGATTTCGCTGAGGGGGCGATCGTTGCCGCCGAACCAGTCGATGGCCAGGCGCCCCACCGGGATCACCAGGCACGGTGCGAGCAAGCCCAACTCGGCATCCAAATAGTCGCGGCATAGCCGCACCTCGTGGTCTGTCGGCCGGCGGTCGCCATGGCCCGAGGGGCTGGGACCCGGGTAGCAGCGGGTCACAGCGCTGAGGTAGTGACGCCGGCGCAGGGCCTGCTCTTCCAGGCCCGCCCAGGCCAGCCAGCCCATCAAGCGCCGGCCGGCAGGGCCGCTCCACAGTGCCCGGGCGAGTTCGTCGCTGCGGCTCGGTGCCTGGCCGACGACCAGCACCCGAGCCGTTGCCGGGCCGGAGCAGACGGGCCGCCCAGGCGTGAGGTGCCCGGCGCGCGAGCAGCGCCGGCAGGCGCGTACGTGGGTTTGCAGGCTGCTCAACAGCCGTTGGGTCGTCGTCATGCTGTCCATGGTTATCAGCATAGCACACTTGAAACGGCGCCGCAAATGATGGAGTGACGAACCTCCGGAAGGGTGTGCGTTTTGACAGACTTGTGAGTCCGTAGTACAATGCGAGTATATTACGCAGAGAGAGGAGGTGCACCATGGCATTGCATAACTGTAACGTGTCCGTGGCGCGGTTCTGCCCGCTGTGCGTGCGCCTGCCTCGAGTGAGTGCCGCGTAGGGTCGGTTCTGATGTGTACCATGGCTTCGCCTGGGGCGAGGCCGAGGATCAGAGTCGCCTGGAGGCACCAGAAACTCTCCGGTTCCTTTGCCGGGCTCGTTTCTTGCGCAGGTTGCCGGCCAGCGGGCATATTACCCGCTGGCCGGTTTTCTGTGCCTCACGCCGGCCACCGGCGCGCCGCGCCACGGTCGTGATCACCCCAGCCGGCTTGTGAGGCGAGGAGCGAGCATGCAGACCCGCAATGTGACGAGCAGCGGTCTGCCGAGCGGTGCATTGGTTGCCAAGGCAGCAGGTGGCCCCGGTTTGCCTCAGCCGCTTTGCCGGCCAATGCGCCGACCCATTATGCACAACGGCAAAGGAGCAGGCAGCGATGCCACGCGTTGACCCCGACGCTTACTGGGATGACGAATCCACCTCTACCAGCTATCGCTACCAGCGCCGCGAGGCGCGTAAGCGGCGCGCTGAGATTATCCGCCGGGGCGGCAAGGCGGCGCTCGAGGAGATCGAGCGGCATGGCGTGCCGGAGTCGGCCCCTGCCGGCCCGGTCTTTATCCCCACCTTTAGCGGCTCTGATTGGGAGCGCTGGTGGATCCACAACTACCTCGGCCCCTTCCATCGCGAAGAGCTGATTACCGACGTGTTGCGCCAGGTGGCGGGCGGCAAGGAAGCCACCGTCTATTGCTGCACCGCCAATCCGGCGACGGGGCTCGAGTTCATCGCGGCCAAGGTCTACCGGCCGCGCTTTTTCCGGCAGTTGCGCAACGATGCCCTCTACCGTCAGGGCCGCAGGTTGATCGACGCCACCGGCAAGGCGGTGCGCGACCGTCGCCATCTGCGCGCCGTGGCCAAGGGCACGCGCATCGGCAAGAACGTCCAGCACGCCTCTTGGATGGCCCACGAGTATGAGACGCTGCGCGTGTTGCACGCGGCGGGGGTCAGCGTGCCGCGGCCGTTGGCCCTCGGCGACAACGCCATGCTCATGGAGTACGTGGGCGACCTGAACGCCCCCGCGCCGAGGCTGAACCAGGCCCGGCTCTCGCGGGCGGAGGCGCAGCGCCTCTATACTCGGCTCATGGAGGATGTAGAGCGCATGCTGGCGGCAGGCCGCGTGCATGCCGACCTCTCGGCCTATAACGTTCTCTACTGGCAGGGCGAGGTGTGGTTGATCGACTTTCCACAGGCCGTGGACCCGTGGGTGCACCCCGATGCCTTTCCCATCTTTCAGCGCGACGTCACGCGGCTCTGCCAGTTCTTCCGCCGCTACGGCATCCAAAGCGACCCGAGAGCGCTGGCCGAGTCGATGTGGGTGCGTCACTGTGCGGACCTGGCGGCGGAGAAGGCGTTGCAGATGGCCGAGTGACCTAACCAAAGCTGCAAAGGACTAAGCGATTCCGCACTTGCGACGCTTGTGCCGGCCGCTGGAAGCATCGCAACGGCAGACGCCCTTGGTCTATGCCGTTCGATAACAAATCCTGGGAGACGCAGAGAAGCAGAGTGCTGCGGAGGCCACGGCGGAAGGGCCGTTAGGCCCTTCTGCGGCTCTCGAGTTGATGGGTGAGTGGATAGCGATGACTGTAATCACAGTCGCCGACCTGGCGAGGATCTACCGTTACCATCGTAAGGAGCCGGGGCTGCTCGGCTCGCTGAAGGGCTTGCTGCGCCGGCAGACCCTGGAGACCCGCGCCGTGGACGGCATCACCTTTAGCATCGAGGCGGGGGAGATCGTCGGCTTTCTGGGACCCAATGGCGCGGGCAAGACGACGACCCTCAAGATGCTCTCCGGGCTCTTGCGCCCCACGCGGGGCAAGGCGGAGGTGCTTGGGCACACGCCCTTCCGACGCGAGGCGGCCTACTTGCGGCGCATCTCGCTGGTCATGGGCCAAAAGACCATGCTCTGGTGGGACATTCCGGCCATGGAGACCCTCCTCTTGCACCAGGAGATCTATGGCATCCCCCGGGCCGAGTTCCGGCGCACCGTTGACGAACTGGCCCAGATGCTGGAAGTGGAGCCATTGCTGCGCGTGCAGGTGCGCAAGCTCTCGCTGGGCGAGCGCATGAAGATGGAACTCTTGCTGGCCCTCGTCCACCGGCCCGACATCCTCTTCCTCGACGAGCCGACGATTGGGCTGGATGTGGTCTCGCAGCAGCGTGTGCGCGACTTTTTGCGGCGCCTGAACCGTGAGCGCGGCACGACGATCCTCCTGACCAGCCACTATATGGACGATATCCAGGAGCTCTGCCCGCGGGTGCTGGTGATCGACCAGGGCAAGCTGCATTATGACGGCGCCCTCGCCGCTCTGGTGCAGCAGGCGGCGCCCTACAAGCGAGTCAGCGCCGTCTTTGCCGAGCCGGTGTCGCCGGAGGCGCTGGCCGCGGCGGTGAACGGCTTGCCCATCGAGGCCATGGAGGACTCGCTCCACCTCCGCCTGGACGTTCCGCGCGACCAGGTGGCCGAGGCGGCGGGACGTCTGCTTGCCCTCGGCGCGGTTGCCGACCTGAACATCGAAGAGGTGCCCGTCGAAGAGATCATCCGCGCCATCTTTCAGGGGGAAACTCAACGAATAGGCATGAATGGACGCGAATGAGGACGAGGGAACGGGGCCACGAATTTCACGAATAGGCACGAATACGGTAAGGCAGGATGGCCAAAGCCGAGTGTTTCGTGGTTCTCGAATCCGGAGAGGTAGAGTATGGCGAGTATCCGCCTAATGTATCGCCACGTGGCTATGAACGTGATGGCCACGCTCGAATACCGCGGCGCCTTTTTCGTCTATATGATCAACACGGTCGCCGCGCCGGTCGTCTATCTGCTGGTGTGGCTGACGGTGAGCGAGCAGGGGGTGGCGCTACCCTACGACCGGGGGCAGTTCGTCACCTATTACGTCCTGCTCAGCCTGAGCTCCATGTTGACGAGCACCTGGCTCTCCCCTTACCTCGCTGAGGACATCCGGCTCGGGGGGCTCTCCCCCTGGCTGCTGCGCCCGGGGAGCTATCTGTACCACTATGCCGGCAACAACATCGGCGAAAAGGTCGTCAAGCTGCCCCTGCTCTTGCCCCTTGTGCTGCTGGTGGTGCTCGTTTTCCGCCACGACATACACCTGCCGGCGGAGGGCCGGGCCTGGCTGCTCTACGCCGTCTCCTTGGCTCTGGCCGCCACCCTGGCCTTCCTCATCGATGTGGTCATCGGCTCGCTGGCCTTTTGGCTGCAGGAGGTCAAGGGCTTGATCCGCGTCAAGGACCTGACCGGCGATTTCTTCTCCGGGCGCTTTGTGCCTTTGGCCCTCTTCCCGCCGGCGCTGGCGCCCCTGCTGGAGGCGCAGCCCTTCCGCTATACCCTCTCCTTCCCACTGGAAGTGCTGACGGGGGCGCTCTCGCCGCAGGCCACGCTGCGCGGTTTCCTGTGGCAGGCGGGCTACTGCCTGGGGCTCTATGCCTGCTACCGGGTCCTCTGGTATTTCGGGCTGCGCACCTACGCAGCCCCGGGGAGTTGACGCATGCTGCGCTACGTCAGGCTCTGGCGCCGGTTCGTCGTCCTCGCCTTTGTGCGCGAGGCCGAGTACCGGCTCAGCTTTCTCATCCGTGTGGGCGAAGGGCTGGCCCAGCTCGCGCTCGCCCTACTCACCTTTGCCCTGCTCTATCGCTTTACCGACCAGGTCAGCGGCTGGACGCTCTACGAGGTCCTGCTGCTTACTGGCATCTACCGCATCGTCGACGGGTTGGTCAGCCTGCAGTTGGCGCCGAACTTGCTCGCCGTTACCGGCTATATCCGCACCGGCGAGATGGACCTGCACCTCCTGCGGCCCGTCTCCAGCCAGTTCCTGGTCAGCCTGCGCCTGCTCAACCTGCCGGAGGGGGTCAACGCGCTCATTGGCCTGGGCCTGGCGCTCGTCGCCGGGAATCGGGCGGGCGTGCACTGGAGCCTGCTGGGGGGCGTTGAGGCGGCTGTCTTGATGCTCTGCGGGCTGGCCGTGCTCTATGCCCTGTGGTTCTTTACCGTCACCTGGGCCTTTTGGCTGGTGCAGGTCGATACCCTCGACACCCTCTTCTACAGCCTGTTCGAGACGGCGCGCTACCCCGTCTCCTTCTTTCAGGGCGGGGTGCGCGCCGTGCTCACTTTTATCATCCCGATTGCCTTCGCCACCACTTTCCCGGCGCAGGCGCTCCTGGGCCGTTTCGACCACCGCCTGCTGCCGGTGGGGGTGGCGCTGGCCGCTGCGGCCCTCGTGGGCAGCCACCTCTTCTGGGAGTATGCCGTGGGCCACTATGCCAGCGCCAGCAGTTGAGGTCGCCTGCTACCTGAGCACCAGCGGCAGGTAGACGATCTTGTCCAGAACCGGTGGAGGCGGCGGGGGCTCTTGCGCGATCTTGACCACAAAGGCTTCACCCCCCTCAAAGAGGCTGTCCGCCGGGTTCGAGGTGAGCGGAAAGTCGCTCGATTCCGTGACCCCGGCGAGGTAGGCCTGCGAGGAGCTGTCCAGAGCGATGGCCTCGGCCCAATCGTCGTCGCTGCCGCCCAGGTAGGTGGCGTAGACCAGCCCGCTGGCGGGGCTCAGCCGGGCCAGGTAGGCGTCCCAGGAGCCGCCCCTGTGCTCCCTGCTGTACGCGTTGTCGGTGGTGGGCAGGTCGGTGGAGGCCGTCTCGCCGGTGATGTAGGCCGCTCCGCTGCTGTCTATGGCCAGGCTGAGGGCATAGTCGTCATCGGCGCCGCCGTAGAATGTGCCGTAGAGCAGCCCCGTACCCGCGGCGTTCAGCTTGACCACAAAGGCATCGCGTGGGGACAGAATGGTTCCGTTATAGCTGGTGCCGTCGGTGACGGCAAAGTCGGGGGAAGTGGTCTGCCCGGCGACGTAGGCCTGGCCCATACCATCCACAGCGATGGCCTCGCCCCATTCGCCCTGCCAGCCGCCAAGGTAGGTGGAGTAGACCAGTGCGGTGCCGTCGGCTTTCAGCTTGGACACAAAGGCATCGGATGGGAAGGGGAGCCCGGTGTTCAGCGTGGTATCCAGCGCCCCGTCGGTTACCGGAAAGTCGGTTGAGCCGGTGATACCCGTGACATAAGCCTGCCCGGCGACATCCACAGCGATGTCGCCGCCCCAGTCTTCGTCGATCAGAGAGCCTTCTCCGCTGCCGCCCAGGTACGTGGCGTAGGCCAACTTTGAGCCGTTGGCGCTGATCTTGGCCACGCAAGCATCCCAGGCGCCCTGAAGGCTCGGGCCCAGCGCGTTCGGGGTTGCCGGCCAGTCCGTGGACTGGGTTTCCCCGACGACGTAGGCGCTCCCGTCGCTTCCCACAGCGATGGCCTCGGAATAGTCAAGGAGGGTGCCGCCGAGGAGGGTAGAGTAGGCCAGCTCGGTGCCGTCGGCGTTCAGTTTGGCGATAAAGGCATCGGTGGCGCCGCTGTGCGCCGTGGCGATGGCGCCGTTGGTGGTGGGAAAGTCGATCGACATCGTGTCTCCGCAGATGTAGGCCTGTCCGCTGCCGTCCAGGGCGATGTCGCAGGCCCAATCTTCGGCGCTGCCGCCCAGGACCAAGGCGTAGAGGATCTGGTCACCCGCGGCGCTCAGCTTGACCACAAAGATATCGCCCTCGGTGTAGGTCGCTTCTACGACTCCGGCCTGGGCGGGCTCATCCGTGGAGTCGGTATGGCCGATGACATAG
The DNA here is from genome assembly GCA_034428955.1 of Anaerolineae bacterium. Taxonomy (GTDB): domain Bacteria; phylum Chloroflexota; class Anaerolineae; order SpSt-313; family SpSt-313; genus DAOUGZ01. The sequence goes on along the minus strand of DAOUGZ010000219.1, from coordinate 16,797 downwards.
GCCTGGCCGGCGCCGTCTACGGCGATGCCGGTGCCCAGGTCGGCGCCCAGGCCGCCGAGGAAGGTGGCGTATTCGAGGTCGCCCGCCTCGGCCTGAACGGCGGCGCCTTGGCGGGGCTGGGCAAAGGGGGCGATGACCGAATTCCCTTCCAGTGATGGGCGGCCGGTGGGCGTCGCACCCTCGACCTGCAACAGGGGCAGCGTGACCTCGCCCAGCGCCGTCTGCGCCACGAGGCACCCCCGTTCCGCGTCCAGGCTCACGCTATCGGCGCCCTCCACCTGCCAGCGCACCTGCGCCAGCGATGCAGCGCCTGCCGCCCCGCGCGCCACGAGCTTTTGCACGAGTCGGCCTCCCTCGCCGGTCAGCTCCAGGTCGACCCCCGGGTAGAGGTTCTCATAGCGCACGCTGCTCCACACCGGGACGCCTCTCCGCCAGGCGGCCGGGTCAGACCCGAGAAAGAAGGACACCTTGGTGCTCAGCTTGCCGGTGGCTTCGAGGCGGGGCGTGGTGTTGGCCCCGGCGAAAGAGAGCTTGAGGTTCACGGCGCGGCGGGGGGTTGCCCGGGCGCGCTTGCGCTCTTGTGGGGAGCCGGCCGGGGGCGTAGCCTCTTCGTATACCGTGAGCCAGAGGCCATCCTCCGCCAGCCAGAGCGTCCACCCCGCACCATGGACCTGGTAGAGCACGTCGGCAGCGAACTGGCCGGCGTTCTCGATGAACAGGAGGGGCGGGGGGGGCGGCGCTTGAGCGGGCGCCAGGGCCGATGCCGGGCCGGGGCCGGCGAGCCACGCGAGCAAGAAGATGATACAGAGGAGATGCCGGATTCTGTGCATAGCAGTTCCCTCCGCGCGAAAGAGGTCGCTCACCAGGCAGCAAGCGACGGCCATGTCGCAGCGGCCTCACCAACGGGCGCCATAGCGCCTGTCGGGGCCGTAAGGACGAACCAAGAGGGCTTTCGGCCAAGGCGCCTGTCCGTTGTGGGGGCGCCGGCCAGAATGGGTGCACAAGGCTCGGACCATGGGGGTGAACGCGCCTCATCGAGGCGCCGGCGGATGCGCTGGACTGGCCGGGGATGCGAAACATGGCCAACCCACAAGTATTCTACAACATGTGGGATGGACCGTCAAGTAACCGCTATGCGGGGAGTATGCCAGCCTGGCGTGCGGCTTGGTGAGGGTGCGCGCGTCGTCTGCCCGCCGCCACGCGCGCTAGGCAATGATTTGAGCAGCGTACCTGGTGGGGCAAGTGCCGCACTTGCCCCACCAGGCGAACAGTGGTCAAGGTGTGCGCCATCCAGGGAATCTCGAAGAGAGCGGCTACCATCCCTATCACACGTACGCCTGTTCGCGACAGGGAGCCCTCGCCACGGTTGGTGCAAAATGGGGCCAAAGGGCGCCGCCAGGTCGCATGGTCTGCGCTTGCGCTCCAAGGACACGGCTGGAGCCGCTCCGGTACGAGATCGGCGTTAGGGCTCAAGTGCACAGTAGTAGGCCTTGGTGCCCAGCCCGGAGTCATAGATCAGCGCTAGGCCTCCTTCGCCCTTGGCGACTTCGAATGCCAACTCTCCCTCCGTGACCCCGCCGCCGAACAGCTCCGAGGCCAGATCCTTTCCCAACACCAGGAATATCTCTGGCTCATAGATTGCTCCCTTTTCGCCGACGGCGCGGAAGTCCAGACTAGACAGTCGCCCCGTATCATCGGCCTCGCCGAGGTACTTTACGCTCACTCTGACGAGGACATACTCCATTCCCTCATCGGGTTTGGAGTTGAACATGTTGTAGCTCTCGATCGCGGCCCAGGCATCGGCTCCCCGCTTGACATCGATTATCGTCACCTGCATGTTATTATCCGCCACGATGGACTGGCCTAGTGGTGCGGGGTTCGAGCGACTGGTGCCTAGCGGCGCTGGGGTCTCCGTGGGGGGCATAGGTGTTTCTGTGGGAGGAACCGGCGTGATTGTTGGACCAACGGTCGCGGTTGGCTCAGGTGTGGCGGACGGCTCTGGCGTCATGGTTGGCTCCGGAGTCTTGGTGGGGCGCGATGCTTCGGTTGCCGCCACCACAGCCCGAGCTGTCGACGTGGCCTTGTACGAGGGTGACGAGCTAGTGAGGAGTCCCAGGCCGAAGCAAGCAGCACACGATAAAATGCCCACTCCGGCCACAACAGCGATGACGATGACAACGAGTCGCTTCCTGCTCACTACTGGCTCCTTTCCATGGTAGACTGTGTCTGCATAGTGGCTGGCGATTGGAAAGCGCCTTTGGAGGACGCTGCGGTGCCGGGCGTCGACCTGCGTCGACGCGATCGTGCAGCGCGCTAAGCACGCCAGGGGACAGGCCGGCCGCAGGCCCCCGGGTCGTGCAGCAGTTTACCTCGTGATACGCTACACAGTCCATTGTCACGACTTTCAGTCGACCGGCCAGGTATGCGTCCACGACCACACTAGGTCGTGGACGGGGAAGCTGAGGTGGAGGCGCCCGGGCGTCATACGACGGCGCAGTAGAAGAAATACCCATAGGCAGCTCTCTATACGTCAACTGAGGTAACTACGAGAGATGAGCAATTCGCGGGTATTATACTGAGTCAGATATGGGTGGTCAAGCACTTCTGGTCAAAATTGCGACGAGGCGTAAGCGCTCGGGCCTCGCTCGCACGAAGGCAAGAGGCAACGCAGAGTGCCTTCAAGAACCTCTTGGCGTGCCAGCAGCCGTGTACATCCTATAATCGTCTGTGCAACAAGCATATGTCGCGCAGGCCGGCCTCTCAAGGCTTGCCACGGTAGCCTCGGGATGTTGGCCATGGCACAACACGGATCGCATCGGAGTGTAGCCGATGTTGTGCACGCTCCGCACCCGTGCTATAATCTCCCTATCAACTACAGGCGCAGGGCTCTGCGCCTATGGGCATCGTCGCGCCCCGTCTCCCCCAGGTTGTGGGCAATTCGTGCTTCGCCACGCGCCTGGCGCATCGTGCCTGCCAGGCCGCCGGTGCGGCACGGCGGCGATGTGCCATTTCCGGGATTCTCCGCGCCCATAGCAGGGTTCGGGGCCGTTTATAGTGGACGGGAGTATCCCATGCCTCAGAACCTCACGCAAAAGATCATCGCTGCGCATCGCGCTTCTGGCGAGCTGACCCCCGGCGCCGAGGTGGCCATCCGCATCGATCAGACCCTCACCCAAGACTCGACCGGCACCATGGCCTACCTGCAGTTGGAGGCGATCGACGTGCCGCGCGTGCGTACCCGGCGCTCGGTGAGCTATGCCGACCACAACCTCCTGCAGACCGGCTTTGAGAACGCCGACGATCACCGTTACTTGCAGGGGGTGGCGGCCAAGTACGGCATCTACTTCTCGCGGCCGGGCAACGGCATCTGCCACCAGGTGCAGTTGGAGCGCTTTTCCGTCCCCGGACAGACCCTGCTCGGCTCCGACAGCCACACTCCCACCTCCGGCGGCCTGGGCGCCCTGGCCATCGGCGCCGGTGGGCTCGATGTGGCCGCGGCCATGGCCGGCGCGCCATTTTACATGACCATGCCGCGGGTTGTCTTGGTGCGCTTGACGGGCAAACTGCCGGCCTGGGTCAGCGCCAAGGATGTGATCCTCGAATTGCTGCGCCGCCTCACCGTCAAGGGCGGCGTGGGCAAGGTGATGGAGTATGGCGGGCCGGGCGTGGCCACGCTGACCATCCCCGAGCGGGCGACAATCACCAATATGGGCGCCGAGCTGGGTGCCACGGGCTCCATCTTTCCTTCGGATGAAGAGACGCGGCGCTTTTTGCGCGCCCAGGGCCGCGAGGCCGACTGGACGCCCCTGGCCGCCGATGCGGGCGCTGAGTACGATGAGGTGGTGGAGCTGGACCTGTCGGCCCTGGAGCCGCTCGTCGCCCTGCCCTCCAGCCCCGATAACGTGCGCGCGGTGCGCGAGGCGGCCGGCACACCGCTCGGCCAGGTCTGCATCGGCAGTTGCACCAACTCGTCCTACACCGACCTGATGACGGTGGCGGCTATCCTCAAGGGGCATACGGTGCACCCCGGCGTTTCGCTGACCATCAGCCCCGGCTCGAAGCAGGTCTACGAGGCGATCGCGCGCAACGGCGCGTTGGCCGACCTCATCGCCGCCGGTGCACGGGTGCTGGAGGCGGGCTGCGGGCCGTGCATCGGCATGGGCCAGTCGCCGGCGACGGGAGTGAACAGCCTGCGCAGCTTTAACCGCAACTTTCCCGGGCGCTCGGGCACCCCGGGCGACCAGGTCTACCTGGCCGGCCCGGCCGTCTGCGCGGCCAGCGCCCTCGCCGGCGCCATTGCCGACCCGCGCGACTTGGGCGATCCGCCGGCCATCGCGCTGCCGGAGCGCTTGGCCAGCGAGGACAATATGATCGTGCCCCCGTGCGAGGCCCCCGAGGCGGTGGAGATCGTCCGTGGGCCGAACATCAAGCCCCTGCCCCGGCGCGGGCCGCTGGAGGATACGCTGCGCGGCCGGCTCTTGCTCAAGATGGGCGATAACATCACCACCGACCATATCATGCCGGCCGGGGCCAAGGTCCTGCCGCTGCGCTCCAACGTGCCGGCGCTTGCCGAGCACGTGTTCACGCCGGTGGACCCCACCTTCCCCCAGCGGGCGCGCGAGGCGGGCGGCGGGTTTGTCGCCGGCGGCCAGAACTATGGCCAGGGCTCCAGCCGCGAGCATGCGGCGCTGGTGCCCATGTACCTGGGGGTCAAGGCCGTTTTGGCCCGCTCCTTTGCCCGCATCCACGCCGCCAACCTGGTCAATTTCGGCATCCTGCCCCTCATCCTCGGCGATGACGTGGCCGATGACGAACTGGCCGTGGGCGACGAGTGGGAGATCAGCGGCGTGCGCCAGGCGCTGGCAGCGGGAGGCCCCCTGACCGTGCGCAACCTTACCCGCGGCACGCAATTCCAGGTGCGCTATGACCTTACGCCGCGGCAGGTGAAGGTGCTGTTGGCGGGGGGGCTGCTGAACTATTTGCGTGAAGCGTGATCGCTACGGCGTACCACGTACTGCGTAACCTCGCCTGTAGCGACACACGTAGCTGAGGGACAGGTTACGCAGTACACATGACGCCAGACGTCCCGCCTTGCAGGAGAACACAATGACTTACCGCAGAATCGCTTGCATTGCTGTCTCGGCGCTGCTGCTGGGCGCGCTCTTGCTGGGCGGCACGTCGTACTACCGGTTCAGGCAGGAGCGCCGGGCTGCTGTGGCCGATTGCAGCTTTGTCCGGACGTTCGAAAGCCGCGAGCCCCTGCACGACATCCCTGGTGAAGGGCCCGGCGACAGGGACATGGTCTACGAAGACGGCCGCGCCATTGTCCATGAGATGTCCGGCCATGTGTACATGGTGGTCAACGATTATGAGACGGGGGTCATCAAGGAGTACATCAACAATGTGCTTCACTCTGTGCTGGACACGGTCGAGCGGGAGAGGATAGCCGGGCTGAAGGCGAGGCTGATCTTTAGCCGTTCGATCACCATCGATGGGACCCCCACCGAGGTCCGCAGCGAGGAGGAGTGCATCGCCATTTCCGAGCTTTTGCGGGCGGGCCAGATGGATGAGATCATCGCTCGCTACAGGGGCACGGTCTTTCAGAGCGAAAAGGGAACGTACTTTGTGGAGTAGGAGGATGTAGCAGCGCCCTCGCGCATCCCCTTATGCATGACGCATTATTCCGGCATTGAGTAGTTTGACCTAGAGGAGATGACATGGCTTACCACGTTACTTTGATCCCCGGCGACGGCATTGGGCCGGAGATTGTCGAGGCGGCGCGCCGCGTGCTCGAGGCCACCGGCGTGGCTATCGAGTGGGATGTTCAGGAGGCCGGCGAGTCGGTGATGGAGCACGAAGGCACGCCCCTGCCCGAGCGCGTGCTGGACTCGGTCCGCCGCAACGGGGTGGCGCTCAAGGGGCCCATTACCACGCCGGTGGGCGCGGGCTTTCGCAGCGTGAACGTGGCCCTGCGGCATGCCCTGAACCTCTATGCCAACCTGCGCCCCGCGCGTACCATCCCCGGCGTGCGCACGCGCTATGAGGGTGTGGACCTGGTGATCGTGCGCGAGAACATGGAAGATCTCTACGCCGGGATCGAGCATGACGTCATCCCCGGTGTGGCGGCGGAGTCGATCAAGGTCATCACCCGCCCGGCGACGGAGCGCATTGTGCGCTTTGCCTTCGAGTATGCGCGGCGCAACGGCCGGCGCAAGGTGACCGCGGTGCACAAGGCCAACATCATGAAGCTCTCCGACGGCCTCTTCTTGCATGTGGCCCAAGAGGTGGCCCAGCAGTACCCGGATATCGCCTTTGAGGACCGCATCGTGGACAATATGTGCATGCAGCTCGTGCAGAAACCCGAGCTGTACGACGTTCTCGTGCTGCCCAACCTCTACGGCGACATTGTCAGCGACCTGGCCTCAGGGCTGGTTGGAGGGTTGGGCGTGGCGCCCGGCGCCAACATCGGCGAGCAGTATGCCGTCTTTGAGCCCGTGCACGGCTCGGCGCCCAAGTATGCCGGCCAGAACAAGGCCGACCCCACCGCGACCATCCTCTCCGGCGCGCTCATGCTGCGCCACCTGGGCGAGGTAAAGGCTGCCGAGCGGGTAGAGGCGGCGGTGCGCCAGGTCATCGGCGAGAATCGCTACGTGACCTATGACCTCAAGCCCACCGCGGACGACCCCACGGCCGTCGGTACGCGGGAGATGGCGGAGGCGATCGTGGAGCGGGTGTAGTAGCAGGGAACCAGGGAAGCAAGGAGCCAAGGAACCGAAGGTTTGCCCTGGCTCCCTGGGTTCCCGCCATCGCAAGGAGGCGCAGCATGGAAGGCAAGACCCGGGCGGTTCTGGTGGGCTGTGGCGGCATCAGCCGGGCATGGCTGAGGGCGCTGCAGGGTATGCCGGAGGTCGAGGTGGCCGGCCTGGTGGATATTGACGAGCAGGCGGCGGCGACGGTGGCCGAAGAGTTCGGCCTCGTCGGCGCGGCACGGGGCACCGAGTTGGCGCCGATGCTTGAGCAGGTGGCCCCCGAGGTCGTCTTCAACTGCACCATCCCCGAAGCGCACATGGAGGTGACCCTCGCGGCGCTGCGGCACGGCTGTCACGTCCTGGGCGAAAAGCCCCTCGCGGATTCGATGGAGAATGCGCGGCGCATGGTGGCCGCCGCGGAGGAAGCGAACCGCATCTTGGCCGTGATCCAGAACCGGCGCTATGATGCAAACATCCGCCGGCTGCGCTCCTTCTTGTGTTCCGGCGTCCTCGGCCCGGTGACGACGGTGAACTGCGATTTCTACATCGGCGCCCACTTTGGCGGTTTTCGCGACCGCATGGAGCATGTGCTGCTTTTGGATATGGCCATCCACACCTTTGACCAGGCACGCTTGCTCACCGGCGCCAACGCCACCTCCGTCTACTGTCACGAGTGGAACCCTGCCGGCTCCTGGTACGATCACGACGCCTCGGCGGTGGCTATCTTTCAGATGACCGGCGGCCTCGTCTATACCTACCGCGGCAGTTGGTGCGCCGAGGGGCTGAACACGGCCTGGGAGTGCGACTGGCGCATTATCTGCCGGAATGGCACGGTCACCTGGGATGGTGCTGAGGGCTTTCGGGCGCAGGTGGTGGCCAAAGAGGGTGGCTTCCGCTCCGAATTGGCCGATATCCAGGTTCCGCCGCTGGACGTCGCAGACACGCTCGAGGGCCACGCCGGCAACATCCGCGAGTTCATCCGCTGTGTGCGCAGTGGCGGCACCCCCGAGACGGTCGCGAGCGACAATATCAACAGCCTGGCCATGGTTTTTGCGGCTATCGAGAGCGCCGAGAGCGGCCGGCCGGTGAGCGTAACTTAGTTGTGTTTGCATACTAGCCGAGGCGGCTGGGTTTGAAAACACGCTCTATTGCAAATGGCCGTTACCGCGCTCGCAGCCGAGCATCAAGGTTTCTCGCGCCAGGTCCTCATCAACGGTGGTGTCGATGCAGCCGTCGGTGAGCAGGGGAACGGAGACGATGACCGGCGCCTTATGCCCGTCTCCTTCCAGGTCCTGCACAGCCTCCACCCCTTCGGCCAGCTCTTTGGGGCAGGCCACGGCCACGATGCCTCGCGGCTTGGTGTCTTGTACAAAGCGTACGGCCATCTTCCCCCCGGCCGCGATGCACACGCCCTTGTAGTGCAGCGCCTGCGCCAGCCGGCGCAGCCGGCCAACCACGCAGGGCTGGTCGCAATCCTCCGGGCAGAGGAGGCCGCTCTTGGACTGCTTGCCCGGGCAGGTCTGGCTGGGCCGCATGCAGTGCGACAGGAGGAGGATACGGTCTACCGGCTCGACGGCCGCCAATTCTTGATACGAGTCGTTCACGATGATGCCTCCGGTAAGCCGGCCTGGTAGCGTACCAGGGCCAGCAGGGGAAAATACTGGCAATAGAGTTCGTATTTGAGGTAGAAGGCGCGCGGGAACCCCGTCCCCGTGTAGGCGTCTTCCGCCCAGGAGCCGTCCGGCTGCTGCGTGTTCAGCAGGAACTCGACAGCGCGGGCAGCGGCCTGGCTCAGCCCTGCCCCGGCCGCCAGCAAACCGCAGAGCGCCCAGGCCGTCTGCGACGGTGTGCTCAGGCCGCAGCCGCGCAGATTCGGATCGTGGTAGGTGCGGCAGCTCTCGCCCCAGCCGCCGTCCGGGTTCTGGTGTTCCAGGAGCCATTCGATGCCCCGCTTCTGCGAGTTGGGGGCCACGCCCGGACCCAGGGAGCCCAGCGCCGTCAGCGCCAGGCTGGTGCCGTAGACATAGTTGACACCCCAGCGACCATACCAGGCTCCGTCGGCCTCTTGCGCGTTTGCCAGGTAGCCGAGCGCCCGCTGCAGAGCGCGTTCCTCGCCCACCTCGCCCACTAGTTCGATCACGTGAGCCGTGACGTCGGCGCACGTTGGATCCAGAGGCGACATAAAATCCGAGAAGGGTATGCGGTCCAGAATACGCTTATCGTTGTCGCGGTCAAACGCCGCCCACCCGCCGTCGCGGCTCTGCATGTCTATAACCCACTTTACCGCCCTGGCGATAGCATCCTGCTTGGCTTTTTCCTCGCCTACAGGCAGCCAGACGCGGCGCAGCGCCCGCGAGACGACGGCCGTGTCGTCCATATCCGGGTACTGCTCGTTGACAAACTCGAAGGACCAGCAGCCCGGCTCTGTGTGGGGGTTCTTGATCTGCCAGTCGCCGGCGACGCGGATTTGCCGGCTCAGCAGCCAGCGCGCCGCCCTCTGCAGCGAGGGGTGGTCGGCAGACAGGCCGGATTCGGACAGGGCGAGCACGGCCCAGGCCGTATCCCACACGGGTGAAGTCGCCGGTTGCAGCCGCAGGGTATTCTCGTCCTCGATGATAAACCCCTCCAGGCCCTCCATGCCGCGCTCGATGGCCGGGTGATCGAGGGGATAGCCCAGCGTCTTCAGTGCCATCAATGAGTAGATCCAGGGCAGCAATATCCCGCCCCAACTGCCGTCCTTTTCCTGATGTTCCAGCACCCAACGGGTGGCCCGGCGGATGGCGCACCGGCGGCCGGGTTGCAGGGGCAGGTGGTCGTAGGCTTTGAACAGGGCGTCCAGCACCAGGAAGAGCCGCCGCCAGCTCAGTATACCCCCACTTTGGCCTACGGGGTAATGCCTCTTTTCCGGCGGCTCGGCGTACAGTTCGTCGATGCGTGCCCATCGCGGCAGCCGGCAGACGGGCTTGGTCGCCCAGAGCAGCGCGAGGGCGACGATGGTCGCCCGCGACCAACTGGCAAAGTCGTAGAGGCTCAGGATAAAGCGTTTGGGCAGCAGCATCAGCTCCGGCGGTACGGCGGGGGTCCAGCGCCAATCGAACTGGCCAAAGAGCGCCAGCCACACCCTAGTGATGACGTTGACCTTGCCGATGCCTCCCGCGGAGAGGATAAAGTTGCGCGCCCGTTGCATGCGCGGGTCGTCGGCGGCGACGCCGGCGATTTTGCAGGCCAGGTATACCTGCACGCTGACGCTCACGTCGCCCGGCCCGCCATGGTAGGCGCTCCACGAGCCGTCGCCGTTCTGACGGCCAAAGACATAGTTGAGGACCTTGCGCTGCCTGAACCGGTCTACGGTTCCCCGCATGAAGAACATCACTGTGATGTAGCCAGCGGCCACGCTGGCGTCGGCTTCCAACTCACCCACCCAGAAACCCTCTGCGCTCTGGCGCTGCAGCAGCCAGCTCTGCGCTTTTTCAATCGCACGCGTGAGCGCCCGGCGCCGGACCGGCGGCCAGGTGCGCTCCAGGTCGACCTGCGCGACCCGGTCGGTCACCACGTCCATCGTCACCCTCCTGGGCATCAACCCGTAACCCGAACTGCACCATCAACCCGCGTAGCCGTTCTCTCTGAACCACTGGACGGCGCGCGCCAGGGCCTCCTCAACCGGCGACTGGGGCAGGCCGAGGGTGCGCACCGCCTTGCTGCAGTCAAAGTGGCGGTAGTGGCAGGCCACCCTGGCGGCAGCCAGGGGGATCCTGGGCGGGCTGTGCGTTACCCTGTCTGCGAGGAACTGGCTGGCGTGGGCGGCCCCCAGGGCCACCCAGTGGGGCAAGCGGAAGCGTGGGGCACGCAGGCCCGTGAGCTGCTCCAGGATGGCCAGTATCTCGCGCAGGGTCAGGTTCTCGTTGCCCAGGATGTACCGCTCACCGTCCCGGCCATGCTCCAGTGCCAGGATGTGCCCCCTGGCCACATCCTCGACAGCGATGAGGTTCAGGCCGGTATCTACATAGGCCGGCATGCGCCGGCGGAGATAATCGACGATGATCTGGCCGGTCGGCGTTGGCTTGACGTCGCCCGGGCCGACAGGCGTGGTGGGGTTGACCACGACCACGGGTAAACCCTGCCGGCCCATGCTCAGCGTCAGTTGCTCGGCGACGAACTTGCTCTGCTTATAGTCCCCTGGGAGCCGGCGTGGGTCGGCGAAGAGGGCCTCGTTGCCCAAGCCGCCCTCCGCGGCGATGCCGACGGTGGACTCGGTGCTGGTGTATACGACTTTGTGGACCCCGGCATCGCGCGCGGCATTCAGCACGTTGGCTGTGCCCAGGATGTTGGTGTCGCGGATATGCCTGGGCTCGCGTGCCCAAAAGGTGTAGGCTGCCGCTACGTGAAAAAGCACGGCGCAGCCTTCCAGGGCGCGCTCCAACGATGGCCGGTCCAGGAGGTCGCCCTCGACGATCTCAACAGCGAGGCCGGCGAGGTTGCGCCGGTCGCTCTCGGGGCGGACAAGCGCCCGGACCCGGTACCCCTGCCGCAAGAGTTCGGCGGCGACGTGGCTGCCGATAAAGCCGGTGGCTCCGGTGACCAGTGCCTTCATGGCCGCCTCCCGCTCAGCCCATGTTCCAGCGCATCAACCGCCACAGCGCGGCCGGACTCCGGCTGGCCGCGGCGACGGCTGCGGCCTCAAAGCCGCTGTGCATCATGCAGTGGGCGCAACGCGGGTCCTGGCCCACGCCGTAGCGCTCCCACGGCGTGCGCTCCAAGAGTTCGCGGAAGGAGGTGCAGTAGCCGTCGGTGAGCAGGTAGCAGGGCTGCTTCCAGCCCTTGGGGTTGCGCGTCAGCGTGCTCCAGGGCTGGCAGGCGAGTTCGCGCCGCCCGGCCAAAAAGTCCAGATAGAGCGGCGTGTTGTAGTAGCGGTAACGGCCGCCCCGCGCCTGCAGCGCCCGGAAGATGGCCGCCGCCTCTTGCCGCGATAAAAAGATGTCCGCATTCACCCCTTCGTAACTAAAGGCCGGCGTCACCATCAGCGAGTCCACGCCGAGTTGGGAGAGCAGCGTGAACAGCTCGTCGAGTTCATCCGGCCGGGTTCCCCGGTAGATGGTGGTGTTTGTGTGGACCTGAAAGCCCGCTTCCTTGGCGGTGCGCAGGGCGGCGACGGCTGTGGCAAAGGTGCCCTCGCGCCCGGTGATCCGATCGTGCGTGCCGGCCAGGCCGTCGAGGTGGACGACAAAGCTGAGGTATGGGCTGGGCCGGAACCGGTGCAGTGCCGCAGCGAGACTCAAGCCGTTGGTGCACAGATGGACAAAGCGCTTCCGGGCCGTGAGGCCGTCGACAATCTCGGCGATGCCTGGGTGCAGCAGCGGTTCGCCGCCGGAAACCGAGACTACTGGCGTGCCCGCCTCGTCGGCGGCCGCCAGGCACTCGTCGACGGTCAGGTCGCGATACGATGCCTCTTGGGCCTCCAAGATGCGCCCACAACCGGCGCAAGCCAGGTTACAGCGAAAGGTCGTCTCCAACATGAGAACCAGCGGAAAACGCTCCCGTCCCTGCAGCTTGTGTTTGGCCACATAGCCGGCCAGGGAGAGCGAAAGCTGCCAGGGAAAGCCCATGAATCCCTCCCGATATCGCCGCGTGGGCGAGAGTTCGGCTTTTCCTGGCAATAATCGCGCCATCACTACAAGGCTATCAGCCACTCTGTTTCCCGCTGACTCCGCGAAGCGGGCTCAGAATTCCCGCCGGGCGAGGAAGGCGGCCATCTCTTCCAGACTGCGCTGGGCCGCGGGCGAGAGGCTCAGGTGGGCGATCTCGGCCACGGCGCGGGTGCTATACTCCTCCGCCCTGGCCTGCGCCCACGCCTCGGCGCCCAGGCTGGCCAGGATCTGCAGTACGCGCTCCTTGTCCTCCTCGTTGACCGTCTCGTGGCTGTAGATGCGCCTCATCGCTTCGCGGTCGGCACCGCCGGCCTTTTCCAGCGCGTAGACAATGGGCAGTGTCTTTTTCCGGCGCACGATGTCACCGCCGACCGGTTTGCCGGTCAGCGTGGGGTCGCCCCAGATGCCCAGCACGTCATCGCGTATCTGGAAGGCCAGCCCCAGATAGTGCCCGAAGGAGCGCAGAGACTGAATGGTGCGCACATCGTTGGTGCCCAGGAGCGCGCCGACCTCGATGGCGCAGGCGATCAGGCAGGCTGTCTTGAGTTCAATCATACGGACATAATCGGCCACGCGCACGTCGAGGCGATGCTCGTAGCTAATATCCAGGTACTGGCCCTCGATGAGCCGCAGGCAGCTTTCGTCGATCAGGCGGAGCACCCGCAGTTGCTTGGCGATGGGCACCCCCTGGCCCTCCAGCCCCATGGCCGTCAGGCCGGCCAAAACGCGCATGGCCGTGCCCGCGTTGATCGCCTGCGGCTTGCCCCAGACGCTCCAGACGGTCGGCCGGTGCCGTCGTTCGCGGTCGCCATCCTGGATATCGTCGTGGATGAGGGAAAAGTTGTGTACCAGCTCCAGGGCGGCGGCCGCGGGGAGGGCCTGTTCGTAGGCGCCACAGGCCGCCTCGCAGGCCAGCAGGCAGAGCGTCGGGCGCAGGGCTTTGCCGGCCGGCGCGGAGAGAGGGCTCCCTTGCTCGTCTTCCCAGCCCAGGTGGTAGCGCAGCATGGCGTAGAGGGGCAGCGTGTACCCCGCCAGCGCGGACCTGAGCGCGGCGTCGATCTCACCGCGGTAGCGATCAAAGGCGGTAGGCCATATGGGCATGAGCCGCCTCCCGTCATGGTGTTGGGATTGCAAGTAGACAATAGTCCTTTTCCATCATAACATGGCGAGAGTCGGGCGTCAATGCTCTTTTCGGCCCATGGAGTCTGGCTGAGATTGGGCGCCCTTTGGCAGCCAAGAGAGGGAGGTGAGATGCCGAAAGGCGTGTGCATAACCTACCTTCCGCGCAGACTTTGCGGGTTGGGCAGGGTGTGCTAGAATGGGGGCCAGCGGGCCGGCACGCGCCGGCGTACTTACGCCCGAGGGGGAGGGATATGTTCAAGTCTTTGGGAACAGGAGCGATCGGCGTAAAGGCTGACCTGGCGCAGGCGGCCGAGCTGGCAGCCAAGCATGGTTTTCACGGCGTGCATGTGAGCATCACCGAGGTCGGCGAGCTGGGGGTAGAGCGCGCGCAGGCCATCCTGGATCGGACCGGGGTGTGTGCATCCGCTTTTGGCCTGCCCATCGACTACAAGCTGCCGGAGGCCGAGTTTGCTGCCCGGCTGGAGGCACTGCCCGGGCTCTGTGCGCTGGCGCAGGCATTGGGGATCACCCGTACCTCCACCTGGGTCCCGAGCTGGCATGACACGCTCGATTTCGCCGCGAACTACCGCTTCCACAAGGAACGCCTGGGCCGTGTGGCCGCCGTCCTCACGGACTATGACATCCGCCTGGGCCTCGAGTTCTTGGGGCCCAAGACGCTGCGCGACGGCAAGGCGTACACGTTCATCCACACGTTGGAGGGCATGCTCAAGCTGGCCGAGGATATCGGCACCGGCAATGTCGGCCTGCTCTTTGATGCCTTCCACTGGTATACCTCGGGCGGCACAATGGCCGATTTCGATCGACTGACCGATGCCGATGTGGTCGAGGTGCACGTCAACGATGCCATCGCGGGCGTCGGCCCCGACGAGCAACTGGACCAGGTGCGCGCCCTCCCCGGCGAGACGGGCGTCATCGGCGTACCCACCTTCCTCAAGGGGCTGGAGCGCATCGGCTACAGCGGGCCGGTCATGGTCGAGCCTTTCAGTCAGCGCGTGCGCGCGTTGCCGCCGGACGATGCCGTGCGCGTTACCGCTGAGGCCTTGGATGCGGTGTGGAAAGAGGCGAGGCTGTAAATAGTGTAGACCTGACGGGTTTCCGAAACCCGTCAGGTCTGGGATTCACCACCCTCCCGGAGTTCCGGAACCTCCGGGAGGGTCGAGACTCCAGGTTTCGAGGACTTGCCAGGACTGCGGAGAAGCGCTTGCTTCCGGCCCCGCTCCGTGTTATAATGAGTGAAGTGGAGCCCTCGTTGTCGCCGTTTCGGTGCGATGCAGCGGCGACAGCGCAGGGGTGTTGAGATACCTGTGGAGGGATTACCTCAGAAGCCGATGGCAACTGTTGCGCAGCAAGCGATGGCATGCCCGCAGCCCAACCCGGCGAGGCCTGCCAAGGGGTCGCAGCCCTGCTTCGCGCACCCCAGCGAAGCCGAGTTCGCGGCGCTTCTCAGTTTTTACGGCATCTCCTGGCACTATGAGCCGACAACCTTTCCCCTGGCCTGGGATGAGGAGGGCCGGGTCACGCTGGCGTTCTCCCCCGATTTCTATCTCCCAGATTATGACCTCTACATCGAGTTGGCGACCCGCAAGCAGGGGCAGATGACGCGCAAGAACCGCAAGATCCGCCGCTTGCAGGAACTCTATCCCGAGGTGCAGATCAAGCTGGTCAACCGCCAGGCCTTTGCCGACCTGTTGCTCAAGTTCGGTATGGAGGAGCGGGCGGACGACCTGATCGGCAGCGTACCGACACAGGGCGGCCATGTCTGACGGGGACGGCGTGCTTGCCTGCCCGGGTGGGCCTGCCCCTGCGGGCATGGAGGACCTGGCGCGCGTGCTGGTGCCTGAGGAAGACTTGCGTGCGCGGGTCTGCGAGTTGGGCGCCCAGATCTCGCGCGATTATGCCGGCCAGGATCTCTTGCTGGTGGGCGTGTTGCGCGGGGTGTTTATCTTTATGGCCGATCTACTGCGCGCCGTGACCATCCCTGTGGCCGTCGATTTCATCGGCATCACGCGCTATGGCGCCAGTGCGCACGGCGTGGTGCGGCTGACCAAGGACCTCGAGGAATCCATCGAAGGGCGGCACGTGCTCTTTGTGGAGGACGTCATCGACACCGGGCTGACCCTCTCCTACCTGCTGCGCGCCCTGCAGGCGCGCAACCCGGCCAGTTTGCAGGTCTGCGTGCTGCTGGATAAGCAAGCGCACCGGCTCATTGACATTGACGTCGCCTATCGGGGGTTCGAGCTGCGTGACGAGTACGTGGTGGGGTACGGGCTGGACCACCGGCAGCGCTATCGCAACCTGCCGGTGATTGGTGTGCTCAAGCCCGAGTGCTACTGAGGCCTGCGGCGGAGACATAAAGAAACCCCGAGTAACCGTTCGAGTTACCTCTGTCGTTTCTACCGGCCTACTCCTCACCCACAACAGGGTGAGACCGTTGGGCTGGTTCACCTGGCCTTCCAGCTCTCACTGGCGCCTGGCTTTGCGGGCCTCTCGGCTTGTCACCTTTCGTCCCGCTCACGAACACCACCCCTGGTGTAAGCAGAGTATGGCGCCGCTTACCAGCTTGACGTTACTTCAACCGGCTTCCCCAGACAGGGCCTCTAGGGCTTCTCGGGGTTTCTTTGGTAAGGGCCCCAGGTAACCTATCGATACCCCCAGCGTTTCCACTGGCTTACTGCTCATCCCCTTATCAGGGATAAGACGCCTTGGGCTGGCTCGCCGGGTCTCCCAGCTTTCGCTGGGATCCGGTTTGCGGGCTTCCCGGCTTTCGCCTTTGAACCCACTTACGGTCGTCACCTATAGTTTCCCACAGATGACGCCGCTGGCCAGCTTACGGTTGGCTTCGGCCAGCTTCCCCGCCGGAAGCTCTTATGGCTTCCCAGGACCCTTACAGTTGTCAGTATAGCATGCCCGGCAGCGGGCGTCAAGGGTCCGTACGCAGGGCACTTGGTGGTGGGCCGGGCACCACAGCCCCTAGGGGTGCGGCCGGGGCCGGCGACCCTACCGCTAGTGGTCGCTGGGGGGTGCGGAATTTAAGATTCCGGCCGCCTGGATTTTAAGAATCGGGGTTGTGCTAGCGGCCGATGATCCAGAAAGCGCACAGGACAGCTCCCTGCAGCATGGCGATAGCCAGGAAGCGCAGCAGAAACGGCTGCTTGCGCGTTTTGTGGTGAAAGAGCAGCATGGCTGCTCCGGCCCCTACCGTCCCGCCGACGAGGGCCAGACCCAGCAGCACGCGTTCGGGGATGCGCGAGCCGTTGCGC
>DAOUGZ010000218.1:0-4832 GCA_034428955.1 Anaerolineae bacterium | reverse complement strand
TCGCCCGAGAGTGCGCCGCCTGGGAGGCCACGCGCAACAGTGAACACGCTGGCATCGATTGGCGCTTCACCACGGACAACGCGCGTACCAAACTCGGACGACTATACCCCTCAGTTTCACCTTGACGCACTACTAGAGCGCTATAATCTGTCTGACACCACTGAGGATGTGAAGGGCATTGCCTTCGAACGCTTCCTGGGGAAAACTTTCCGGGGCGAGATCGGGCAATTCTTCACGCCTCGAACAATCGTCGAGTTTATGGTTCGCATGGTCCAGCCTCGTGAAGGGGACGTCATATGTGACCCTGCCAGTGGGTCCGGTGGGTTCCTGATCCGCTTCTTTGAGATTGTCCGCGAACAGATAATGGCGGACGTAGACCGCCAGTACCAGGAATACATCACGGAGTTAGAGGGCCAGGCTCTGTCAGAGGAAGAGCGCGCGGGTCTGCTGCGCCAGCGCTATGAGGAACTGCAGGCTACCATCGACCAGAACAAGCCCGAGTCTCGCCTCTGGAAGCTGGCCAATCGGTGCATCTACGGCTGTGATGCCAATGACCGCATGGCTCGCACATCCAAAATGAACATGATTATGCACGGTGACGGACATGGTGGCGTTCATCACCACAACGGCTTCATCAATGTCAACGGCATTTTCGAGGGGCGCTTCGACATTATCTTGACGAACCCGCCCTTTGGCGCGAATGTTGAACCCTCTGACCGCATAAGCGCAGATGACGTCAATAGTGGGCAGTATCGCCGCTATGCCAACTGGTATGGGCAAGCCTATAGGGAGGCCCAAGCCCGCATGGAGCGCGCGGCCGCAGACAGGGCACCCATAGCCTCCCTTTTCGAGCTTCCTAAGCGTGGCAATGGCAAGCGGAAACTTGGCAAGGTCAAGACAGAGATTCTGTTTATGGAACGTTGTCTGGCGCTTCTCAAGCCTGGTGGCTGGCTGGGTATTGTCCTGCCCGAAGGCATCCTTAACAACCCCTCGCTCGCCTATGTTCGAGAGTTCTGCGAAGACCGTGCCTTCATCCAGGCTGTGATCAGCCTGCCTCAGGAGACCTTCTACTCCGCTGGTGCCACGGTGAAGGCGTCTCTCCTGTTCATGCAAAAGTTCACCGAGGAGGAAGCTGCCGACTTTGAGGCCAAGCGCTTGGCTGCTATCGCTGAAGTGGATGAGAAGTACAAGCCTGAGATCGACGCTGAGACCGCGCGGCTCAGGGCAGAGATTGACGCGGCGAAGAAGGCAAAGGACGCTGACCGTGGCAAAGCCGCCCGGGCCGAGCTGCGCCAGTACGAAAAGCAGATGGCTGACACAAAGGCCCGCGAAGCCCGGCGGCTTCTCAAAGAGCGTTTCGCCTACCCGGTGTTCATGTATGACGCCGAGCACGTAGGCATCACGGCCACTGGTGAGCAAGACACGTGTGAGCTCTACTACAGCGAAGCCCTCGGCCTGCCGGAAGGGATGACGGCTGAGGAGACTGCTCTACTCCAATACCTCCGGTTTCGCCAAGACCCTGAGGCATTCATACTGGATACAAGCAATGGGGGTGAGGGATGACTTCGGGCCCAGCAGTATCGGCACCTCCTAGAGCCTTCGCAGTCTGGTTCAAGAGTCTGGAACGGTGGAGCGTAGGCAGTTTTGCCACTGTTGATTGGCGGTGGCCCAGTCAGCTGATCCAGCCGCTCTCCACTGCCCTTCGCCGCAAGCTTTCCGAGGTTGACCGCGAGCGTACTGATCCTGATGCGCTGCAACTGGTAACGCTGCATTTCGATGGAGAGATGGAACCTCGACACCAGTCCGGGACCAAGCCAGTCAAGGGGCGGCTGTGGTGGGCAGGCCCCGGTGACGTGGTCTTCTCCAAGATTGATGTTCGCAATGGAGCTATCGGCATCGTGCCTGATGAGCTAGGCCATGTATGCGTGACAAGCGAGTATCCGGTCTACGCTGTTGACCCTATGGTAGCCGATGCGCGATACATCAAGCTGCTGTTTCGTACCAACGCCTTTCGAAGCAAGATCAACGGCATGATAAGCGGGGCGAGTGGACGCAAGCGAGTTCAGCCGGCGGATCTGGAATCTGCTGATGTCCCACTTCCTCCGCTTTCGATACAGCGAGCGATTGTGTCCGCATGGGAACAGGCCCAGACAGAGATTGCTGACATTCGCCGTAGGATCGCGGAGTTGGAGGACCAAATCGAGGTCGGCTTCCTAGC
This sequence comes from Anaerolineae bacterium, assembly GCA_034428955.1. Lineage (GTDB taxonomy): Bacteria > Chloroflexota > Anaerolineae > SpSt-313 > SpSt-313 > DAOUGZ01. The sequence continues at coordinate 2,614 of DAOUGZ010000218.1, read as the reverse complement.
GGATCTCGGCCTGGCTAAGCCGAAGCAGACTACGTTGCCTAAAGCGCTGTCAATATGGTGGAAGGACCTGGACCGTTGGTCAGTAATGTACAACCAATTGTCTCGGAACAGCGTGGACATCAGCGTAGGCAGGTATCCGGCGACCTCACTGGGTGACGTGGCGACGGTATCCTATGGCATACAGAAGTGCCCCGCAAATCGCCCTGGGCGTCACGCACGCCCCTACCTGCGCGTGGCCAACGTTCAGCGTGGTGAGTTGGACCTGAGCGAAGTGAAGGAGATCAACGTCCTCGATGACGAAATGCCGAGCTATCGCCTTGAGCCGGGAGACCTCCTAGTGTGCGAAGGCAACAGCGCCGACCTCGTAGGCCGGCCGGCTATCTGGCGTGGCGAGATCCCCGACTGTGTGCACCAGAACCACATCCTGAGGGTTCGCGTGGATCACACTTGGGTCCTACCCGAGTACGTACTACAGTACATGCAGGCAGCACCGGCTCGCATTCACTTTCGCTCGCGCGCAAAGTTTACGACTAATCTCGCATCGATCAACAGCAACGATGTTCGCGAACTTGCGCTGGTGGTTCCACCACTCGACGTGCAACATGAGCTTGTGGCCAAGGTGACGGCGCAGCGGGAGCAGATCGCGGCGCTGCGGGCCGAGGCTGATCACAAAGCTGCACAGGCCAAGGCGGATGTCGAAGCGATGATCGTTGGCGCGAGACCAGTCGGCGGCAGTGAGACCGCCATGCCAGCATGAGATAGCGTAGGGCTGAGACCTACCCACGAACGCCGGGAGCATGGTGCTCCCGGCGTTTCTGTTTCCCACTCCAAGACCCACTGTCCATATACCCCTGTCAAATTGGCTCGAAATTCGTTGTCCAAACCTCTTGACAAAGTAAACGATGTGTGATATACTATGCATAGTGAACGACACAACGCATGCTTTTCAGGAGAGGCAACATGGGGCAAATGACAATGTTCGAGATGGCGGAGCATGACTGGGAACGTTTAGCGGTGCGGGATTGGCCGGCGACAGAACGGCCGTCTTACCGGCTTGAACAGTATGGGGCGGCCATGCTGAGCAACGTTGAGTTGCTCTGCCTGGCTACCGGCTCGCGGTACATGGAGGAAGCGGCAACGCTGTTGCGCAATGCCGGCGGATTGGCCAAGCTGTCAACCAAGACCAAACGCGAGTTGGAGGCTCTGGGGCTGACCCCCAAACGGGCCGAGATGCTACAAGCGGTCTTTGAGTTGGGGCGCAGAGCCCGAATGGAAGTGAACGACAGGCAGAAGGTATACAGCCCGGGGGATGCCGCTCAGTATTTGATGCCTCAAATGGCCCACTTGGACCGTGAAGAGATTGTCGTTCTCCTGCTGAACACTCGGGGCGAGATTGTACGCAGTGAGATCATTTACCGGGGTACGGTGAGTGAAATCCAGGTTCGGGTGGCCGAAGTGCTCAAACCGGCAGTGGCCAACAACATTCCCAGTATCATTATGGCCCACAACCACCCGAGCGGCGACCCGGAGCCGTCGCCCCAGGACATTGCTCTGTCCAGGCAGTTGGTGAAAGGCGGCGAGCTGTTGGGCGTCAATGTGCTGGACCATATCATCATCGGCCACAACAAGTGGGTGTCGCTCAAGTCAAGAGGGGAGATGTGATCGTGTTGCCCCAGTTGACGTTGGAGGAGCGCCGCAAGATTGAGCGGCGCTCGCTGGAAATCCGAACAGACTTTCTTATCTATGCTATCAGGCGCGATGGGGTGCCGGCCTTCGAGGTCATTTCCTGGGCGTACAACCCACGAAAATTGAACACGATCAACGAGACGTGCCTCTCGCTGGCTTTGTTCGAATACGTTGGAGAGAAGTACCATGCCAAGACACGGTGAGGAGCGCAATCGGCGATTGGTGCGGATCGAAGGTCCGCATCAAGAATACCGACTCGCGGATGACCCGAGCGTCATATATACAATGCCGCTCTGGGTGAAGGAGCACACCGAGAGCGAACGCTGGTGTGAGCACTGCCAAAAGTGGCAGCCACAAAAGGGCATCCTGGCGACACTGTTCGGATGCCCCGAGTGCAAGACCGAGTGGTACGGGAGGGAGAAACCGAGATGAAGCTCAAAAAGTACGCTGACTTTACCGCAAGCGAGCGCAGATTGATTGAGGAGCGCGCCTACAAGGTGCGCGAGGACTTTATCGCCGGAGCGTTGTCGAGCGGTGTTGATCCTGCCAAGATTGAAGCCTGGGCCGCAGATTCGGACAAGAGAGCCTTTATCAACGGCATGTGCTTGTTCATGGCCTGCACACAGCTGGAAGAAGAGGGGGTACTCGATGGCCGGAAATAAGGACCAAATGACCATGTTCCAGAGCGGCGAAGACTTGCCGCTCTTCAGTGGCACAGCCCAGCGGGCTCAACTCGAGCCTGCTGGGGCCCAGAGGCCGCGGCTGATCAGACTGGGCGAGTACACGTGCGGCCTGTGCCTGGATACCGGCGTGCTGAAGGTTGCGCCGGGCCGGCATCGGTACTGCACTTGCGACGCCGGCCAAAATGCCCGCAAACGCTTGCAAAACCATGAGTGATATGATATAGTATAGACGGGGTCGTGAAAGG
>DAOUGZ010000217.1:0-7453 GCA_034428955.1 Anaerolineae bacterium | reverse complement strand
CTCCCAGTCCCCGTTCGTCCACTGCACCTGCAGGCGGACCGCCGTCTCCTCCGGTGCGTGAGCCACCTCCAACACCTGGACGGTGACGCCGTTGCGGGTCGCAGCGGCCCCCTCGGGCGCGTAGGGCTGCGGGAAGAGCTCGGCCACGACCTCCCCCGTCGCCGGCCGCAGGGTAAGAGGCACCTCCCACCCCTGCGGCGCCAGGCCCTCCGGCGCCAGGGGCAGGCGCGCCAACTCCAGGGTGACCTGGTAGACGCCCTCGGGCAGCGGCGCAAACTCGAAGGTGCCTGCGCCCAGGTTGGCGCGGTAGGTCCTCGGCGAAAGCGCCGCGCCGTCGGGGAGCCGCAGCCGAACCTCGCCGCCGCCTGCAGCCGACCTGCCGCCGGCCCAGAGTTCATCTTCCGGGGGCAGGCCCGCACTGCGGACGACCACTGTCGTCCCTTGCGGGCGCGCCAGGGCCTGCTCCACCACCAGCGTCACACCCTCGCGCGTCAGCGCCACCGGCGCCGTGAGCACCCGCGTGCGCTCCAGGTCCACAAAGCCAACCCCCGGCACATAGCCGAGCAGCCGCTGCACCTCGGCCCAAACCCGCTGCGGTCCGATAGCGGCGAGAGTCGTAGCCAGCGCCAGAAGAACCGCCGCCGCGGCCAGCGCCCAACGACGGCCGGCGGACTGCATCCAGGCCGGCAGCCGGAAACGTGCGGGGGCGGGGAGAGCCTGCGCCTGGGCCAGCAGCCGGCGCTCCAGACCATCCACAAAGGCCGGGCTGGGTGTGGGCGCGGCATAGAGCGCGCGCAGCGCCTGTTCCATCTGTGGGCAAGTCCCTGTATCCGTCATCCTAGGCATCGCTCACCTCCCACTCTGCCGCCAGCCGTCGCAGCAGCCGGTGCACGGCCATCTTGACCGCCGCCTCGCTGCGGCCCACGACTGCGCCGATCTCGGCATAGGTCAGCTCGCCGGCAAAGCGCAGCCGCAGCAACTCTTGCTCCGCCTCGCCCAGCTCGCCGATCAGCGCCCCCAGCCGGCCCAGCGCCTCATCCCGCACTACCTGAGTTAGAAGGTCCGCCTGGCCAGCGACCGGCTCCATCACGTCATCCAGTGGCAGGGTAGAGCGCCCGTGCCGGTGATGATCGGCGATACGGCGGCGGGCGATGCCAAAGAGCCAGGCGGAAAAGTGGCCCTGCTCGCGATAGCCGGGCAGGCCCTCCAGCGCCTCAGCAAAGACCTGCGAAGTTAGGTCCTCCGCCTCGGCGGCATGCCCCACCCGGTTGTAGACGTAGCGGTAGATGGGGGTCACATAGCGCCGGTAGAGGCGGGCAAAGGCCGCCGCATCGCGACGGGCGGCGCGCACCAGCGTCGCATCGCTCTCAGCGCTCAGAGGTGGGCCTTCTCTCGCCAGTGATAGGCTGTGCATAGGCAGTCTCCTGATCGGCTGTCGGGGCGGATAGTCCTTCTACAGAGTATATCGCAGCCGGGGTCAAAAGGTAACGCTTCTGTAGCTAATCAATGAGTAGGCCGCGGACGAGCGAGGGTTGAAGTGGTTGATCCACATTCATCCGCGCTCGTCCGCGGCCTATCTCGTTCCCGGCCCTCGTACGATTCTCGCCCTCACGCCAGCCAACGCAAGGTCGCCTCGACCACCCGCCAACCGCCGCTCTCCCCCCGCAGCCGATACTCATAGCCGCCGCCATGCACGGCATCCACATGGTACTGGACCGCCAGCAGCACCGAACCATCCGGCTGCGGCCGGATGGCGCCCAGCGTGATGAGGATGCCGTCCTCGCGCACCACGTTGCCCCAACCGGGCTGGTCCATGCTCCGGTCGATCGCCTCCTCGGCGCTCGCCAACTCCACGCGAGGCGCCAGGCCCTGCAGCGCCTCCACGAGCCCGGCGGGCACCGGGCCGCCATCCGGCGCCGGCTCCTGCGGCCGGGCCGTGGCCACCAACCGCGGCTGGACAAAGATGACCGCCCAATCCTCTCGATGCTCGGCCAGAACATGGCGCACCGCAGCGGCATAGATTGCCACCTTGTCGCCCTCAAGCTGCCGTGTGCGGCATGCCGGCATCACCAGCGCCACACCCACAAGCACAGCGATGATGGCCGCCCAGGCCCAACTAGCCCAGCGCCCTGACCGCATGGCAACCACCTCCTACCCGCACCTCCTGCCCCCGCACGGTGAGCGCCTCGACTGTCGGGCTCGAGCTGTACGGCTGCAGCTTGTGTCCGGCCTCCAGCGCTGCCGCCTCGTCGATGCTCAACGCCGGCGAGCCAGCGCCCACGTCGAAGTAGCCGTCCGCCGCGCCATGGCGTCCGCCTTACCCCTCGACAGGCACCCAATGGGCCGGGGTCTCCAGCGACACGCCATAGGCCCAGTCCGTGAAGGCTCGGCGGTTCGCATCCACCGCCGAGGTTGGGGCCTCGGGCTCACCGAGCCGCCCGCTGACGGACTCCCAGCTACGCCCGCCGTCCCAAGTCCGCACGAGCTGCGTCGTCCGCCCGTCGAGTCCGCGCAAGATGGCCCAGCCGGTCTCCTCGCTCACGAAATCGAGTTGCAGCACCTCGCCGCCCTGTATCAGGAACGCCTCCAGGCCCGGCGTGCCGGCCAGCGCCTCCCAGGTCCGGGCGCCGTCCTGTGTGTGATAGAGCGTACCCCCGGCCGCATTGCCGGGGCCCGCAGCCCACACCCAGCCCTCGTTGGCGTTCACGAAATCGAATGCGCTGCCGCCGGGCACGGGCGTCGTGGCCTGCCACGTCTCCCCACCGTCGTGGGTAGCGTAGGCAATAAGCGCCGGCCCAGTTGCTGTCGCGCTCCGCGGCCGGTACTGCGCGGGCAGGAGCCCATCCTGCTTCCCCGCGCCGTAGAAGGTGGGCAGGCCGATGTTGAGCCGGCCGTCCTCATGGCCCGAAGGCGGCAACTCCACCGCCTGCCAGCTCTTGCCGCCGTCGTGGGTGACGCTCAGAGAACCCAGCAGGCTGTCGTCACCGGCTCCGGAGAGCCAGCCCGTTGTGGCATCCCCGAAGCGGACCTCGCCGCTGTAGGGCAGCGCGTCGCTGGTGCCGGCCACCTGGGACCACTGCGCGCCGCCGTCATCCGTCCTCAAGAGCGCCGCGACCGGCGGAGTCATGCTCTGTGGCGCAACCGCCGTCAGCCAGGCCGAGTTGAGGTCGGCGGCTTCCAGGTACAGCCCCATTACCGAGGTGGAGAAGGTCTGCGTGAAAACGCCGGTCTCCCAGCTCTTCCCGCCGTCCGTGGTGCGATAGAAGGTGATGGACTCGCTCCCCAGCTCGCCCACAGACGCCACCCAGGCCCGGTTGCCGTCCACGATGGCATAGTCGCCGCTGCCGGCGCCCGGAGGCGTCACATCGGTCCAGGTCCGGCCGCCGTCGGTGGTGTGCAGCAGGGGGCCGAGGCCCTTCGCCCAGCCGTTCTGCTCATCGACCATGTGCAGCGAGGCCAGCGGCGGCATCTCCACCTCGGTCGGCGGGGTGAGGGCTGGGCCCGGCACGGCACCGATCGCCGCGTAGACCAGTGTCTCGCCCCGCTCGGTCAGGAGCGTGAGCTGACCATCCCCCAGACGGTAGTGGCTGGTCCAGCCCAGGGTCGTCGTATACTCTGCCTCCTGCTGAAGTAGTTCCGGCGAGCATTGGGGCTCGACCTCGGTCATCCCCAGCATGAGGAAGCGGATGTGGTCGCCGCCGGCCTCGTAGGTGCCTTCGTAGCCGCGGCAGCCGGCCCGCCCGCTAATCTCCGTCTCGGTGAAGGCGATAGTGATCGGCGAGCCCTCGATGGGCGGCCGGTCATTCCAGGAGACGAGCCGCCATTCCGTGCCCACCAGGGCGGCGGGGTCCATCGCCAGCGGCTGCCGCCGCCGGTAGGTGAGGACCACCTCACCGGCAGCATCGGCCAACTCCAGCCGGTCGCCGGCCAGGCGGTAGGCCTTGATGCTCTGCAGCGCCTCGGTGTAGGCCCGCTCCTGCTCCAATACACCCTGCGGCTCCACGCAGCCCTCGGCGGTGATCGCCGCCAGGCCGATGGAGAGCCCCCCTCCGCCCGGCAGGTCATACTTGGCCTCGTAGCGGTTGCAGCCGGCAAAGCCACCCGCCTCCCCACCGCCACCAAAGTGGAGGGTGATCTGCGTGCCCTCGATCAGCGGTTGGCCGTTGAGCGCCGTAAGCACCCATTCGCTGCCCACCAGCTCCGGCACGGCCGTCGTCGCCAGGGGCGTCGCTGCACCGGGCCAGGCCTGCCGCGCCAGGTGCGGCCAGGTGAGGGCCACGACGGCCACGATGGCCGCCACGCCTACCCAGGCTGCCGCGTTGCCCACTGCCAAGAGCGCCCGCCACAGCGGCCGGCGGCGGTCCTCCCGCCGCGCCCGGGCTACGGCGGCGTAAAAGCCCAGCTGCAGCCGCTCACCCGGCTCGATCTGGGGGCGGACCTGCAACGCCCGGTGCATGGCGCGATACTCCGCCAGCCGGGCCGCGCACTGGGGGCAGCCGCGCAGGTGGGCGTCGAACTGCTCCCGCTCGATGGGCTCGAGGTCGCCGCATACGGCCAACCATTCCTCATACGGCATGTGGCTCATCGCACGTCCCCCTCACCGTAATGCCGGCGGAACATCTCGCTCGCCCGGTAGATGCGCTTACGCGCCGCCGCCTCGCTCAGGCCCAGCGCCTCGGCCACCTCGCGCGTGCTCAGACCATACTGGGCGTAGAGCAGGAGCGGCGCCCGGTAGCTGGGCTGCAGCGCCGCCAGGGCCACCTCCACCGCGCTGCGCCGGCCGACCTGCTCGGCCACATCCGGCGCGCTGCGCTCGTGCCCATCCTCTGCACGCCAGGGCAGCCAGGCGAAGCGACCCCGCCGCTTGAGCGCGCTCAAGGCGACGTTCGTGGCCACGCGGTAGAGCCAGGCGCGACGGTTCTCCACCTCCGGCAGGCGCTGCCGCGCGCGCAGAACGCGCAGAAAGGCCTCCTGCGCCAGGTCCTGCGCCCACTCGCGCTGATGGACCATACCGTAGAGGTAGGAGACAATATCCGCGTGGTAGCGCTCGTAGAGGTCAACGGCCAGGTCCGTCCCCACCTCAGCGGCAGAGGCGCCGTTGCCTGACGCATGGGGGCAGGCCGCCCCGCGATCCACATACGATGCCGGCATGAACACGCTCCCTCCAGAATGTGGCGCGCTTGATGTGTCTATAGAGTATGACAACTGAGAGGCACAAAGTGAGACAAGGAGCGCACTTGACCTTGGGGTATGGGGGTTTGGAGGGTCTGCGGTCGGTCGTCCGCCTGTGCGGACGCGTCGACGTAGGTCGACGCCCGGCGCCGCAGCGTCTCCAGGGGTGATTTCCAATCGCCAGCCACCTTCCGAACACAACCTAGCGCAGCTTGCCCGACGCCTCCAGCGCCTGCCGCACCCGCCCATCAGATCTGGGGTCCGGCACAGGAGCCGGCTCCGGCGACCAGGGGTAGCCAAGCTCAATAGGCAGCGCCTCCCGCGGGCCGCCGGGCCACATCTCGATCACTACGTCGTCATAACTCTGGGAGGAGAAAGGCGTCCAGAATGCGTCCAGGTACACCGGCTCGGCGCCCACGCAGGCCGCAAACGGCACCCCATACGTCGGTACCTCGAGCGCAGTCAGCCTTGCCGCTGCTTCGGGGGTCACTTGCAAGGTGTGCTCCGCCCAGTGATAGGCCACGATATCCTCCGGCGCCAGGATCGGCTCGGGCTGCAACGCCAGGCTGCCCAGGTCCACACCGGCCAATTCGGCGGGCCTACGCGGCTCGGCGATGAGGTAGAAGGCCAGCTCACCCGCGTCTGCCGCCACCTCCACCACGTAGAGATCATCGCCGCGCCGCCCCCAGAAGCGATAGCCCCCCTCGCCGCCGCGCGGGGCGTAGAGCACGGCCTCGCAGCAATAGGCGATATGGACCTCGTCGAATGCGGGCCCCACCCGCCGGCCATCGTAGACCAAAAAGTACTCCCCCGCCTTGCGCCCGATGAAGGCGAGCTTGCCCGCCAGTTCGTGCGGACGGTAGACGGCATCGAGCCCATAGACGCGGCGCAAGTCCTGCCCGTCGTAGATGACCGTCGCCTGGCGCGGGTCAGAGAACTCCCAGGCCGCCTTGCCGGCGATGCGCTGCAGGGAGATCTCGGGGTCATACACCACAAACTCACCCCAGAGCAGGCTCACCGGCTGCCCATTCCGCAGCAGGAGGTAGGGATCGATCACTCCCAGCTCCAGGTGGCGCGTGCGGTAGGTGTCGGCATCGATGGTCAGCTCAAAACCCTCGGGGGAGCGCGCGCCCAGGCGCGCATCGTCGCCCACACGGGGCGGCAACTCGCCCAGACACACCTCCTCCGCCTCACAGCTGAACGTCTGCACAGGGCACTCGCGCCAGGTCAGCCCAACCTCCTCCGGCGAGGCCTGAGGCAGTTCCGCCGGCGTACAGGCAACCAGCGCCACGGCCACGAGCAGGGCGGGCAACAAGCGGACTCTCATACGGTTACCCCTTTCCCGCCAAAGCCCTGACACCCTCACATAGGGCACATCCACCCGCTCATCGATAGGCTCTGGAGGCACAACCTTCGCATCGGCGACCTGCCGCACGGGGTTACAAACCCCGTGCTCAAAACGGCCAAGCCCCGTAAGGGCTAACCAGCCCGCAGGGCTTTGCCGCCTCACAGCCCGGCGGCCTCGGCCCCGGGCGACCACTCCAGCGTCCCATCCTCAAGCCAGCGCGGGTGAAAGGCCTTGCCGACCGAGGTAGCAATGGTCCGCGTCTCGCCGGTCGCCAGGTCGTGGACGTACAGAGTAACGGTCTTGCCGCTCTCCTCAAAACTCTTTGCACTGTCCGCATCGAACAGCGCCGGATAGTCGCTATATGCGACACGGCCTGTATCGGGGTCGAGGGCATACTCCCAGGCCATGGGCAGGTCGGATACGTCATAGACCGCTACCTCCCCACCCGGCTCGACGCGGAAGAACCCCTCGGCCTGTGGGCCCAGCGTGATGGCGCCCCAAAAGCTCTGGCCGTTCGCCGACCAAGAGAGCGGGGCAATCAGCCGCTCCACAGGCGGGCGCCCAGGGTCCTGCGCCCCCAACTCCTCTATCGCATACTCGCAGCATGGTTGCGCGGCCGAGTCGAGGAAGGCAAGCTGGGCCTCATCGGGCCGCGAGATGGCGATGTGCGCCTCATCGGGCGCCACGCGAAAGTCCAGCCCCTGCAGCGAGTACAGCCGGGTCCCCTGTCCCGAGCCGTCGTAACGCCACAGTTCGTCGGTCCAATCCTCGTCGGGGTAGCCGTCGTAGCCCAGGCGGCGGACGGCGTAGAGGCGGCCGTTGTGGAACTCGACGTTGTGATAGTGCTCCCGGTACAGGTCGGGCACGGTGACGCAGAACTCTGGGCTGTCCGCACCCGCGCGCCGCGCGCAGACCTCCGTCCGGGAGGAATCC
>DAOUGZ010000216.1:0-21089 GCA_034428955.1 Anaerolineae bacterium | reverse complement strand
TTCCATACCCGGCACTACTACCGCAGCACCAGCGGCAGGTAGATACGCTTGTTGAACGTGTCGGCGCCGGTGTTGGCGCTGTAGGTATAGTCAGCAGACTTGGTCGTGTCGGCCAGACTCATAGGAATCAGGAGCACCGCCTGCGCCCCGGCGCCATCGATCTGCTTGGTGCCAGCCCAGGCGCCGTTGAGTTCGATCTCGCTGACCGAATTGGTGCCCGAGGCCAGATTGGCGCTCGTCGAGTGCACGACCGCTGCCGCAAAGCGATTACTGTCGACGCCGTCAAAGGTGAGGCGGAGAGTGTTGTTGCCAAAGCCGGTCAGCTTGATCGCGTCACCCGCCCAAGGGTTCACCGTGCCGCTGATCATCGACAGCGGATAGTTGGTGTGCATCGCCGCCGGTGCCGGCCGCGGGAAGGATGTCACATAGTCCGGCGTGCCTGTGGCCAAGAGTTCGAGGCTCTGGTACCCGTAGGGTCCGGTGCCGTCATCCAGATAGTTGGCCACGACCCAGTCATAGAACACATCGTCAAAGCGCTCGCTGTAGCCCCGGGCGGCCAGGGTGTTGTTCACGCTCTCGATGCCGTTGGCGCTGTCACTCACCAGTGCTCTAATTGTCGCATCACCGCCATAGTGCTCCCAGAGGTAGAGCGTCCACATATAGGCGGCGCCGTAGGAGGCCAGGATGTGGGGCTCGTTGTCCCAGACACTGCCGGTCTGGGTCAGTTGGTGGTCCGGCTCCTCCAGGAAGCCGGGATATGACGGGATGCCGGTGTAGAGGTGGGAGCGGGGATGGCCGTACTCGCAGAGGAACTGGGCCAGATCCGCACACCCCTCGTCGACCCATGTTTCCTCATCCCCCTCCCAGTCCATCCACCAGTGCACCATATGCTGGAACTCGTGGGCGATGGTGCCCAGAGAGGACATGTTGCCCACCGTGGAGGGGTACGTGTCGACGTAGATCATCTCCTTTTCGTTGCTGTACCCCGCATAGGGCGCCGGGAGTTCCTCGTTGAGGAATTCGTTCAGCGCATAGAAATACCCCGCGGTGTAGCCTCCCCCAGGGGTGTAGCCGTCGCGGATGTCCAACAACAGGAGGTAGACGCGGGGGTCGAGGTCGACCCCCGGGTTCGGCTCGCTGCCGAAGGCGCTTTTGACCCGCGGGTAGATGGTGTTGTCGAACTTGTTGGCGATATCGATGGCCACACTATCCAAGACAGACTGTTCGTTCTCCACATACACGTAGACGTGGCTGCCCACCGCCCGGCAGGTGGCCGTGACCGAGTAGAAGGCGGACCCGCTAACGGTAAAGTCACTGGCCCAGAACGAGCGCTCTTGGCCTACGGTGTCTGATTGCACCTCCCCCAGGGCGTTGAGCTTGCCCTGCGCACGGAGGGCTTCATCTTCCAGGGGACGCCAGGTGACGGACCGGCGCAGTTCGGATGCAACGGGCCCGAGGTGCGGGTTGCCGCAAACCTCATAGGCCGGCGGCTCCTCGGGGCTCTGCGCGTGGGCAGGAAATACCTGGAGGGTGAACAACAGGATGGACAGGGCGATCAGCAGCAATCGACGGAACATTGACACCGGAGGCGCTCCTTTCAGCATCGAAGCAAGGACGTGGCTCGCCTCCCCATGCAGGGTTCTACCGGGAGATCCCGGCAGGGCAGGCCGACAGCAGTTGCGATGGTGACCGATGGAGTCAGTATATAGCACATATCACCCAATACGGCAAAGTCAGCCTTGGCGCATTCCCCGCCGCGATGGCAGCCCTCCCCGGCGGCGCCGCAGCGGCGCGCGGTCCCGCTTTTGACGGCCTTTGCGTTCTGTACTAATCTCTAGCTACCGTGCATTCACCCGCCGCGGGCAACCCAACCGGAGATTTCCAGTGGAACATACTCACCCCCTGCTCCACCTGCCCGAGCCCAAATTGGCCGAACTGCTGCGTACCACGCCGGGGCGGCCGCCCTTCCCCGTGCGTAGCGACCGCGCGGCCTGGGAAGCGTTCGCCCAGTCTCCCTTGGCCCCCCGCCTCCTGGCCCAGGCCGAGCAGGCCCTCGCCGAGCCCATCCGCCCCGTCCTGGCCAGCGAGATTCTGGCCTTCTTTCGCCGGGGCGAGCGCGAGCCCTCGGAGAGCGCCCAGTGGGCGCAGGCCACCCGCCTGACGGCCCTGACGCTGGCCGAGTGCCTGGAGGGCGCGGGCCGCTTTCTCGATGCCGCGCAGGATGCGCTCTGGGCCGTCTGCGAGCAGAGCACGTGGCTCTACGCCGCCCACCTGGGCAGGTACCGCGAGGAGGAGCTCCCCGACCCCGAGGCCTGGGATGTTGACCTGGGCGTGGCCCTGACGGCCCTGGACCTGGCCGAGGCCGGCTACCTCCTGGGCGAGGCCCTGCATCCGGCGGTGCGCCGCCGCCTGCACTACGAGGTAGAGCGGCGCGCGCTGGCCCCCTTCCTGGCCCGCAACGACTTTTGGTGGCTGGGCCCGCAGGGGGAGGTCAACAACTGGACGGCGGTGTGCGTGGCCGGCGTGGTGGGCGCCGCCCTCTACCTGGAGCCGGACGCCGCGCGGTTGGCGGCGATCATCGCCAAGGGCCTGGGCGCCCTGGGCCACTACCTGGCCACCTTTGGCCCCGACGGCGGGACGGTGGAGGGCCCGGGCTATTGGGGCTTTGGCTTTGCCCACTATGCCCTCCTCTCCCACCTCTTGGAGTGCCGCAGCGAGGGCGCGCTGACCCTCTTCGATGACCCCCTGGCCCGCCGCAGCGCCCGCTACCCCCTGCGTGTCGAGCTCAGCCCGGGGCGCTATGTGCCCTTTTCCGATGTGGGCGCCGGCCAGCGGGTGCCGGACGAGACCCTGGCCTACCTGGGCCACCGCCTGGGCGATGCCGACCTCCTGGCGCTCATCCGCCGGCAGGGGACGCTGGATACCCCCGCCCTCGACGGCCTCGCCCCCTACCTGCGGCACATGGCCTGGCTGCAGGGGCTGGAGGGTGTTTTCAAGCCCAGCAGAAGCGGCTCCCACGCCGCCGGCCTGCCGACGCACAAGCTGCTTGGGCAAGGGGAAAGCCCTAAAGGAAGCGCCTGTCAGGAGCCCCGTGCGCGGGCGTGGGAGCCCGCGCGGCTGGACGAGAATGACAGGCCAAAGCCGTTGCCCGCCTGGCAGCCGGCCGAGCGCGATTGGATCGCCGGGCAGGATTGGCTGGTGGCGCGCTATTGCCCCGCCGAGCCGGGCGGCCTCGTCCTCGCCGTCAAGGGCGGGCACAACGACGAATCCCATAACCACAACGACCTGGGGCAGTTTGTCGTGCACTGGCGCGAGGAATCGCTGGTCACCGACCTGGGCGCCGCCCGCTACACGCGCGGCTATTTCCGGCCCGAAGAGCGCTACGCGCACCCCGCGGCCGGCTCCTACGGGCACGCCGTCCCGACGGTGGATGGGCAGGGGCAACTGGCAGGGCGCGAGCGGCGCGCGGAGGTGCTGCGCCGGGTGGCCAACGACTGGGAGGATGCCCTCACCCTGGAGCTGCGCTCCGCCTATGCCGGGGAGTTGGGCCTGGAGAGCCTGCGGCGCACCATCAGCCTGTGGCGCATCGCCCGGCACGGCCGGGTGGTGATTGAGGATGAACTCAAGGCGGCGGAGCCGCGCATTTTGGAGAGCCCCCTCATCACTCTGGGCACGGTCGAGGCGTTGCGGCCGGGGCTGTTGCGCGTCTCCGGCGAGCGCGGCGCCCTGCGCGTGCGCTACGACCCGCAAACAGTCCAGGTGCGCATCGACCTCCTGCCCGCCGTGGACCTGGACGGCGGCCCCACCGATGTGCGCCGCATCGCCTTTGCCTGGCGCATCCCCAAGCGGCGGGGGAGGCTAAAGTTGGAGATAATGCCGGAGGGAAGCGTCAAGCGTCGGGCTACTGCGTACCCCGTAATGCGTACTGCGTAACCTCGCTCTGAGCAAGACTCGCCACAAGAGGCGTCCTTACGCATTACGGAGTACGCAGTACTCAGCATGACGCCTGACGTTTGACGCTTCACGTTTGACGCCTGACGTCTGACACACCAACCCAAGGAGCAGATATGGATAACACGCAATCTCGCAAACTCGCCTGGGGCATCCTCGGCACGGGGAGCATCGCCCGCGCCTTTGCCCGGGGCCTGAGCCACTCGCAGACGGGCGAGCTGGTGGCCGTCGGCAGCCGCAGTGCCGAGGCGGCCGACGCCTTTGGCGACGAGTTCGCCGTCCCCCGCCGCTACGCCGGCTACGAGGCCCTGCTGGCCGACCCGGAGGTCGAGGCGGTCTATATCGCCCTGCCCAACCACCTGCACGCCCTGTGGACCATCCGCTGCGCCGAGGCCGGCAAGCATATCCTCTGCGAAAAGCCGCTGGCCTCCAACTATGGCGAGGCCATGGTCGCCGTGGAGGCGGCGCGGCGCCACGACGTCTTTTTGATGGAAGCCTTCATGTACCGCTGCCACCCCCAGATGGCCCGGCTGACGGAACTGATCCGCGAGGGAGCTATCGGCGAGGTGCGCGTCATCGACGCCTGTTTCTCCTTCAACGTCGGCCGGCCGGACTATGAGGCCTTCCGCCACCAGAACGCTGTGGCCGGCGGGGGCATCATGGACGTGGGCTGCTACTGCACCTCCGCCGCCCGCCTCATTGCCGGCGCGGCCCTGGGCCAGGAATTCGCCGAGCCGCTGGAGGTCAAGGGCACAGCCTACATTGACCCCCAGGGCGGCGTAGACGAGTGGGCGGTGGCCGGCCTGCGCTTCCCCGGGGGCATCCTGGCCAACCTGAGCTGCGGCATGATGGTGAGAGTCAGTTCGGCCGTGCGCGTCTGGGGTTCGCAAGGGCACATCTTTGTCCCCAACCCCTGGTTCCCGAGCCGGCAGCCGGACGCCAAGGATAGCGAGATCCTGGTCTATCGCGACGGGGAGAAAGAGCCGGAGCGGGTGGCGGTCGAGAGCGATGTGCCGCTCTACACCATCGAGGCGGACACGGTGGCCCGCTACCTGGAGAGCCGTCAGGTCCCCTCACCGGCCATGAGCTGGGCCGACTCCCTGGGCAACATGCGCACCCTCGACCTCTGGCGCAAGGACATCGGCCTGACCTTTGGCAACGAAAGGCCGGAGGCGCTGACCGTGCCCTTTACCGGCCGCCCCCTCACCCCGGCCCCCGAGCGCCCGATGCGGTACGGCCGCGTCGAGGGGGTAGACAAGCCCATCTCGCGCCTGGTCATGGGCACGATGGTCCTCCACGCCATGAACCTGCCCTTCGCCTGCGCCCTGCTGGACTATTTCGTCGAGCAGGGGGGCAACTGCTTCGACACGGCCTACGTCTACCGGACGGAGGGCATACTCGGCCAGTGGCTGCGCCTGCGGGGCAACCGCGAGGAGATGGTGCTCATCGCCAAGGGCGCCCACACGCCGCACTGCAACCCCGAAGCATTGACCCGCGAGCTCTACGAAACGCTGGACCGCTTCCAGACGGACTATGTAGACATCTACTTTATGCACCGCGACAACCCCGAGATCCCCGTGGGTGAGTTTGTCGACTGCCTCAACGAACACCGGCGCGCCGGGCGCATCCGCGCCTTTGGCGGGTCCAACTGGAGCATCGAGCGCATCGAGGCGGCCAACGCCTACGCCCAAGAGCACGGTCTGGTCGGGTTTACGGCCTCCAGCCCCAACCTGGCCCTGGCCGTGTGGAACGAGCCGATGTGGCAGGGCTGCGTCGCCGCCGCGGACGCCGAGTCGCGCGCCTGGTACGCGCGCACGCAGATGCCCCTCTTCTCCTGGAGTAGCCAGGCCTCCGGCTTTTTCACCGGGCGCTACCGGCCCGAGGATGCCGGCAACCGGGCCCTGGCCTCTATCGTGCGCACCTGGTTCAACGAGGGGAACTGGCAGCGCCTGGAGCGGGCGCGCAAGCTGGCGCGGCAAAAGGGCGTCACGGCCACACAGATCGCCCTGGCCTACGTCCTCTGCCAACCGCTGAACATCTTTGCCCTCATCGGCCCGCACTCGATCGAGGAGACGCGCACCTCGCTGGCGGCGCTGGACGTGCAACTGACGCCCGAGGAGCTGCGCTGGTTGAATCTGGAATAGCGGAGCACGACAACCTCCCGGAGGTTGCGCAATCTCCGGGAGGTTTAACTCGGCAATCTGCTCTCAGACCTGACGGGTTTTCGGAAACCCGTCAGGTCTGGCTCTCACATCTCTGACAGGATCTGAGCCTTCTTCTTATCGTACTCTTCCTGAGTGATGAGATGAGCGTCAAGCAGCGACTTGAGTTGGGTCAGCTTGGCCATGGAACCGTCGGCCGCCGGCATGCCCGGCTGGGGCGGGATGCTCTGGCCCACGAACACGCCGCCCACCTTGGCCCGGTCCTCTTCCATCTGCCGCTGGCGCCGTATCTCGGCCGCTTCTTGTTCTTTCTCTTCAGCATAGGCGTAGGCGCGGCGTGCGGCATCCTTGGGCAGATCGTCGATGATCACCTGCCGGCCGTCGACGAAGGTAAAGATCAGCCTCGCGGCCAGGATACTCTCATCCAGAGCGGTCTCCTGGATGTCACGCCAGAGCCCGTCCTCGAACTTGGTTTTGAACAGGCTGGGCCGGTAGATGATGCAGCGCCGGTTGGTCATCACCGCCGCATCGGGAATCAGGCCCGCGAACTTGCGCTGCTGCACAGCGATAAACCCGATGATTTCGTCGGTCACGAGGATCTGCGAGACCTCTTGGAGGATCTTTTTCGCCGTGGCTCCGTCTGCGCCCATGACTTCCATATCTTCTGCCTCCTGGTTGGCGACCATTGCCGATAATATGATTCTATAGCTCGCGTCTTTGCCTGTCAAAGGCCGGCAGAAGGGATCACTCCGCGATCTCCTCCCCGCAGAGCTGGGCGCCGCTGACGGCATCCACGTACATGCGCAGGGTGCGCAGTTGCCCCTCAAAGGTCCCGCGCACGGTGAGCAGCCACACCCCCTCCGAGTGCCCGCTGTAGCTGCTGCAGGCGCCGGCGCGGCGGCGCGCCTCGGCCTCCGAGACCAGCTCCGCCTCCAGCAGCTTCACATCCTCCCCCTCGTGCAAGCCCACCAGCGCCTCTTCCTCGCCCAGGAAGGGCCCCTCGCCCAGCTCCTGCCGTACCGGCGGCGTGGGCGAGGGCGCGGGCGGCGCGTCCAGCCGCAAACCCTCGACGATGGCCGTGTAGGCGCTGAGCAGGTCCTGCCGGGCGGCAAAGCCCAGGGGGTAACGCATGGCCAGCTCGTAGGTGCGGCCGTGGGCGCTAAAGACGGCCGAGCGGCTGCGTTCCCCAGGCTGGTCGCCGTGGTCCACCACCCAGCCCGAAAGGCCCTGGCTGCCGGCCGGCGGCTGCCCGTAGGATAGCCCCTGCTGGTACACGCCCCAGCCCCGGCCCTGCAGGATCGGGGGCGTCGAGCCCGGATCGTACTGGTCGTAGCGCGTCTCGCCCTGGTGGACTCGCACGGTCAGCGCATAGCCGGGGCAGTCGGGCGGGAGGAGGTTGACCGTCACATCATCCAGCCGCTCCACCTGCCAATCGGGCGGGTAGGGCAGGCTGTAGCCCAGGGCGGCGTCGTGGTAGCGCGGCCAGGTCTCGTAACCCGCGGGCGG
The DNA here is from genome assembly GCA_034428955.1 of Anaerolineae bacterium. Lineage (GTDB taxonomy): Bacteria > Chloroflexota > Anaerolineae > SpSt-313 > SpSt-313 > DAOUGZ01. Next base: position 13,470 of record DAOUGZ010000216.1, on the reverse strand, counting down.
GCCGGCCGGCGGGGTCTGTGGCGCTGCTTCCTCATAGACCTCGACCACCTCCTCCACCACAAAGATGCGCGCCGCGTCGGCGCACTGCTCCAGGGCCGGCGCGCCCAGGTAGCCGCGCAGCCGGGCGTGGTAAGGGAGCTGGGGCATCGTGCGCCGGCCGGGCTCCAGCCCCTCCGGGGTGACGGCCACGAGCCAGGCCCCATCCTCCGGCAGGGCGTTGCTCTGGGTGCCGTTGAGCAGGGAGAGCATCGCCGGGAAGGGCCGGTCGGTGAGCGCCTGCGCCCAACTGAACGGGCAGACGACCACGTCCTCCGGTGGGGGCGGGCCGCCGCGGAAGGGAAAGGCCATGGCTCCGCTGTAATAGGCATCCAGCTCCACCCGCTCGCCCGGGGCGGGCGGGTTGGCCAGGATGTCGGCCACGCCGGGGCCGGGCGTGCTGAGGGTGGCGGTGGGCTGGGGCGATGGAACGGCCATCGTCGCGCCGGCCGCCGGCCCGGGGGTGAGGCCCGGCCGCGCCGCTATATAGGCCACCAGCAGGCCGGCCAGCGACAGGGCGAGCACCAGCCCTCCCTGGGCCAGCGCGCTCAGCGGCGCGCGCAGCCACGCCCAGCGCGATAGGGGCCGGCTGTGCTCCTCAACGGCGGCCCGAAAGCGCCGGCGCAGGCGGCTTGGCGCCGGTGGGTCCGGCAGGCGGCGCAGTTCCTGTTCCAACGACTGGTAGGCCCCCAGTCGCGCCGTGCATTGGGGGCAGCCCTGCAGGTGCGCGTCGACCCGCGCCCGCTCCTCGCCCTCCAGGTCGCGATACATGGCCAGCAGTTTCTCGCATGCGGCGTGGTTCATCGCCCTTCCCCCCTCTCGTACGTCCGGCGGAACGCCTCCCGCGCCCGGTAGAGGCGCATCTTGACCGCGCCCCGGCTCAGCCCCAGCACCTGGCCGACCTCAGCGACACTCAGGCCGTGGTGGGCATAGAGCAAGAGGGGCGCGCGCAGGTTCGCCGGCAGCGCCGCCAGGGCGGCCTCCACCCGACTCTGCCCGCTCAGCGCCTCCGCCAGATCCGGCTTGTAGGCCAGCCGGCCGTCCGACTCCAGCCAGGGCAGCCAGGCAAAGCGCCGCCGGCGGCGGAGGGCGTTCAGGGCCAGGTTGGTGGCGATGCGGTAGAGCCAGGCGCGCGGGTTCTCCACCTGGGCCAGCCGCCCCCGCGCCCCGAGCACCCGCACAAAGGTCTCCTGCGCCAGGTCCTCGGCCCACAAGCGGTCGTGGACCAGGCGGCAGAGGTAGGCATAGATCTCGTGCTGGTAGCGCTCAAAGAGGGCGAGGGCCGGCTCTGCGGCGTCGCTCGTAGGCTGCTCGGCGGCCATCATACCTCCGGAACGGAACGATAACAACGTCTACAACCGGTATGACCCGCGAAGAGGGGTTTTGGTCACGGATTCTACGGCTGCCAGGGCCGGCTGGCCGCATAGTAGCGGGCGTTCCAATAGGCGTCGTCGAGCCGGTCGTAGCGCACGCCCGCGCCGGCGTTGGCGGCGTGAATGAACTGCCCGTCGCCGGCATAGATGCCGGTGTGCGAGAGGCCCGCCTTGTAGGTGTTGACGAAAAAGACCAGGTCGCCGGGCAAAAGGGCGCCCCGCTCTATGGCCGGGCCGCTGCCCAACTGCCCCCACATGTCGTGGTTCGGGATCTCGACGCCGGCCTGACTGTAAACGTACCAGGTAAAGCCGGAGCAGTCAAAACCGGTCTGCGGCGAACTGCCGCCCCAGGTGTAGGGGTAGCCCACGTAAGCGGCGGCGATACTCACGATCTCCTGGCCCTTGTCCGTCGACTCGGGCGCCACATCGGCGGCCGGCGGCGGTTCCTCCGCCACGGCAAGCTGGGGCTCGGCGGCGGGCGCGGCTTCGGGGGCGGGGCTTGCGGTGGGCGCCGGCGTCGGGGTAGGCTCCAGGGGGCGGGCGCCGGGGATGACCAGTTGCGTGCCGATGCTCAACACGGCGGCGGGGTCCAGGCCGTTGGCCTCGGCGATTTCCGCCGCGCTGACCCCGTAGGCGGTGCCGATGCTCGCCAGGCTGTCCCCTCTCTCCACGGTATACAGCACGCCGGAGACCGGCGGAATGATCAGGCTCTGGCCCGCTTCGAGCACCGCGTCGCGGCCGGGCAAGTCGTTGGCCCAGACGATGGTCTCCACAGAAACGCCAAAGCGCTCGGCCAGGCCGTCGAGGGTATCGCCGGCGGCGACCTGGTAGGTGATGATGCCGCGCGGCGCTTCCGTGGGCGTGGGACTGGGTGTGGGCGTGGGGGGCGGCAGGGTGGGGCTGGGCTCTTCAGTGGGCTCCGGAGTGGGGCTGGGCTCTTCCGTCGGCACCGGCGAAGGCGTGCTGCGCGGCCGGGCGCCACGCGCCGAGGAGCGCCTCTGCCCCTCTGAAGACGCCAGGAGCGCCGTGGCCGTGTGGGCGTCCTGCTCTGCATTTGTGGAACCGCCGGCGCCCTGCCCCACGCGCATACAGATCAGATAGCCGGGGCGCAGGGGGTCACTCGGCGGGGCGGCAACGGACAACTGCCCATCGCGCCCGCCCAGCCAGATGGCGCCGGCAACGACCGTGCCGGCCGCCAGGCAAAGGGCGACAGCGTGAAGCCTGTAGGAGATCAGCGATGCGGTCTGCAGAGTCGATTCTGCCGGCGCCGAGATCCGCCGGAAAAGGAAGCGCCTGTCAGAGCGCTCGGCTTTGTTTGGCATTCCACCCCAAGCTAGGCCGCGGGTGGGAAGGGTGAGGCGGTGTGTCGCGGCAAGAGGAAAGGCTCATGGTGCAATGACAAGACGCTGTTGAGGGGCAAAAGGTACGGGTCCCAACCCCACAGACCGTGGCCAATGCGGCAGCCACTGTTTGGTCCACTGGCCCATACCTTGCTGGTTTATACGCACACTGAACCTTACGCCCCGGCCTGACTTGTGTCGCCAAGCCCTTTGCGCCGGACGACCTGACCACTACTGTCGAGCGCCATATGCGGCAGGAAACAGCCGGATGAGGAGGAGCTTTCGATGTCGCGTATCACGATCACGAGCCTGCGCTGGGCTGTCGGCATCCTGACGGCGCTGATCGGGGCCATGATGCTCATCGTCCCGCACCAGTTCAGTTCTCCAACCTACGCCGCGCTGCAGCCGCAGTTGGGCCTGTGGGGGGGTGTCTTCCTGCTGACTGGCGTCGGGCTCCTCCTGCTCGCAGTAGCCCGCCCGCCGCGGTGGGTCCAGTTGGCCATCCACCTGGCCGTGGGGGCCGAGCTGCTCGCCCTGGCCTATGGCTTTGCCATCGTGGGGGTCTGGACCGGCACCACCAACTGGACCGTCATCGGGCTGGGGACGGCCGTCGCCCCCTTCCTGGCCCGCCAGACCGACGAAGAGCCCGCGGCGGCCGGCAGCGACTTGTTCGTTGTGCTCATAGGGCTTGCCGCTGCCCTGACCGGCCTGACGATCCTCGCCTTTCCGGCCGAGTTCGCGCCGCCCATCTACGGCTCGGTCCGCCCCTACCTGCCCGTGTTCGGCACGGCTTTCCTCGTCTCCGGCCTCGCCGTCGCCGGCGTGCAACTGCGGGCGGCTGTGCCGCGCTGGGCCTACCTGGCGGCGCATCTGGCGGTGGGCGGCACGCTATTCGCCTTCTTTCTGGCTTACTCGGTGCCCACGAGGACCTGGACCGGTATCGCCTACTATGGCGGCTACGGCCTCACCCTCGCGCTCTACCCCTGGCTGGATCCCCGGCTGCGCGCGGTCGAGCGCACATCGCTGCAGGTGCGGCTGGCCCTGGCCCTCAGCCTGGCCGCCAGCCTGCCCACCATCCTGGTCGCCACCCTAGTCGAGTATCTGCTGCTGGCCGGCGCCGGCGCCGGTCGGATCGCCGCCATCGAAGCGGCCCTGGATGTCTCCTTCCTCATCCTCCTGGCTGTGATCGCGGTAGCGGCGGAGATTGGCGTGCTGGTCGCGCGCTGGCTCATTGCGCCCCTCGACGGCCTCGTCGTGGCCGCGGGCCGGCTCGCCGCCGGCGACATGGCGGCTCCCCTGCCGGCGGGCGGCGCCGCGGAGATTACCCGCCTGGCCGCCACGTTCGAGCAGATGCGCGACAGGTTGGCCGCCCGCACGGCCGAGCGTGAGAGCGTCGTCGCCCAGCTTCGCTCCCTCCTCGAATCCACCGACGAAGGCATTTACGGGGAGGACAGAGAGAATCGCAGCACCTTTATCAATCGCTCCGCGGCCGAGATGCTTGGGTACACGCCCGAGGAGCTGCTCGGCAAAAAGCTGCACGCTCTCATCCACTACCGTCGCAAGGACGGCTCTCCTTATCCGGAGGAAGAGTGCCCGATTGTGCAGGCCAGCCGCAACGGGCAGGGAGTCCGCCTGGACGACGAGGTCCTCTGGCGCCGTGACGGCAGTCCTCTGCCCGTCGAGTATTCGGCGTTTCCCATAATCGGAGAGGACACGAACATTGTCGGCACCGTGGTGACCTTTGTCGACATCACAGAACGCAAGCAGGCCGAGGCCGAGCGCGAGCGACTCCTGGCTGCCGAGCACCGCTCCAGGGAAGACGCTGAAGCCGCACGGCAGCAGGTGAGCGACATCCTGGGGAGCATCACCGATGCCTTCTTTGCCGTCGACCGGCAGTGGCGCTTTACCTACGTGAACGAGGCCGCCGAGAGCCTCACGCGACGCAGGAAGGAAGAAGTGCTCGGCCGGAACGCCTGGGACGTGTTCCCCGAGCTCGTGGGCACAATCTTTGACCGGGAGTACCATCGCGCCATGGCCACCGGGGTGTCTGCGGCCTTTGAAACGTACGCGCCCGCCCTGGATGTCTGGCTGGAGGTACGGGCCTACCCGTCGTCTGAGGGCCTGACCGTCTACGCGCGCAACGTTACTGAGCGCAAGCAAGCCGAGGCCGAGCGCGAGCGGTTGCGCGATGAAGCCGAGCGCCGCGCCGCCGAGCTGGATGCCACCATCGGCGCCATCAGCGACGCATTGATCATCTACGGGCCGGAAGGCCGGATCGTGCGCATGAACCGGCCCGCCGAGCACCTCTTGGGCGTCACGCAAGGCCAACTCGCCGCCATGCCGCCGGCAGAGCGCGAGCAGCTCCTGCGCATCGAAACCCCCGCGGGCCGGCCCATCCCGCCGCAGCAGACCGCCATCGCGCGCGCCCTACGCGGCGAAGTGGTGGTAGGTTACCGCGAGACAGTCTTCCGGCGCGACGGCCCGCGCCGCGAGCTGCTCACCAGCGCCGGCCCCATCCGCGACGAGCAGGGCCGCATCGTCGGCGCCGTGCGCAACCTGAGCGACGTCACCCCCTTGGTGGAGCTGCAGGAGCAGCGCGAGGACATGCTGCGCGCCGTTTCTCACGACCTGCGCAACCCGCTAGCCGCCGTGCTGGGCCAGGCCCAGTTGCTGCTCCGGCGCCTGGAGAGAGCCGGCTGCGACGGCCAGCAGCGCACCGGCGCCGAAACCATTATCACCAGTGCCCAGCGCATGAACACCATTATCCAGGACCTGGTCGAATCCGCGCGCCTGGAGGCCGGGCAGCTCAAACTGGAACCCAAGCCCCTCAGACTACAGGACTATATGCCCGACCTCAAACAGCGGCTTGCGCCGACCGTGGATATCCAACGCATCGAGCTAGAGATCCCAGCCGATCTCCCCGCCGTCTATGCCGATCCCGCGCGGCTCGATCGCATCCTCACCAACCTGCTCACCAACGCACTCAAGTACTCGCCACCGGGCACGCCGGTGACGGTCAGTGCCGTGCAGCGCGAGAGGGAAATCGTCACCTCGGTCACCGACCGGGGGGCGGGCATCCCGCCGGAGCAGATACCCCGCCTCTTTCAGCGTTATTATCGTACCGATTCCGGCCGCGAGCGAGGCGAAGGGTTGGGGTTGGGGCTCTACATCACCCGCAAACTGGTAGAGGCCCATAACGGGCGCATCTGGGTAGAGAGCGAGGTCGGCAAGGGGAGCACCTTCTCCTTCAGCCTGCCGGTCGCAGACGCGGAGAGGGCCTAACCGCAAGGCCATGGGCGATCATTAGGTTGTGTTTGCATACTAGCCGAGGCGGCTCCCACGCCGCCGAAAGCTCGGCGTGCAGGCCGCTTGGGCGAGGCAAAAGCCACCGAGTCGCCGTTTCCGGCGGAAGAGCTATGTCCTCCTGAGTACCCCAGGGTTCCGCGAACCCTGGGCCAGGGAAATGACGTCGTGTGTAGCCGCGGCATCGTGCCGCGCAACCCAGCCCCCGCGGCAACATACCGCGCCTACGGTCCGACACGTACGTCATCAACAGCGGGTTCTGCAGGCGTTGCGCCGTTGCGAACTCTGGCCCGCGAAGGCGCCCCTTTCCGAACCCCGGTAGACCTGAGGGGTTTCCGAAACCCCTCAGGTCTGAGTTACCAACCTCCCGGAGGTTGGCCGTCTCCCTGTATACTGGACGAATCACTTCCGATTCGGTTCACTCCACGAGCCAGGGTAAACGGGCCGGGCAGGCTTGTCAACTGGAGCGTCTCGGCGGTGGCCAGGGCTTGCCCGCCGCCCGCACTGATGCTACAATCCCCATCCGGAGGTACACGGCATGATCTACCTGGATAATGCGGCCAGTGGCTGGCCGAAACCGCCTGCCGTGGTGCAGGCGATGGTTCGTTTTATGGAAGAGGTGGGCGCCAACCCGGGCCGCTCCGGGCATACTCGCGCGGTCGAGGCGGCGCGCACTGTTTATGCGGCCCGCGAGAGGCTGGCCGCCCTGCTCGGCGTGAACGACCCGCTGCGCATCGTCTTTGGCGCCAACGCCACCGAGGGGCTGAACCAGGCGCTCAACGGGGCGCTGTTGCCCGGCGACCACGTCATCACCAGCTCGCTGGAGCACAATGCGGTGATGCGCCCCCTGCGTGCGCTGGAGGAGCGCGGCGTCGACCTCTCGGTGGTCCACTGCTCGGCAGAAGGCGAGCTGGACCCCCTGGCGCTGGAGGCGGAAGTGCGCCCCAACACGCGCCTGATCGTCCTCATCCACGCCTCCAACGTCGTGGGCACGCTGCTGCCGGTGCAGGCCGCCGGGGAGATTGCCCGCCGCCACAACATCCTGCTGCTGGTCGATGCGGCGCAGACGGCCGGCGCCTACCCCATCGACGTCGAAGCGCAGAACATTGACCTCCTGGCCTTTACCGGGCACAAGGCGCTTCTCGGCCCCCAGGGGACGGGCGGCCTGTACATCGGCCCGCGCGTGGCCCTCGACGAGTTCCCGCCGCTGCTGCGCGGCGGCACCGGTAGCCGCTCCGAAGCCGAGCAGCAGCCGGCCTTCCTGCCCGATCGCTACGAGAGCGGCACGCAAAACGGCCCGGGCCTCGCCGGGCTGGCGGCCGGCGTCGAGTTCTTGCTCGCCGAAGGGATCGAGCGGGTGCGCGCGCATGAGGTGGCCCTCACCCGCCAGCTGCTGGAGGGCCTGGCGCGCATCCCGCAGGTGACGGTATACGGCCCGCGCGACCCCGAGCGGCAGATACCCACGGTATCCTTCAACGTCGAGGGCCTGGAGCCGGACGAGGTGGGGCTGCGCCTGGACGAGGAGTATGGCATCATGTGCCGCGTCGGCCTGCACTGCTCGCCGGCGGCCCATCGCACCATCGGCACCTTCCCCCGCGGCACGATCCGTTGGAGCCTGAGCTACCTGAGCACCGCAGAAGAGGTCGATGAGGCGCTGCAGGCCCTGGCCGAGATCGTCCGCTCGGCAACCACCCGGCCCTAACCCCCGGATTCGCAGAGCATCGCTTGGAGGTGGCAGCCGTGAAAGAAAACCGAGCAGGCATGGCTGTCGTCCTCTTTCGCAACACGCAGGAGGCCATCCGTGCCGAACACATCTTGCTGGCGGCGGGGGTCGTGGGCAAGCTGATCCCCGTCCCTCGCCAATTCAGCGCCGAGTGCGGTTTGGCCTTCCGCTTTCCCTTGACGGAGCGCGCCCGCGTTGAGGCCGCCCTGGACCGCGCCGGCCTCCCCTACCAGGCCATCCGTGAACTCGCTTCCTAGTGCGCGAGAATCGCACACTACACACCCCAGAGCAAAAAGGGGCAGGCCCTGCCTGCAGCCGCAAGCAAGGCCTGCCCCTGCGCCTCTCATCCTCAGGCTGCCCGGGAGCCGTTCCTCCCCTACTCCCCGGCCAGCGAGGCCCCGGCCTTGAGCAGGTTGTGGACGGTGCCCTCGTCGCGGGCTTCGGCGTAGACGCGCAAGAGCGGCTCGGTGCCCGAGGGGCGGATGAGCAGCCAACCGTCGTTGCCGAAGCGATACTTGACGCCGTCCGAGTTGTCGATGCGGCTGATGGAGAGCCCGGCGATCTGCCGCGGCGCATTGGCCAGCAGGCGAGCGACCATCTCGTTCTTGTCAAAGGGCCGCGTCTGCCGGTCGTCGCGCCCATAGTGCACCGGGCCAAGCCGGAGCATGAGGTCCTCGACGAGTTCGTGCAACGAGCGGCCGCGTACGGACACAATCTCTAGCAGCAATAGCCCCATCAGCAGGCCGTCACCCTCGGGGATGTGCCCCAGGATGCTGATACCCCCGGATTCTTCGCCCCCGATCAGCACTCTTTCGTGCTCCATCAGATCGCAGATATGGTTAAAGCCGACGGGCACTTCGTGCAGCGGGAGATGGTAATGCTCGCAGAGCTGGTCGATGTGCTGGGTGGTGGAGACGGTCTTGACGACGCTGCCGTCCCAGCCGCGCACCTCGAACAGGTATTGCAGAGCGAGGGTAAAGATACGGTGCGGGTCGATGAACGCGCCGCGCGCATCGACGGCGCCGATGCGGTCGGCGTCCCCATCGGTGGCCAGGCCCAGGTCGAACTGGCCGGCCAGAACAGTGTCGATGAGCGAGCCCAGGTTGCGCTCGATCGGCTCGGGGTGGATGCCGCCAAAGCCGGGGTTCAAGTCGCCACGGATCTCGTGCACCTCGCAATCCCGCTCGCGCAGGAATGTGGCCAGGTAGCCGCGGCCGGCGCCGTACATCGGGTCGATAGCCACGCGCGGCCGGGCGCGGCCGATGGCCTCAAAATCGACCAGGGTCTGCAGGTGGGCGAGGTAGCCGGGCAGCGGATCGAAGCGGGTGATGGCGCCGTGGGCTTCGCCGCGCGGCAAATCGCCGTCTTCCATAGACCAACTCACACGGCGCGGTTCGTAGCCTTTCTCCTGGTTGCGCTTTAGGCGGTCTTCGACCTGCTTGGTGACCTCCGGCATGGCCGAGCCGCCACCGGGCCCCTTGAGTTTGAAGCCGTTGTAGCGTGGTGGGTTGTGGCTGGCGGTGATCATTACACCGGCATCGGCGCCCCGTGCCTTGACGGCATAGGAGAGCGCAGGGGTGGGGCAGTCGCCCCGAGAGAGCGCCACATCGATGCCGTTGGCGGCCATAACGTTGGCCACCTCCGCAGCATAACGATCCGAGAGGAAGCGAGTATCGTAACCGATAACGGCCGACGGCGGACGCCCATTGGTCTTTTGGCTGAGGACGTCGGAAACCGCCTGGGCGACCTGGCGCAGGTTGGCAAAAGTGAACTCGTCGCTGATGACGGCGCGCCAGCCGTCGGTGCCGAACTTGATGGACATGTTTCCTCCGAAAGCAAGTCTTGCCTGGGAATCACTGCAGCAGTACTGCAACGACACTTTCTATCCATCCGATTGGAAATCGGGCTCTGGGGGCCTACGGCCGGCCGTCCACCTGCGTGGACGGGGATTGGAGTCCTGTCCGCGTAGGCGGACAGCCGGTGCCGCAGCGCCCTTAGATGCGACTTCCAGTCGCCAGGTCCCAAAGTGTCGTTGCAGTTCTAGGTCATGCACGAAATGCTCCGGCGCGGGCGGCGCACCTCTTCCGGCAGTCTAGCCGAATGGCGGAGGCCCGTCAACCAGAGTCGTAGGCGGCCATATCCGCCTGCGGTCACCCTCCTCCGGCCTCATGGCCGAGGTAAAAGTGGCCGGGCTGTAGCAATGTACTGACCACCACATCCAGGCCGCTCTGCTCGGCGCCGGCCAAATCGTCCGCATGGCAGTGCACAAAGGTCGCTTCGTGCCCGAACTTGGCCTTGTACTTGGGCAGCCACTCTTGCAGAAAGACATCGACCGGCTGCTGGTGGGCGTTATAGATCCACCAGTAACTGGGGCCGGAGGGCTCTTCGCGCTCTGGGGTAGGATGCGCCTCTGTGAGCTTGGGTATCTCCGCTTCACGAGGCGCCAAGGGGGCGGCAGGCTGGGGAGGTGGAGGCGTGGATGTCTCCTCGCGAGTCGGCGTTTTCGCTGCCGCCTTGGCAGCCGGTTTGGGCTCCGGCGTGGGCTCTGCAGGCGTCGGCGTCTCCTCGCGAGCCGGACCCCCGCTGGGCGCCTTGGCCCTGGGAACCCGGCGCCGGACCATCAGCGGTCCGGAGGAAGCGGCCTTGGCCGTCCGCTCGCTATACCGGCGGGCGGAGGCTTCGCGAGCAATAGCCGCCTCGATGGAGACATCCATAGGGTCCTCTTCGGCGGGCACGGCCGGCAATGAGGCGCCGGGCTGTGCCAACCGCCGGCGCCGCTCGAACGCCGGCTTGAGCGGCACGTCCAGAGAGTGCCCGGGGACCGCCGTAGGGTTGGGCGACGCCGGCTTGAAATCCAGGTCGATATCGAGAGGGGCATCCTCGGCAGAGGTCGCATCCGGCGCGTGTTGGGCCTGCCATGCCGCCACTTCCTCGGCAGTGGCCCGGCCCACCATGCGGCCGTCTACGACCTTGGCCCACTTGCCCGGCCGATATTCGACGATCTCCATCATGGCGCGTCTCACCTCTACGGCGTATCTCCATATCCGCAGACGCATCTGGCCCCAGGAGCGTCAGGCGTGCGCCCGGGGCGTGAGCCCGGACTATTATAGCATCAATACAATGCCTGTTCAAAACCCCTGCAATCTAGTCAGGTTGAGGATTGCGCTGTGGGCCGCCGGCGCCTCGCTGCGCGGGCCACACAGCGCAGACACGTACTTGAGTACCCGAATTTTGCAGGCGGAACGACGAGTGATATACTGGGCAGTCGGTGTCCCGTACTGGTGTGCGGACTCTGGCTGGCTTGGCAAGGGCTGCCCGGCGCTGCATCAGAGCGCACTGCTTCTGTTCGTTGGAGGAATTGGCACGAATGGGCAGACGAAAACTAAAGAGGCAGCTAGGCCTGCCCCAGGTCGTTATGCTGGGGACCGCAGGCACACTGGCTGCAGAGATTTTCGTGTTGACCGGGCATGCAGCAGGCATGGCCGGTCCTTTTGCCGTATTGGCTTTGCTCATCGGCGGGCTGCTGAGCTATAGCGTCGCCCTGAACTACTGCGAGTTGGGAACCACCTATCCCGTGGCCGGTGGCGCCATGAGCTATGTCCGCGAGGCCTACGGCAGCGGCCTGCGCTCCTATCTGGTCGGCTCGATGGACTGTATGTCCAGCACCTTTTACGCTGCGCTTTCGGCGGTCGGCTTTGCCTATTCGCTGCAGGTGTTCATCCCCGGGCTGCCGATTGTGCCGGTGGCCATCGTCATGATCGCCGCCTTTGCCGTGCTCAACATCATCGGCGTCAACAAGGTCGGCAACCTGCAGATTGTCCTGGGCTCGATCATCCTCATCGCCTTTGTCGTCTACATCATCGCCGGCTTTGTGCAGCCCACAGGGTTCCGCTGGGAGGTCTTTACCGCGGGCCAGGCTGTCCTTGCCGGTCACGGCGTCTGGGCCAACCTGGGGCGCATGTTGGCGACCGTGGCCCTGGTGTACAACGCCTATGTGGGTTTTGAGGTCATCGTCGATGATGCCGAGGAGGTCAGCAACCCCAGCCGCACCATCCCCTGGGGCATTCTGTTGAGCCTCACCTCCGTCACGGTCATCTATGTCCTGGTTGGGCTGGTCACCCTCGGCACGGTGCCCTGGCAGGAACTGGCCGGCTCCGAGACGGCGCTGACCGATGCCGTGCGGCGCTTTATCCCCGGTTGGGGTGTGCCGATGATGGCCGTGGTCGGCATGATCGCCACGCTGACCACCATCAACTCGGCCATGCTCAGCGCGACCCGTGAGGCCTTTACCCTCAGCCGAGACGGGGTATGGCCGCGCCCGCTGTCCAAGCTGAGCCGCTTCCGCTCGCCTCACGTCGCTATCATCATGGTCGCCGCCATCAGCGCCGCGGTCGCCGTCATCGGCCTGGTCGACTTTTTGAGCTACATCTCGGCGTCGGGATACCTCTTTGTCCTGTTTTTTGGCAGCATCTCGATGCTGCGCCTGCGCAAGAAGCACCCCGACATCGAGCGGCCCTTCAAGGTCCCCTTCTTCCCGCTGACCGCCTACCTCGCCGGGGGCACCTGTTTGCTGATCATCGCCTTTGCCGATTGGCGGGCGCTGCTCTTTGGGGCCGGCGTGCTGCTGTTCTTTGCCGTTGTGTACTATGCCGCGCCTCCGCTCGCACGGTGGCTCACGGAGCGAGCCAGGGCCGCCGACCCGGGCAAGGACCGCATCCTGGTGGCGGCGGCAAACCCGCGGACCGTGCGCAGCTTGCTCCACCTGGCATCGATCATCGCCCGCGCCGGCGAAGATGCTTATATCTGCGTGCTTTCGGTCACGCCCACCCGAGGCCAGCAACTCGCCACGCGCCTCCGGCACCAGCGAGGCTCGGAACTCGACCGCATCCTCAACGATGTGCGCGATATGAACGTGGCGCTGTACGCCAAGCGGCGCACGGCCCCCAGTGTCTCTGAGGGCATTCTGGATGAAATCACCGGCCGCAGCAACGTCAAGCTGCTTCTGGCCGGCTGGCCCGGCCCGCTCAGCCCGGAGGCCCTGCCCGAGAACCCGGTCAAGGTCGCCATCCAAAAGGCGCCCACGAACATCGCCGTCCTGCTGGACCGCGGCCTAGGGTCGGTACGGCACATCCTGGTGCCCGTCGGCGGCGGGCCGCACTCGCGCCTGGCCCTGGCGCTGGCCCACGAGATCGCCATCGCCGAGAGCGCCCAGATCACGGCGCTGCGCATCATGACCGAGCCGGCCGAGAGCGAAGAGATCGAAGACAGGACGCTGCTCCTGGCCGAAATCGTCGAAGAAGTGCTGGGCACCGTGCCGGAGAACCTGCAACTACAGGTGGGGCAGGCGGCTTCCGTGCCGGAAGGCGTGCTGGCGGAGGCCGGACGCCGGCCCTATGACCTCATCGTCATGGGCGCCTCGGAAGAGTGGGCGGCCAACACCCGCCTCTTCGGCTCGGTCGACGACTGGGTCGCCGACCGCCTGCGCTGCTCGGTGGTCCTCTGCCGCCGCTACGAGCCGGTCGCCATCTCCTGGCTCCGCCGGCAGATGAAAAGGATCGACCGCGAGTACGAGGGCACGAGCGGCGTAGCGGTCAAAGCGCCCAAGACCGGCCGGCCCATGAGTTCATAGCGCGCGAGAATCACGCCGTTCCTCAGCGGGGGTGAAGCGTCGTTCTACTGCGTAATGCGTACTGCG
>DAOUGZ010000215.1:0-9819 GCA_034428955.1 Anaerolineae bacterium | reverse complement strand
ATAAAGGGCCACGCTAACCAGGCCAGGAGCTGCCCGGCGGGCCGCCAGACCAGGCCCAGGAGGGTGGCCAGGGCGCCCAGCTCCATGACCGCGGCCTGCACGGGCAGGATGAGCAGGTTGGCCAGCGGCGCGATGAGGGAGAGCCGCCCGAACGTGCCCAGGGTGATGGGCGTCGTGGCAATCTGCGCGGCGAGGGAGACGAGCACCGCCTCGCGCAGCCAATCGGGTAGAGGAAGTGAAGCGGCTGAGGGAACTGACGGGTTTCGGGGAACCGAGGGAACCAGGGACCCTTCCGATTCCTTGGTTCCCTCCATTCCCTTTCCCCAGACCGTCCCCACCCACCGCTCAAGCCTCGGCTCCACGATAATGAGCCCCAGCGTCGCCGCAAACGACAGTTGAAAGCCGGGCTCCCAGAGCTGCCAGGGGTTCCAGAGGGTCATGAGCAGGCCGGAGAAGCCGAGGCCGGTGAGGGCGTCGGTGGGGCGGCCGGCCAAGACGGCTAACAAGGTGAGCCCGCCCATGATGGCCGCGCGGACGACGGCCGGGTCCCCGCCGACGAGGGCCGTGTAGGCGGCCAGGAGCAGGATGACGATGGGCGCGGCGGCGCGCCGATTGAGCAGGTTGAGCAGGACGGCGGTGAGGGCGCCGGCGAGCAGGGTGATGTTGAAACCGGAGATGGCGATGATGTGCCGCGTGCCCGTGTCGTTAAAGGCTTGCAGCAGCGGCTCGGGCAGCTCGCTCTCGCGGCCCAGGAGGATGCCGGCCATCAGGGCCGACTCGGGCGCCGGCCACAGGGTGCGGATGAGCGCCTCAGCCCGGTCGGCTAGGGCGATAAAGGCGGCCTGCACGCGCGAGCCCTTGCCCCGCGCCAGGATCTCGACCTGCGGCCGCTCCACAACGCCGTGGATGCCGCGCCGGGCCAGGTAGGCGCGGTAGGAAAAGCCGCCGTCTTCGGGTGGGGTGCGGATGCGGCCGGTCACCCGCAGGCGGTCGCCATAGCGGTAGCCGGCCTCGCGCGGCACCCGGAGCAGCACGGCATCATGTAGGGGCGGGGTTTCCCCGCCCTGGGTCTCCCCACCCCGTGTTTCGCTGTCCCCGCTATCCCCATCTTGGGGCGAGGCGACCTCGCCCCTACGGGTTGGCTCACCCACCGCCTCCACAGCCAGGACGACCTCGCTGCGCGTGGCGCGGACGTCGGGCGCGGCGGCGACGGTGCCGGTGAAGGTGACCGCCGGGCCGTCCAGGTAGGGCGCGAGGGGGGTGGCGTAGAGGGGGCTGAGGCTGAGGCGCAGCGCGCCCAGCGCCGCGGCTGCGACGAGGGCGCCACCCAGGCGGAAGGCGCGCTCGCGCGGGCCGAGCAGCCCCAGCAGTGCACCGCCTCCGGCGCAGGCCAGCCACACCGGCCAGGGCCGTGCGACGGCGGCGCCCAGGGCGATGCCCGCCAGCCAGGCGATGGCGAGGTAGACGAGGGTCATCGCGCACCCCATGGGTTTCCGAAACCCGTCAGGTCTGGCGATGCGGCTACTATGGCAGCCGTTGCGCTCGCACGGCCAGATAGGGCCGGCCGGGCAGGTCGAGGCGGAAGCGCCCCTCATGGACCCCTGCCGAGGTGACGTTCATCTGCCAGGGGTCGATGACCTCGACCCGGTAGCGGCCCGCGGGCAGGTCAAAGGTGCGCTCGGCGGGCTGGTGCACGCCCAGGTAGAAGAGGTAGTACTCACCCTGCTTGCCGGCAGCCCGCTCGCCCCCGTTGGCGCTCAGCGGCTCCAGGCCCTCCGCCGGCCCCTCTTCCAGGATGCGGCGCAGGAAGGCGATGCGCTCCGGGCTCCGGCCGTGCAGCACGCCTCCCTTGGACCACCAGAGGATGTCCTCGGGGTGCAGGTAGGTCTCGCCGTGCCCCACATAGCCGCCGCCGGCGGTGCCCAGCCAGAAGCGGTGCACCAGCTCTTGGGCCGAGATGTTGCCCCAGTTCTGCGGAATGTTGCCCTCGTAGCAGCACTCATCGACGACGACCGGCTTGCCGTAAGTCTCGCGCCATTCGCGCACCCGGCCCAGGTCCGAGTGCTGGATGCTGCAGTGGGTGACCCAGGGCTTGCTGTGGTCGTAGAACCCGCGGCAGTTGTGCACCGAGCGCAGGTGCCCGTAAGGGTCGTTCTGCTGCACGATCTGGAAAAAGCGGTCCCAGTCGGCCGGGGCCTTGCTTCTCATCAGGTCGAACTCGTTGGCCAGGGACCACCAGACGTTGCGATAGGCGGCCAGGCGGGCGACGGTGTAGCGCAGGTAGCGGTCGTCGGCCTCGGCGCCCATGTCGCTGTAGCCCCAGCGGTCGTAGGGGTGGAAGAGGATGAGGTCGGCCTCGATGCCCAGCTCGACGAGCTCCCCGATGCGCTGCTCCAGATGCCGGAAAAAGGCCGGGTTGAAGCGCTCGAAATCCCATCTCGCCCCGCGCCGCTCGAAGGGGTGATAGACCGGCTCGTTCCGGTTGTAGGCGTAATCCTTGGGAAAGACGCACATGCGCAGCTTGTTGAAGGGCGCCCCGCCCAGGGTGGCCAGGGTTTGCTCCTCAAGAGCGTCGCCTTGGTGAGCCCAGGCGTAGCAGGTGGTGCCGATGGGCAAGTAGGGCTTGCCGTCGGCGTAGCAAAAGTGGTAGCCGCGCACGCGCACCGGGCCGTGGTTGCCGGGCGACGGCTCGCCGCAAACGAACTCGCCCGCCCGGCCGTCGAGGGCGGTGATGTTGCTCTGCGTGACGTAGCGCCACACTCCGGGCGTGTCGGGCATAAAGCGGATGCGGTAGGTGCCGTCGCCGTCGTAGAATCCGTTGACCTGCAGCGTGCGTTGCGCGTGGGCGAACTTGGCGCCCAGTTGCACGTCGAGGAAGGGGTTGCCCCCGTCCGGCCCCTGCAGGGTGACCTCGTAAAGGCCCCAGCGTTCTACGCTTGGTAGTGGCTTGGTCATAGCGGCTATACACCCCCTGTGCCCTATGCGAACGGCTCTAGTGCTGCGCCGCCCAAGTTCTGATGAGTAACATGGCGCCGTATGGGGCAAGCGGTGCAGCGGGCTACGCGCTCAGCGTAGCACAATACAGAGTTGATGTCAATTGCGGCGTTGGGGGCTAGCCAGCGCCTCCCTGACCAAGTGAGAGCAGGAGCCATGGGGCTGCAATTTGACCGCAAACGGCAAGGGCGGCCTGCAGCCATGAGACCCTCAGAAGACTGATCCTAGCTCCAAGTCCGGCCCTAGTCCGCAAGCCCCAATTCCGAAAGGGTCTGCAGGCCGCGGCGGACGGTCTGCAGGTCCGACTCTGGCAGCTCGGCGCGCAACAAGCTCTCGATCTCGCCGAGGACCTCGTTGGCGACGATGGGGAAGGCCTTGCCCCGTGGGGCCAGGTGCACGCGCACCAGGCGGCTATCCTGCTCGTCGCGGGAGGTGCGCACGAGTTCTCGCTTTTCCATCAAGCGGATGGTTTCGGTCATGGCCTGTTTGCTCAAGCCCGTGCGCCGCCCCAGTTCGCCGATGGGCAGCCCATCCTGCTGGCAGAGGGGCAGAAGGACGGGCGCAAAGGAGGGGCGCAGGTCACCGTAGCCGTAGCGTTTGAGCCCGCGCACCATGAGCTGCTTCCAGCGGCGCGAGGCGCGTTTCAGGTCCTCACCCAGGCAGAGGCGGGATTCGAGGGTGACATGATCGGTCATCTGCTCCTCCCGATTGCAAGCATGTAGTAGTGCACCCAGAGATTCTGATGGCTGCGCCAAGGGGCGCGATGTAGCCCATCGAAATCAGTGCGGCGCAGCACTAGTCCAGCAGCCTGACTTTTGCGGCGAGTCTAGCGGGGAGAAGAAGAGGTGTCAAGGCGATTCGGATTGGTCCGGCTGCCGTACTATTTTGGTACGGTAGGTGGACCAACTCGATTGGGTACGTCCTTCATTGGCCTTCCTCAGCCCGGCGGCCTTGGGCGGTGCTCAACCTCGGGCACTGCCCGCAACCGGCAGATTGACGCCACTCCCACCCGCCCCTATAATCCTCTCAGTGCAACGGAGGAATCTGCCATGTCTGATACTCAACTTGGGGGGGACGCGCAGGCCCGCTTGGTGGCCAAGGCGGGCGAGGAGCGGGTGGCGGCGGCGTTGCCTCTGGAGGAGCCGTTGGCCATCGAGATCAACGGCCGGCTGATGGCGGTGCTGATGCGCACGCCGGGCGACGAGAAGGCGCTGGCCCTGGGCTATTGCCTGAGCGAGGGCCTCGTCCGCTCGCTGGGCGAGGTGCTCTTGCTGCATCACTGCGGCTCGGGCATGGAGGATGAGATGCCCCTGGCCGCGCCGGAGCCGGCGACGCCCTTTGCGGCGCGCAACCGGGTGTGGCTGCGGGTGACGCCCGAGGCGGAGGCGCGCCTGCAGGGCGAGCGTCCGGCGCGCTGGGTGTTCTCCGGCTGCGGCGGGGTGGATGCGAGCGCCCTGGGCGCCGAACTCTCGGTGGGCTGGCCGGACCTACGGGTGCGCCCGGAGGTGCTCTGGGATTTGGTGCCGGCTATCGCTCAGGCGCAGGAAGCGTACCGGGCGACGGGCGGCATCCACGCGGCGGCGTTGGCCGGCCCTGAGGGGGACCTGCTGGCGCTGAGCGAGGATGTGGGGCGCCACAATGCTGCGGACAAGGTCATCGGCCGGGCGGCGTTGCAGGGTGTGCTGCCGGCGACCTTTCTGGTCGCGACGGGCCGGGCCAGTTCAGACATTGTGGCCAAAGCGGCGCAGGTAGGCATCCCCATCGTCGCTTCCTTCTCCTCGTCGACCAGCCTGGCCGTGCGCCTGGCCGAATCCGCCGGGGTGACGCTCATCGGCTACCTGCGGCGCAATCGCTTCACGGTCTATGCGCACCCGGAGCGGATTTTAGCGGTGGAGAGTGGACAGTAGTTAGTGGCTGTCTACCGGCTACTGCCCACCGCCCCCACTTGTACGCCTCGCCAAGAGCGTCTATAATGTGTCCGCCCGTTGCAGTCCTGACGGGTATACGCCGAGTGAGTGAGCATGAGCAGCAGCTACGAAGCCGAGACTCATTACGAGGCGCAGCGCCGCAGGGCTTTTTTCGCGGATGTCCTCGCCATACTCAAGCAGCGCCCGAACGATCTGATCTCTTACGAAACGGCCCGGCGCTTGTTGCACGCGACGCAACAACTGCCGGAGACGTCCCAGTCCATCCCTATCGACAAGATTGTCGGCAGCGTCGGGCGCTATAAGGATTTCACGCGGGCCTTTTTGCCGCGCGAGGGGGCCAGCGCCGAACGCTGGAAGCGTTTGGATGGCGCTCTGGCGCGGCTGGAGAATATTCCGCCGATCGAAGTCTTTCAGCTTGGCGATGTCTATTTCGTCCGCGACGGCAATCACCGTGTCTCCGTGGCGCGGGCCAACGGCCTCAAGTACATCGAGGCGTATGTGACTCCGGTTGCCAGCCGGGTGCCGCTGACCGCGGACATCACAGACGAGACCGAGATTATCAAGGGGTATGCCAGGTTCCTGGATCACACCAACCTCGACCATTTTCGCCCCCAGCAGCGCATCTACTTCTCCTCACCGGGGCACTACAAGACCCTGCTCGAGCACATCGCGGTGCATCGCTACTTTATGGGCCTGGAGCAAAAGCGCGCGATACCCTACGAGGAGGCGGTCGTCGATTGGTACGACCGGGTATACGAGCCGATCATAACAGCCGTCCGCCGGAACCGTATCCTGGCCGACTTTCCCGGGCGGACGGAGGCGGATCTTTATCTGTGGATCATCGATCACCATTACTATCTGAGTGAACGGTACGGGGGCAGCGTCAGCGCCGAGGAGGCTGCCGAGCACTTTGCCGAAGAGTTCGGCGGCTCACCCATCGCGCGGCTGGCCAGGAAGCTCTGGCGCCGGCTGTGCCGGGCGTGGCAGGCGCTGACCGGGTTATTTGTTTTCGGGTAAGGAGGATCTGGGAATGGGCATTCCGTTCCGCGTGTTATGGGCCGCGTTCAAGGATTTCTACGAGGAGATGTTCACCCTTGTCGGGGCCAACCTGCTGTGGGTTGTGTTAGCCATCCCGGTGGTGACGATTCCGCCGGCCACAGTGGGGATGCTCTACCTCACCAACCAGGTGGCCCACCACAAGACGATCGAGTTCCGCATGTTCTTTGAGGGCTTTAAGACGTACTTGTGGAAGAGCTATCTGCACGCGCTGCTGAACCTGGGCGTATTGCTGCTCTTGGCGACCAATATCTGGTTCTACGGTGCCCAGTTCCCGGATCAGCAGTGGGCGGTGATTGTGCGCGGCATCTTTGTCGGCCTGGCGGTCATTTGGGTGCTCATCCAGATCTACGTCTGGCCCATGCTCTTCGAGCAGGAACAGCCCAAGCTGCTCCTGGCGATACGCAATGCGGCCTTCCTGACCTTTGCCAGCCCGGTTATTACGCTGGTCCTGGGCATCCTGATGGTGCTGGTCGCCGTGCTGAGCGTCGGCCTGACCCTGCCCTTTGCCCTGGCCATGGCTGCGGTGCTCGGCCTGATGGCCAACGGTGCGGTGTTGACGTTGCTGGTACACTACAAAATCCGCAAACCGCCGGAGGAACTCGAACTCGACGAAGGCGCGGAAGCGGCATAGCGCAGCATAGCATAGAAAGAGGGGCAGCCCTTGATGGGCTGCCCCTCTGCTCTGGTCTGCCGTTGTGGCCGGGAACGGTGCATGAGGCCGGATGAATGGTGGTGCTCCTCGCGCTGGCACCCTCTGCCGGTATGCTCCAGCCGGAGAACGGAATGTCGCAGGAATGATTGCGCGGGACTGGGCTTGTGCAGCGGGGAGCGGCCCCGACGCCGGACGCAGCGGCGCTAGGGGGCTCGCCGGACTCTCTTGGATTGAGCGCAGCGGATGCACAGGGACGTCAGCGGCAAGAACTCTAGCCGTTCGGCGTCGATAGCCTCGCCGCACTTTTGACAGGTGCCGTAGGTGCCGGCGTCCAGGCGTGCCAGAGCGGCGCGGATTTGCTGCGCCTGGTCCTCCGCTTGCTGAAACAAGGCGAGGTTGAACTCCCACTGATAGATTGCCGGGTCGCCCCGACCCGGGCCGTAATCAGCTTTCGTTTCCAAGCGCTCGCGCAACTGGGCGATACGAGCCTGTACCTCCGCCAAGTCGCGCTCGAGGCGCTCTCTGACTGCCTGCATCCTGTCCATCGTTGCCTTGCCCTAGCTGGCAGTAGACGGCACGCGTTTCTTGTGCCGGTAGGTGATCCTCCCCCGAGTCAGGTCATAGGGTGAAAGCTCGACGACAACGCGGTCACCAAGCAGGACGCGGATATAGTACTTGCGCATCTTGCCCGAGAGGTAGGCGAGCACCTCGTGGCCGGTGTCCAGCTCTACCCGGAACATCGTATTGGGCAGCGCTTCGACGATCGTGCCTTCGACTTCGATCTTTTCTTCCTTAGTCTGGGTCTCCTCAGTTCGTTTCTTGGCCATTCTGCCTCCAGAAATGTGCTGCCAGCGCCGTTGTGACGGTCGCTGACCCTGGAGCCGTGTGCTCGTCCAGGTGAGCATTGAATATAGACCGGGCTGCGCCGGATGGCAACTCTATTCCGGCATGCCCTCGATGCCGGCATCGCTATCTGCGGCCTCGGGCCCGGTCGCTTCGGCGGGCGTATCTTCCGCCTGTGCGGCCTCGGGCTCGGCTGCTTCGGCTGCCGGCTCCTCTTCTGCCGTTTCAGCGCGCCTGGCCTCCCAGTCATCGCGCTCGCTGGGGGTGACGGCCTTTAACGAGAGGCCGATGCGCCGGCTCTGCGCCTCGACCCGCAACACACGCAGCAGGTGTACCTCGCCGGGGCTTACCACTTCTTCCGCCCGGGTGGGCGTTGGGTCGGCCAGTTCGCTGATGTGTATGAGACCCTCGACGCCCTTTTCCAGTTCGACAAAGGCCCCGAAATCGACCAACTTGATTCTGCCCTCGACGTTCTGGCCGGCGTAATAGTTCTGCTCGACCAGGTCCCACGGGTCGGGCTGCAGCCGCTTCAGGCTCAGGCCGATGCGGCCGCGCTCACCATCCACGCGCAACACATAGACGTCGATCTCATCGCCGACCTTTAGAATGTCTGAGGGGTGCCCCACCCGGTACCAGGCGAGTTCGGAAACGTGGATCAGGCCGTCGGCCCCGCCCAGGTCGACAAAAGCGCCAAAGCTGGCCAGGCTGCTGACCACGCCGTGTCGCACATCGCCCTCGGCCAATTCCTCCAGGAGCTGGCGCTTTTGTTGCGTCCGCCACTGGCGCCGGGCTGCACGATGGGAGAGAACGAGTCGATTGCGGCGGCGGTTGACCTCGATGACCTTGAACGGCAGAGTCTTGCCGACCCACTCGCCCAACGAGGGCCCGTCGCCCTCCTGGCTGCTCCGCGACCCCGCAAGGTGCGAAGCGGGGACAAAGCCACGTAGGCGGCCAAAGGGAACCAGGACGCCGCCACGGTTGTGGCCGGTGACCTGGGCCTGGATGATTTCGCCGCTCTTTTCGAGTTCTTCGGCGCGCTCCCAATCGGCCTCCAGGCGGGCGAGGTAGAGCGAGCCGACCATGTGCCCTTCTTGCGTCTCCGGCTTGACGATGTACACCGAGATAGTGTCGCCACTGTGGATTTCGCCGGCCTCGTCTCCCAGCTTTTTGATATCGCTCATGGAGACGGTGCACTCGCGCTTGGCGCCGATGTCGACGATAACCTCGTTAGAGTCGACCGCGACAACCACACCCTCGCGCAAGTCGCCACGGCGGGGCCGCTGATAGTCGTACTCCTCCAGCATGGCCTCGCTCATGGACATGGGCGCTTGAGACTCAGACGGTGGCGCCTCTTCGCCGGGCTGCGTAGGACCGGGCGCCTGAGCGTCCGCCCCCAACTCGAGCGATGTCAGGAATTGGGCGTCCGTCGGCGTGCTCTGCCTCTTGTCGAGATCGGTCGCGCCCTCGCTGCCATCCCCTAGTGTCTCAAGCACCATGGTTTGCCTCCTCCTGGGTGCGTGGAAAAAACAGGCTCGACTGCCCTACCTCGCGACCAGACAGCCGAAGGACCGGGAGCGAGCCAAGATTAGAGCGCCAGCAAGCGCCCATTCGCCAGGGAGCAGGTCTGCCTCGACGCTGCAGGCGTAGGAGGCACGGCTACTGCCTCTGGGAAAGGCTTTGTATGCTGACACAAAGGCCATAAACGCAAACGCCCGCCACAAGCCGCAGGCGAACTCTGTGGCAGAGCGTAGTTACCTCGATACGCACCCGCAAACCATCACCGGTGCGGCGAAGGAGGGCGCTGCACCGTGCGTATATTATACAAGCATTGCGGTCATTTGTCAATAACGCTTGTGTTACAGTCCAGTTGACAGTGCTTTGCGCTTTGCCCCGTTTGACAGGAAAAACGGCCTGTGGTATACTGTTTTTACCCTGATGCTTCGCATGGTGGTGGGGCGGAGGGGTTGCACCCCGGCGGATGCGACAGTGATGTGCGTAGCGGCGTGCTCTTGCGAGTGGCGCCGTTTTGTTTTTCCGGCGTGTTGGGGTGGCTCACTGCGGGATAGCTCAACGGTAGAGTGCCCGGCTGTTAACCGGAGTGTTGCAGGTTCGAATCCTGCTCCCGCAGCCTACATCTAGTGTCTTGCAGTGCCCATACCACTACATTTAGTGGGTGTTCGTCCTCTCGGGCCGTACAGCGCCCTCGGGGAATGCTGTCAAATGCTGTACTGATGCTGTCAAGACATAAAGAAACCCGCGCCTAGGTGACTTGCACCAAAGCGCGGGCTGTAGTAGACTTCGCTCGCCTGGGTGCTTGCATCACCTGGGCCGCGCCTCGGGGTG
>DAOUGZ010000214.1:0-17368 GCA_034428955.1 Anaerolineae bacterium | reverse complement strand
ATATCGGCCTGGACAATCTCCACGTTCGGGTGGCCGGCCAGCTCCTCGCGCAGGACCCCGACCATGCGCGCGTCCAGCTCGACAGCCACCACCCGCCCCGCGGCCTCGGCGAGCAGCCGCGTGAGCTGCCCGACGCCCGGCCCCACCTCGAGGACGGTGTCCTCTGGGCTCAGCTCGGCCGCCTCCACGATGCGCTCCAGCGCCCGCCGGTCGACGAGGAAATTCTGGCCCAGCCCCTTGCTCGGCCGCAGCCCATGGCGGCGCAGGATCCGGCGCGGGTCGACGCTGGTCATAGGGCTCAGCGTTCCTGCGGATAGTCGGGCAGGATCCAGGGCACGTTGCCGGACGGCCCCGAGCCCAGCAGGTACACATCGACCCACTTCCACCAGTGGACGAGGCTGTCCTCGTCGTAGCAGAGGTCGATGTGCAGGCCCTTGATCAGGCTGCCGGTATCGGCGGCCGTGCCCTTGCCGTAGCCGGGGACGTACATCTCGGTGTACATGGGGATCACACTCGGGTCCACGGCGATGACGCCCCGGCGCGCCTTCCAGCCGACGCGGGTGATGCCATAGGTCGGGTCGCTGCGCGCCTTGCCGCAAGTGGCCGCCGAGTAGGCCGTGGCCAGCATGCGGATCTTGCGCCAGTAGGTAAAGGTGCCCTCCGGCGTGGTCAACTGCCGCGGGACGATCTTGGTGCCGTAAGAGATGATGCGGTTCTGCGGCGGCGTCTCCACCCACTCGCGGTCCAGCGTCCGGCTGACCTCCACGCCGTTCTCGTAGCGCACCTTCAGGCTGCGCTTAAAGACGCCGGGCGCGCCCCAGTTGTCGACCTGGCGCTGGTCGATCTCCAGGTTGGGGTTGGCGCGATACTCTTCATCGAAGGGGATGGATTCCTCTTCGATGATCTCCGCCTCGCCCACGCGGACGACGGCCACCTGCTGATTGGCGGTGAGGCGTTCATCCACGACGGGCTCGGTATAGTCGAGTTCGCCCAGGCTGATCTCTTGCTCCTTCAGCAGATCGGCGACCGTCTCGGCGCGGGTGCGCGTCTGGAGCACCTGGCCGTCTGCCAGGAGCGTGACGGGGCGCGAGCGGTCGATCAGAACGCTCATCCCCGCGCGGATGGGTGTATCCAGCGGCGGGTCGATCTGGTCGGCCTCGTAGAGGGTGATCCCCTTGTCCAGGAGCGCCTCGCCGAGGGTTCGCGCCGTCGTCAGGAAGGTATAGGGCGTCTGCTCGTCCTGGACGGAGATGGGCACGGCGCGCTGGACCTGCACCTGCACCGGCGCCGGGCCGATGGTTTCCGGGGTCGGGCGGCCGCCGCGGCTGGAGACCTGGCGCAGCGGAGCGACGCTGGCAAGCAGCGGCTGCTCGCCGGCCACCTCCTGACCCGCGATGGTGATCTTGTCTTCGGGGATCCACTTGACGCCGGCTTCGGTCAGCACCTCACCCACGCTGGTGGCCAGGGAGCGGTGCGTCTGCATCTCGCCGTCTACCTCGATATAGACGGTGCGCGCGCGCTGCACCGTGGCGCGCAGGCCCGAACGGATCGGCGTATCCGGCCCCGGCTCGACCCGGTCCTCAGGCCGCAGCTCGACACGTGCTTCGGCGAGCGCCTCGCCGAGCGTGGCGACGTGGGTGCGCAAGTGGAGCGTATGCCCATCGATATCGACCTGGATGGTACGTAGCGTACAGACATAACCCAGGGCCATGGCGCCGAATAGCGCCAGCAGGCCGGCAAGAGCCAGCCAGCCCTTCCAGTGCTTACTCGGGCCGGTCTCATCATCCCTGATGGAGCTTGGGCTTTGCTTTGAAGAGCGCGTTGCCCGCTCCTTCAGAGTGCGAAGACGGTTGCTTTTCGGCATGTCCTCTCTGATCCGTATGCTAGCGGCCAATGGCGGACGGACGGGAACTCGTAGGGTCTCTTGGGAACTCTGGCAACTGCGAGTTCCCGCGAGTTCCTATGAGTCTCCCCCGAATCCGGCTCACCATCGGCACCTCATGTGCGGGCGGCCGCCTCACCGGCTACATAGCCGGTGGAGAAGGCAGCCTGGAGGTTGTAGCCGCCGGTATCGGCGTCAACGTCGATAACCTCCCCGCAGCAATACAGGCCTCGGATCCGTTTGGACTCCATTGTGCGCGGATCCAACTCGTCTACCGCGACGCCGCCCGCCGTGATGATCGCTTCGCTGAGCGGCCGCGGGCCGACGATCGTAAGACGGAAATCACGTAACAGCCTGTGCAGGCGGCTTCGTTCCGCCGCCGTGATCTGGTTCCCCGGCTTTTCGGGCGCGATGCCGGTCAGTTCGACAAACACATCGATCAGCAGGCGGGGTAGCAGCCCGGCCAACAGCCGCCGGTAACTGCGCCGGCCATACTGGTCCAGGTCGCGCCGCAGCCGTGCGTCCAGTTCCTCATCGTTCAGGGCCGGCTTTAGGTCGATAGAGAGCTCGGCCCGCCCCCGGGTGGCGGCTTCAGCGGCCTGTTTGGAGAGAGTCAGGACGAGCGGCCCTGAGACGCCATAGGGGGTAAAGAGCATTTCGCCGAACAGAGAAGCCAACGGCTGCTCATCGAGCAGCAGAGTGGCCCGTACGTTGCGCAGCGAAAGGCCGCGCAGGCCAGCCACAAAGGGTTCGGCGGTTATCAAAGGCACCAGCGCCGGCCTGGGCGGGATGATCGTATGCCCGACCTCCGCCAGGAGGGTATAGCCGTCGCCACTGGAGCCCGTGCTGGGGTACGAGGCGCCGCCCACCGCGACGATAACCGCGCGGCCGCGGAACTCGCGCCCCTCGCTTTGCACACCGGCGATCCGGTCGCCGGCGGTCAGAAGCCGCGTGACCGGCGCCCGCCGGCGCAGGGTAACGTTCCCTGCCCGCATGTAACTCATCAGGGCAGCGGCCACCAGGTTGGCATCGTTCGCCTCGGGGAAGACTCGCCCGCCGCGCTCAACCACGGTGGGCACTCCCCGTTCGCTCAAGAAAGCACGCAGGTCATCGACGAAAAACCGCGAGAACGCCCCATAGAGGAAGCGACCGTTCGGCCCAAAGTGCGCCACGAAATCGCTCCAGGGGGCCATATTTGTCAGGTTACAGCGCCCCTTGCCGGTAATACGTAGCTTGTTCCCGAGCTTGGGCGTCTTTTCCAGCAGCAGCACAGGGGCACCAAGCGCTGCAGCCCTGCCTGCCGCCATCATCCCCGAGGCGCCACCGCCCACGACGATGATCGGCTCGTTCACCCTTACCTCTCATGATCCGTGAGACGACGCGCCATACGTCATGCGTCCCCTCACGTATCACTATCACGCCTCAAGGCAAAATGGGGGCGGAACCCCATTCCAGGCGCCGCCCCCACGATTGTGCGATGGTCGTGCACCCTCTGTCGACCCGTCTGACCCGGCTTGCGATGGCTAGCATGCTCCAGCCAGGAGCCCCTGCGGCACCCAGAGTGAGCCACTTACCGCTGCTTCCTTCCGGACCTGACGGGGTTCGTGGGTCTCTGCCGCGCAGGACCCAACCTTCATCGCCGCCCTCCCAAAGCAGTCACGAGCCAACCGAGCCTCGAGAGGGATTTCGACCCCGCTATAGCGGATTGCGGGTACAGGGCACCGCTAGCTCCCCGTCTAGCACGACCAAACGGAATCATACCCGAAAGAGGGGCATTTGTCAAGCATCTGGGGTTGACTAGTTATCGGCGCGCTGGGGGAGGCGGTGGATGGGGTGATGGCGGCGTCCCGCTGGCTATTAGGTTGAGCACATGTATAGACGGGAAAGAGGCGTTGTGGTTGCGGGAGAACTCGTAGGAACTCGCGATGTACGGCTGGCGTGAGTGGTGTTGAAGCGAAAGATGCATAGGATATGCATAAAGCGGTGGGCGCTTGGCACGATGATCGACTCTTGGGGCGCTGTGGGCGCAGAAATAGGCGCATAATGCACAGATTGCGGTTACGCTGAAGCCGGGGAGGGGAACGCAAAGAGGGCCGCTGCATGATGTCATGCAACGGCCCTCTTGGAAAAGAAAAAGGCGGAGAGGGCGGGATTTGAACCCGCGAGGCTCATCGCCTACACGATTTCCAATCGTGCGCACTCGGCCGGACTATGCGACCTCTCCACGTAGCGGCAAGATTATACCATCGACAGCCCATTTGGGCAAGCGCAGCGAGGCCCCGGGTGCAGTTCAGTTTGGGGGCAGATCGTGCGTAGAGGGGAATCCTCCGCGAGCGCAGTTGCGGCCAAACCGCACGGACGGACCTGTCGAGCGAACTGAGGGCCGGCGCAGCCTGGCGTTTTCTGCAACACGTCCCGAGCTCGCTCGACACTTCGATTAGCGTGACTCGGCTGTGACTGCGCTCGCGCGGGACTCCCCTTTCGCCCCCAGAGTGAACTGCACCGGAGGCCCTGGGCCAAACTTGCCTTCGGCCTCAATCTGGCGTATTCTCCATCCCATGTTTGGGGTATCCGGGTGGAACGGTCCTGCGTCGCCCTCTGATGCGCCTGGTCGAGGATGGGCTCGCTCGCCGGGGCGCAGTACTGCAACGACACTTCCTATCCATCCGATTGGAAATCGGGCTCTGGGGGCCTACGGCCGGTGCTGCAGCGCCCAGTGGGGCCGTGGGATCTGGTGCCACGGCGAGAGGCTCCACGGCCCCAAAGGTGCGACTTTTAGTCCCAAAGTGTCGTTGCAGTACTAGCAGAGGCGGCGTGGGAGCCGCCTCTCTGCTGGGTTCGAAAACACGCTCTAGTCTACACCGAAGGATCACGAGCGGCACACACCAGGCGACCCAGCCCCAAGCCGGTCAATGACAGGCGGAGACACGATGGACCCGAGAGCCACGAGAGGACGCTATCTTTCCATCCTCTCCTTCTCCTTGCTGTTTGCCTACCTGCTTTCCTTCGTTTTCGAAGGGCAGGTTCTGTATAGCCTCTCCGGCCATTTCGAGGTGCCCTCAGCCACGCTCGTATTTCCGGCCATCATGGCCCACTTTGTGGGCTTGTTTGGCTGCGGGTTTGTGGTAAAGACGGCAAGGGCTGCCAAGAGAACAATGCTGTATGGTATGGGTATCAGCTTGTTGTTCTCTATTCCTTTCTTCTTTCGTGCCCCTTACTTGTGGACGGGCTCCCTTGTGGTGTGCGCCGCATCTTCCGGTTGTGCTGTTGCCGCCTGGGGCTACTTTCTCAAGCACTTTACGCCCAAGAACATGCGCATCAAGACCTGCGCGGATGTGCTGATCTACTCCAATATACTGATGATCCTTATCAACCTGGCGGCTATCCATCTGTCGCCATTTATTGGCTTGTCGCTGTCCATGCTCACGTTGGTCTTCGCAGGGGCTTTTGCTGGGTTGCTGCCCGTTGCCGGAGAGCCCTCAGCCCAGGATCGTGGCACAAAGGTTTCTATCAGCTTGAGGGAACCGGTGCTGCTGCTGTGCCTGTTTGTGGTGATCCTGACCATAAACTCGGGGCTGATGTACCAGGTATTCAACCCTGCATTTGCCCACCTGACATGGCTGACGAGTTGGTATTGGGCTGTGCCCTATATTGCGGGTCTGGCGATTATGCGCAACCTGCCGGTTGAGGCCAAGCGCTCTTACTTTCTGTATGCCGGCATGGCGATGATCATGCTTTCCTTCATCTTTTTCATGCTCCTGGACCGTTCTGCGACAAGCTATCTGGTTGTCGATACGTTGATGCTTGGAGCCTGCGGGATCTTTGACCTGTTCTGGTGGAGCATCATCGGCGAGATGCTGGAATTCAGCAAGGGGCCTGTCAGGACGTTTGGTGTCTGCATCTCGGCCAACGTGTTGGGCGTCCTGCTTGGCGGGCTGATCGGCAGTTCTATGGCGAGCAGCGGGATTCCCGATACCAACATCACGGTTATCGCTCTTTCGGTAATCTGTGTCACCCTGGTCATTCTGCCGCCGCTCAACCGTCAGTTGGTGATGTTGCTGAAGAGCCATACTTATCTTTTGGTCTACTCGGACATGGCCGAAAGCCAGCAAAGGAAGATCGCCGGCAGGATCAATGCGCTGGAGCCGCTGACCGACCGTGAGCAGGATGTACTGCAACTGATCCTCGCCGCCAAGACGAACAAGGATATTGCAGCGGAGCTGGTCATCAGCGAGAATACTGTGAAAACTCATGTGAGAAACATCTACTCGAAATACGATGTATCCTCACGTGCCGAACTCATCAGTACGCTGCTCAAGAATCAGACGAGCACATAGCATCTCCATATCGTTTTTACCCGCCCCTCACCTATCAGGTGAGGGACTTTTTGCGTTAAATCACCCATTGTGATGATGCCGGATGATGAGGAATCCCCTATAGTTATTAGGGGGTGGGAGGTTCTCTGGCGCCGCCCGCGGGCGGCGCCAGAGAACCTCCCACCCAGTTGGCCCATATCCACGACTATCCCGTCGAAAACGAAAGCGACGAGTACTATGCCCACGAGTACTCGTACGGCCGGGGAACATATACCCATCTGACAACCCTCATAGGGCACAAGATGGGTCACCCCGGTGGATTCCATGAGGGCTACTGCACGGGTGAGTACGTGCGGGCGACAGGCCGTGTTGAGGCCCCGGCGGAGAGGATCTATGGCGACGAGGAGCTTGTTTTGCATGTGTCCATCGAGGTAGAGACATCAGAGACTGTATGTTACAATCTCTCGACCAGTGTGTGGGTCGGGATACAGCCTATCAATGAGGTGGTCCGGGCATGAACGAATACTGCTATTGGTGCGGCACACGGGCGAAGGGCAAGTTCTGTGAGCAATGCGGGAATGACACCGACCCGCCGGCCGATGTCTATTTCCTGGATGAAGAGTGCGGCGATTGTAGCGCCAAGCTCCCCCGCTGGGCCCACTACTGCCCCAAGTGTGGGAGAAAGTTTGGGGTCTATGACCCCGGCGACCCCAGAAACAAGAAACAGCACAACAGAGAGCAGGCCGGGGGCTTGATCTTTTGGTCGGCCGTTACCATGATAGCGGCAATCGCTATTCCCATCATGGTTGGTATGGCTGCCCTCAAGTATACGGTACCGGTAGGCATAGTCTTGCTGGTGATATTCTGGGTCATCTTCCTTTCCCGCAGGGAAAGGGGCGAATTCGTGGACGGCACCGTCACCCGGCTCTATACGGAGCAGAGCATCCACAGGGAGCGCTCGGCTGATGAAACGACCATCACGGGTAGGCCCGTCTATCACGAGGTGCCCATCACGGTTTACTGTACGGCAATCCGATGGGATAACGGGAAGGAAGAGGTGATCAAAAGAGATTGCCTTGCTGCCGACCACTATCAACTCCGAGTAGGCGACAGGCTGCGTTTTCTGAAGGCCAAGCGACGGTATCAAAAGCTATAGGGAGAGGGGTATGGCAGGAAGAAGAAACCACCTGCCTCCTTGGGGCTGGCGAATCTTTCTGAGCATTATCTTGGCTATGGGGTTCTATATTGTGGTCAGCCGGGTTGCGCTGCATTTCTTTGGAGAACAAGCCGTAGCCATACTGGACGGGGCAGACATGATGCGCATCGATGCGCGCGGTGACAAGGATCTGATGAACCGCATCACTGTCAGCTACCACTTTTATCAGGATGGAAAGGAATATCGAAATAGCGTTGTCTACCGAAGCGGTGAAATACTGACCAGATTTGTTGGGCATGAAGGGCTACGGACTGTTAACATCCGTTATCTTGAGGCCTTCCCCTATATAAACAGCCTGGAAAAACTGGTAGACTTGAGCGGGCTAGACCTGGTATACAGCTTGGCGGCGATGGGTTTCTTTGTCTGGGTCTTTTGCATTATCAACGGCATCGGGGGCAAGAGCAAGAAATCGGATGACAGCCGGGAGCTGCAGAGGCCCGGCATGGAGAGGATTACTATGGCGCAGCTTATGAACCACAAAGGCGCCGATTATGACGAACTGGTTCAGGCATATTACGCGGAGGGCTGGGACAAGAAAGACCCGTCGTGGAAGTGCCGTTGCGGCCATTGGAGCGCTGGTTCATTCTGCCCAAGTTGCGGCCGGAGGCGGTAGGGGCGAGATCACCCCGCCCGTACCTTTGAGTCCTTTGCGGCCTTTGAATCCGCCCCTTACCCTCCGCGCGAGTGCGGAACCTGGGCTAAGGGGTGGTACAGTTTCTGCTGGCCCTCGGTTAACGGCCGCGGCCGATTGCGGGAAAGGAGGCGGCGCGGGGGCCTTGCTCAATATTGACTGGCGAGTGCTCTTTATCCCCAGCGTGCCGCTGCTCGAGACCTTTATCCGCGGCACGCTGGTCTATCTCTCCCTCTTTGCCCTCCTGCGCCTGGTGCTCAAGCGCGAGGCAGGCGCCCTTGGCGTCACCGACCTCTTGGTCGTCGTCCTTATTGCGGATGCGGCGCAGAACGCCATGGCCAATGCCTACCGCTCGATCACCGACGGCGTCCTCCTCGTGGCGACGATCATCTTTTGGAGCTATGCCCTCGACTGGCTCAGCTTCCGCTGGCCCTGGTTTGCGCGCCTGGTGGAGCCTCCTCCCCTCTTGTTGATCAGGGATGGTGTGATGCTGCGGCGCAATATGCGCCGCGAGTTGATCACCGAAGAAGAGCTGCTGAGTGCGCTGCGCCGCCACGGCGTAGGCGACCTCTCAGAGGTCCGGCGGGCCTATATGGAGCCTGACGGGCGCATCAGCGTCCTCCGCGAGGAGGGCCAGCGGCGGGGCGAAGAAGAGCGCAAGACCTTCTAGGCACGCCCTGTGGCATGCCTGTTGCTGCGCCGGATGGATGCCCCGTGCCGATGCGACAGGGAGGTGGCAACCCATGTTCCGAGGGACGAAGACGAACAGCCGCGAGGCGCAGCGATTCTACCTCAGCAGCGAGCAGCCCGAGGGGGCGCAGGCCATGCTGCGAAGCGACGATTCCGTCCGCGATGACGTGCTGAGCAGCTTGGCAGCCGACCCCTGGGTCAGCGAGCAGGCGATTCGCGTGCGCGTGGAGGATGGGACGGTCGTCCTCGACGGCGAGGTGGAAAGGTCGAGCGAGAAGCGGGCGGCCGGCGAGGACGCCTGGGATACGCCCGGCGTCAAGGATGTGCGCAACAACCTGAGCGTGCGCATGACGGAGCCGCCGAGCCGCCGGGAACGGCTGGCGCTGGAGCCGGAGGTCAGGCCCGAGGAGAGGTAGCCCGGCTCATACGCTGCACTCGGCGCGGCATGCTGCCGCGGAGGAAGAGCCGCGCCTACGAGTTGCGCCGCCGGCGCAACACGAGCCAAACTTGACAGAGTGGTGCTGATGCCGTAGAGTCAGTCAGCCCGCTCCTCTTTGAGGTGATCCACCTCGCCGGCCGCGAGCGAACACTGGCGCGGATCGAGCGGTGGCTGAAGGAAGGGAACTCGTAGAACGCGTGGGAACTCTAGGAACTCGTGAGGTGTTCACGGGAGTCGAGAGCGCACAACTCCCTCAGCTCCTGCGAGTTCCCATGAGTTCCCTTGAGTACCAAGGAGGATACCATGCCCATTCGCATCGATCCGGATCGTCTCCAACTCGCCTTTGACCTTGCGCGCCGGGCGGTGGAGCAAAAGGAGGTGCCCTCGGCCGTCCTGGCCGTGGCCAACAGCCGCGAGGTCATCCGTTGCGAGGCGTTCAGCCACCCCGAGGGCGACCAGGTCTCTACCGACTCTCTCTTCCTCTTGGCTTCCATCAGCAAGCCGATCACGGCCACAGCGGTCATGCAGATGGTGGAGGACGGACTCCTCGTCCTCTCGGACCCGGTTACCCGCTACATCCCCGAGTATGACCGGCCGGGCAAGCCCAAGGTTACCGCGTGGAACCTGCTGAGCCATACCTCGGGCATGGAGGAGCAGGCCTTTTTTGATGTGCTGCTCTCGTCGCCCAGCCTGGAGCTCTCGCCGCTGGAGGCAGCCTGTCGGAGCACGCTGCACTTTTGGCCCGGAACGCGCTATGAATATTGCACCCTCTCCTTCTACGTCCTGGCCGAGCTGGTGGCCCGGCTGAGCGGGATGCCCTTTGCCGACTATTTGCGCCGGCGTGTGCTCGAGCCGCTGGGCATGACGGATACGGCCTTTGCGCCGCGCGATGCCGGGCGCGCCGTGTGGCCGCACGGCTTTGACCCCGACCCGCAGCAGAACCGGGTGCTGGCGGAGCGCTTTGTGTCGCTGGCCATGCCCGGCGGCGGGTTGTGGAGCAGCGCGGCCGACCTCGTCGCCTTTGGCCAGGCCTACCTGAACGACGGCCGGCACGATGAGTTCCGGCTGCTCTCCCCGGCCACGATTGACTGGATGACCCGCGAGCATACCACCGGTCTGGTCGAGGTGATCCAGGGGCAGGCCAGGCCGGCGCACTATGGGTTGGGCTGGGGCAAGAGCAGCCTGAGCGGCGCCCGCCCGGGCTCGCCGCGCGCCTTTGAGCATGGCGGCGCCACCGGCACCGGCCTGTGGATCGACCCCGAGTGGGACCTGGTCTGCGTCTTTCTCACCAATCACTTTGGGATCGACGATCACGTCCGTACGGGCGCACTGCAGGCGGTCTATAGCGCCCTGCAGTGAAACCGGCCCTGCGGTTACAGTTTATTGACCTTGCCCTCTCCAGCGCATGATATCCCATTGAAGTGTTACATACTTAGTGTTGCGCCGCACAAATTCTGATGAGTAACATGGCGCCAGATGACCAGAGGCGCCATGTAGGCCATCGAAATCAGTGCGGCAGGCTACCAGTAGCGCTTCGAGGGGCCAACACCAGTCCGCAGGGCTTGGGCCTGGGGCGGTGCCGAACGGCGAACATACTACACCATGCGCTGGAGAACCACGCCCATGTCGCTACGCCGAAAGACCTCCCTCATCATTGGGATTACCATAGTTGTTATCACGGGTGTCCTCTATGTTTCCCTGCGTTGGGTGCTGCTGGATAGCTTTGCCCGGCTGGAGCACCAGGAGATGCTGGGGCATACCCGCAGGGCGGTGACGGCCCTGGCCTGCGAGATGGACGCTCTGCGCACCATCGCCGGCAACTGGGCCCGCCGGGATGACACCTACGACTCTATGGGCGGCCTGAGCGGGCCCGATATTGCCGAGCATCTCGGCGCGCGGACACTGGCCAACCTGAACCTCGACCTGATACTCTTTGCTCGCCCGGATGGCCAGGTGGCCTACAGCCGCAGCTTCGACCCTGCGAGCGGCGAGGCGGTGCCCGCGCCGCCGGGCCTCTTGGCGCGCCTTGACGCCGATAGCCCCCTGCTGCGCCATGCCTCGCCTGAGGGTACCTTTGCCGGGCTCATCCCCCTGGCCGAGGGACCGCTGCTGGTAGGCGCCCAGCCCATCCTGACCGGCGAGTCTGCGGGCCCCGCGCGGGGCACGCTGATCGTCGGCCGCTACCTCGACCGAGCCGAGATGGCGCGCCTCGGCGAGCGCACCGACCTGCCCTTCGCCCTGCACCCGCAGGATGACCCGGCGCTCCCCTCCGGGCTGTTGGATTCCTTGCAAGAGGAAGCGGTGCTTGTCCGGCCCCTGGACGATCGGACGGTGGCGGGATATGCGCTCTTGCCGGGCATCGAGGGCCGGCCCGCGTACGTCCTGGCCCTGGAGCAGCCGCGCACGATCTATGCTCAGGGTCTGATGGCGGTGCGCTTTCTCCTTGTCGCTTTGCTGACGGTTGATGTGGCCTTTGGGCTGTTGGCTCTGGTGGTGCTCTTGGAGTGGGGCGTCCTCTCGCCGATGGCGCGCCTCAGCGCCCAGGTGGCCCGCGTCGGCGCGAGCAGCGACCCTTCGGCGCGGGTGCCGGTCGGCGGCGCGGCAGAGTTGGCCCGGCTGGCCAGGTCCATCAACAGCATGCTGGATGCCCTGCAACGGTCGCGGAGCGAGCGGCAGCAAGCGCAAGAAGAGGTGCTGGAATCCACCCAGTTGTTGCGCAGTGTGGTGGAGGGCATTCCCATCGGCATCTGCGCTGTGGACCGCGACCTGCATGTGACCCTGTGGAACGCCGCGCTGGAGCGGATGAGCGGCCTGCGTCGCGACCAGGTCATGGGAAAAGCTGTGCTGGACCAGTTCCCCGAATTCGATCTCAGCCACATAGGGCCGGCGTTGCAGCGGGTGGTTGAGGCCGGTGAGCCGGTAGCGCTCTACGAATGCGCCTTCGGAGCCCAGTCGCCCCTCCGGAAAACGCGTTACTGTAACCTCTGGGCCAACCCGCTCTACGATAGCGAGGGAAGGGTCAGCGGGGGCGTTTTCGCTGTCGAGGACATTACCGGCCGCAAGCGGATAGAGATGGTGCAGGCGACGAGCTATCGCATTGCGCGCGCGGCCGGTGAGTATGACAGCCTGGAGGGCTTGTTGCAGTACGTGCACCACGAGTTGGCGGCATTGATGGACGCAAGCAACTTTTATATCGCCTTCCCAGAACTCGAGCACGGCCTGCTGCGCTTTGCCTACATCGTCGATGACTATGCCGGCGAGTTGGGCCGGGCCGACCGCTCGCGAGAGCTGCGCCGTGGACTCACCGAGTACCTGATGGAAACGGGCCGTGCGCTCCTGGCATCGCGCGCAGAGATCGAGGCGTTGGTGGCGGAGGGCAAGGTGGAACTCATCGGCCACCTGCCGGCCGTCTGGCTGGGGGCGCCGCTGCGCAGTGAGGAAAAGACCATCGGTGCGATCGCTATGCAAGACTATGATGACCCGGACGCCTATACCCAGGAGGACCTGGAGCTGCTCCAGTTCGTCTCCAACCAGATCGCCGCGGTCATCGAACGGAAGCGGGCGGAGGAGAACCTGGCCCGCGAGCGCAACCTGCTGCAGGCGCTGACGGACGCCGTGGTTGACGGGATCGCCGTCATTGACGGCAATGGGACCATCACCTACCTGAACCAGGCCTACGCCGCGGTCCACGGCTACGAGAGCCCACAGCAGCTCCTTGGCCGCAGTTGGCGCCTCCTCTATTCCGCTGCGGAGCAGCAGCGCCTCGAGCAAGAGGCCATGCCCGTGCTAGGCGCCCAGGGGCGCTGGCGTGGCGAGGCGACCGGCCGGCGCCATGACGGCACGACCTTTCCTCAGGAAGTCTCCCTTTCTACGTTGAGCGGCGGCGGGCGAGTGTGCGTGGTGCACGACATCACCGAGCACAAGCGGCTGCGCTCTCAGCTCCTGCAAGCGCAAAAGATGGAGGCGATCGGCCAGCTCGCCGGGGGGGTGGCGCACGATTTCAACAACCTGCTCACGGCCATCTCGGGCTATGCGTCCTTTGCGCACAAGGCTCTGCCGCCGGGGAGCACGGTGCGCGATGACGTCAGCCAGATCCTGGCCGCCTCCGAGCGGGCAGCGAATCTGACACGCCAGTTGCTGGCCTTCTCTCGCCGGCAGATCATTGCGCCGCGCGTCACGGACCTGAATGAAGTCATCGCCGGCATGGGCAAAATGCTGCGCCGCCTGATCAACGAAAACATCGAGCTGGTGACCGTCCCCGCAAGCCGTCTTGGCCTGGTCAAGGTCGACCCGGGGCAGACGGAGCAGGTTCTGCTCAATCTGGTGGTCAACGCCAGCGACGCTATGCCCGAAGGCGGCCGGCTCACCATTGAGACGGCGAATGTCGAACTCGATGAGGAGTATGCGCGCCGGCACGTCTCCGTTGTTCCGGGTGACTATGTCGTGATTGCCGTCAGCGACACCGGCTGCGGCATGAGCGAAGAGATACAGGCGCGCATCTTTGAGCCTTTTTTCAGTACCAAGGAGCCGGGCAAGGGGACCGGCCTGGGCCTGGCTACCTGTTACGGCATCGTCCGGCAGAGCGGCGGGCACATCTGGCTGTACAGCGAGCCCGGCAAAGGCACCACCTTCAAGATCTACTTCCCGCGAGTTGATACCGCAAAACAGAGCGCCGAGGACGTCGAGGACGCCAGCCCGAGCCGAGCGCGCCCCACACAGACCATCCTGCTGGTGGAAGACGAGGCCTCGGTGCGCAGCTTTGCGGCGCGCGTGCTCCGCGAGGCGGGCTACACCACGCTCGAAGCCGCCAATGGCGCCGAGGCGCTGGCCTTGGCGAACGACCACAGCGACCCTATTGACCTGTTGGTCACCGACGTGGTTATGCCGCAGATGGGCGGCAAGGAACTGGGCGAACGCATCCGCGAGAAGCATCCGCGGATCAAAGTGCTCTACGTCTCCGGCTACACGGCCAACTCGGTCGTCCACCAGGGCGTCGTCGAAGACGGTATCGTCTTTCTACACAAGCCCTTCACCTTGAGCAGCCTGACGCGCAAAGTGCGCGAGGTGCTGGAGGCAGCACCTCGCGGATAGTGAGGCTAGAATTCGACGTCTCCGGCTGTTTCGACGGCGGCTGACAGGTCGGAGACCGCCTGCCGCGGCTCGCTCCGCTTGACCCCCAGCATCAGGAAGAAGGCCAGGGCCATGAACGCCGGGGTAAAGATGAACATGACCGGCATGCCAAAGAGGTCCATCAGCAGGCCGGCGATGGTCGGCGAGGACGATGCGGCCAATAATGAGAAAAGGTAGTATAATCCGGTATAGGTGCCGATCTTTTCGTTGCTGGCCAGGTCGGCCACGATGGGCAGCGAATTGATGTTGATCAGCGACCAGCCGATCCCCGAGAGCACGAGTGTCACATAGACATAACCGATGCTGGGGAAGAAGTAGAGCCCCGTCCACAGCACGACCAGCAGCGCCAGCCCGGCCATGATCGTGCGTTTGCGCCCCAGGCGTGTGGCGATAAAGCCGGAGGGGAGGGCAAAGAGCAGGAACGAGCCCGAGAGGAACATCAGCATCCCCACCGCCTTGCCGGCGGCCTCGTCGCCGGTCAGGGCGCCGCTTGCCACCAGGGGCCGGAAGAGCACGTCGCGCCCGTAGAGGCTCCAAAAGGCTTCGATGGCGTTATAGCCCATGAACCAGCAAAAGATGGCCAGGCAGATAAAGAGGGTGCTCTTATCCTGCGCCCGGACCACCTCGCCCAGGGTGCTGAAGAGGCTGCGCAACGATTGGCCGAGGCCCGGCCGTTTGCTCACCTCGCCGGCCGCGGCGGTGAACTCGCGCGGCTCGCGGATGGTCGCGAGTACGACCCCCTCCGCCAGCAGCAACACCAAAGCTGCGATCCAGAAGGGTAGCCCGGCGTTGACGGCAAAGATGCCGCCCAGGCCAAAGGCGATGGTCGTACCCACGCCGCCCATGAGGTTGATGATGCCGTTGGCCTTGCTGCGCTGCTCGGAAGGCGTGATGTCGGGCATCAGCGCCACCACCGGCGTGCGGAAGATGGCCATGGCCATGTTCATGACGATGATTACACCCATCATCGCGGCCAAGCCGACCGTGTTCTGGGGCAGCAGCATGTAGACGGCTGGGATCAGGACAAAGAAGACGGCCGCCACCGGCGCGCCCGCGAGGATGTAGGGCAGGCGGCGGCCGAGGCGTGTGCGCGTGTGGTCGGAGAGCTGCCCGATGTAGGGCTGGATAAAGATGCCGATGATGTTGTCTAGGGTCATCACAAAGCCGACCAGCCACAGGGGCAGCCCATAGCCTTTGAGAAAGATGGGCGCAAAGCCGTTGTAGACTGACCAGATGACGCTGACGCCGAAAAAGCCAAAGCCGAGCAGGAAGGTGCGCTTATAGTTGAGGCGCATGGTCCGGACCTCCAGGGGATGAGAGCCGGCGCGTACCGGCTCCGGTGGGTAGGCTGCCTGGCCTGCGAGGGATGCCCCCGCCGCGAGACATTCTAACATTGCGCAGGGTACAAGTCAAAGAGTGCCTGGGGCGAGGGGCGGCGCTGTGGAGCGCATGCATACACTGCGTACTGACGAGCTTTTGGGTGATAGGTGGGGTTGTTGTGGAATCAGGGGAGGCACATAAATGACCGAGAGTATGCAGCCGCGGGTAGCCAATGGGCGTGAGCCGGTGCTTACCGCCGTTGTGGGCCTGGGGCGCGCCGGGTGGAGCATTCACGTGCGTGCCCTGCGCGAGCGAGAGGATTTCCGCATTGTCGGCGTGGTCGATATCGACGCGGCGCGCCGGGCCGAGGCGGTGAGCGAATTGGGCTGCGCGGCCTATGCCGGCCTGGACGAGTGCCTGGCCCAGTCGCCGGCGGAGCTGGTTATCGTGGCCAATCGCTCCCTCGACCACGCCCGTGACAGCATCAAGGCCCTGCGCGCCGGGCGGCATGTGCTGGTCGAGAAGCCGATGGCCATGAACACTGCCGAGGCCGACGGCATGATCCGCGCGGCGCAAGAGGCCGGCCGCCTGCTTACCGTGCACCAGAACCGCCGCCTGGACCCCGACCTGCTCTATGTGCGGCAAGTCATCGAGAGCGGACTGCTGGGCCGCGTGTTCGAGGTCAAGATCGGCATCTATGACTATTCGCGCCGCAACGATTGGCAGACGCTCCGGGCCTATGGGGGCGGGCAGCTCAATAACTGGGGCTCGCACATGCTGGATCAGGCCATCCTGCTCCTCGGCTCGCCGCCCAAGCGCGTGCTGGGGAACCTGCAGCGCATCGCCTCCGTCGGCGATGCGGAGGACCACGTCAAGGTTGTGCTCGTGGGGGAGAACGACCGGGTGGTCGATGTGGAGGTGAGCGGCGCTTGCGCCTTGCCGCAGCCCCGTTGGGTGGTGATGGGCAGCTCCGGTACGATGGTCGTGCAGGATGGGGAGAGCCGCATCCGCTACTATGACCCCGCTCAGGTGTCGCCCCTGGAGGTCGTGGAGGCCAGCCCCGCCGACCGCCGCTACGGCAACGACGACCGGTTGCCCTGGCAAGAGCGGGTAGAGCCGGCGCTCGTCGAGCCGGGCCGGGACTATTACGATTACCTCTACGACTCCATCCGCCACGGGGCCCCCCTGCTGGTGAGGCCGGAGGAGGTGCGCGAGATGATCCGCGTGATGGATCTCTGCCGCGAGGGGACCGAGTTCGCGTTGTAGGGGGAGTCTATCGGGAGATGCGTAAGGGAGTCCCGTGCGAGCGTAGAGGGGCCAAACGGCAATAGACGGCAAGTTGAGCGAGCTCGGGGCGTGCTCCAACCGGCGCCACTTCCGGGGGATGCACGCGGGCGCGGCGCCGTCCTCAGCTCGCTTGTTTGGCCGTTGGCCTGGGTTGGCGCCTACAGCCGCTCGCGGAGGACTCCCCCGTTGGGCGCGAAAGGTTCGGGAGGTTGCTGGCCGTCATCCCCGCGCCTGGCCCAGCCGCCGCGTGATGAGCCCTCGCAGCTCCTCCAGCAGGCCGGCGGGGAGCATCTGTTGCGTCTCGGTGTTGAGAAGGGTTCGCTGCAGGTACCCACGGGCGTCGCGCAGGGGCTGCAGGCCCAACACCTCTTGCGCACGGGCGACCACCCTCTCCGGGTCGTGGCGCATAGCGAGGACGACGAGCATGTCCGCCAGGTCTCTGGCGAGGTGCCGGCGG
>DAOUGZ010000213.1:0-6653 GCA_034428955.1 Anaerolineae bacterium | reverse complement strand
GGTGATGTCTATGCCCATGAACTCGACCCGGCCCTCGGTCGGAGACTCCAGCCCCACGACGGTTCGTGCCAGGGTGCTCTTGCCGCAGCCGGATTCGCCCACGATTCCCAGGGTTGCTCCCTTGGGCAGGGTCAGGTCCACGCCATCCACCGCTTTGCTCTGGCGCTTGCGGCCGAGGCCGAGGAGGCTGCAGAGGGAAGTACTCTCCCGCTCGTAGTAGGTCTTGATGCCTCGCGCGTCCAGAATCGGCTCCGTGGCCCGCTCCTCGGTTGGCGCATTGTGCGCGATGACAGGGACGGGCTCGGCATCCTCTGCGATGATGGCCTCAGCATAGGGGCAGCGTGCCAGGTGCCCGGCAGCGACCTCGCGCAGACAGGGCGTCTCCCGGCGGCATGCCTCACGAGCATGGTCGCAGCGCGGCTCGAAAATGCAGCCGGGAGGCAGATTCCCGAGCTGCGGCACGCGCCCACGGATGGGCTGCAGGCTGGGGACGTGCCCGTTGGTGCTGGGCTGTGGGATACAGCGCAACAGGCCGCGCGCATAGGGGTGCATGGGCTGGGCGTATATCTCAGCCACAGGCGCCTGCTCGACGATCTTGCCGGCGTACATGACGCCCACACGGTCGCAGACGCGGGCGATGACACCGAGGTTGTGGCTGATGTAGAGGATGGCCGTATCGAACTCGCGGCGCAGGTTGGCGATGAGGTCGAGCACGGCCGCCTCTACCGTCACGTCGAGGGCTGTGGTCGGCTCGTCCATGATCAAGAGGGCCGGGTTGTTGAGCAGCGCCATGGCGATGATCACCCGCTGCTGCTGGCCGCCCGAGAGTTGGTGTGGGTAGCGGCGCATGACCGACGCGGGAGCCGGCATGTGCACACGCTCGAGCATTTCCTCGCATTTGCGGCGCGCCTCGACCTTGCTCACCTTGCTGTGGCAGGTGAGAACCTCGGTCAGTTGCTGGCCGATGCGTAGGGATGGGTTCAGGGCCAGCATGGGGTTCTGGTAGACCATCGAGATGCGGTTGCCGCGTATGTGGCGCAGTTCGGCCCGGCTACGGCCCACCAGGTCCTGCCCTTCGAAGCGTATCCGCCCCCCGGTGACGCGCCCGTTGCGCCCCAGCGCGCCAACGATACCAAAGGCGACGGTGCTCTTGCCGCAACCGGACTCGCCCACCAGGCCATAGGTTTCGCCTCGGCGTATCTCAAAGGAAACGTCTCGGACGGCCGTCACCGGCCCCTTGCGTGTCTCGTAGGATATGGCCAGGTCCTGCAATTCCAGGATCGGCCTTTCGTTTTGATGCTCCACTCTAGTCTGCTCCTCGCTCAATGCCCTTTTCACGCGTCCGTCTGCTTGGTGCTGGTGCGCTACCTGTAGCGTTCCATCTCTGCCTGCACCCCATCAGCCAGGAGGTTCAGGCCGACGACCAGGGAGGAGATGGCCAGTGAAGGCCACAGGACGGCCCACGGGTTGATCCAGATATGGCCATAGCCGCGGGCGACCATACTCCCCCAATCGGGGTTGGGCGGCGGTAGCCCCAGCCCCAGGAAGCCCAGGGTGCCGATGGCAAAGGCCGCGTATCCCACACGGAGCATGGCATCCACCACGATGGGGCCCAGGGCGTTGGGCAGCATCTCCACAAACATGATGTAGAGCGCACTCTCCCCGCGCAGCTTGGCTGCGGCGACGTATTCGCGCGTTCGCAGGTCCAGAGCCAGGCTGCGGACCAGGCGAGCGATGCCCGGCGCGCCGGCGATGGTGATGGCGATGATCACATTCAGCGCCGATGGACCCACGGCAAAGAGGATGATGAGATAGAGCAGGATGGCGGGGAAAGCCATCAGCGAATCCAGC
Organism: Anaerolineae bacterium; assembly: GCA_034428955.1. GTDB lineage: Bacteria > Chloroflexota > Anaerolineae > SpSt-313 > SpSt-313 > DAOUGZ01. The sequence goes on along the minus strand of DAOUGZ010000213.1, from coordinate 4,802 downwards.
AGGCGCATCAGGACTTCATCGACATGGCCGCCCAAGTAGCCGGCAACGAGGCCGAGGGTGATGCCCACCGCTAGGGCACAGAGTACCGATAGCGGCGCCAGCATGAGGATCGGCCGCGCTCCGTATGCGACACGGGCCAGCAGATCACGCCCCAGGTCATCGGTGCCCAGAAGGTGCGCTGCCGATGGTCCCGAATTGGGCGCCGTATAGTCCTGGACCAGAGGATCATGCTGCGAGATGACCGGCGCCAGGATGGCGACCAGGACCCAGAAGAGGATTATGGCGAGCCCGGCGAGGGCTACCCGCGAAGAGAGGATCGGCGCCAATGCCGCGCGCAATCCTGACTCGCGCGTGGGCTGGTTGGGTTTCATGGCCTGTTCAGATATGGTCATAGCGTTGCGTTCCTCTAGCTGTAGCGGATGCGGGGGTTCAGGTAGGTATAGACGACATCGGCCACGAGTTGGGTGGATACGGCCAGGAAGACCATCACCATGGCCCCCGCCTCGATGGCATAGACGTCTTTGTACAGAGCTGCGTCGTAGATGAACTTGCCCAGCCCCGGGAAGCCAAAGATGGCCTCAACGACGACGATACCGCCCATGAGCCAGTTGACGTGAAGCATGATTACGGTGATTGGCGCCAGGAGCGCGTTGCGCAGCGCATGCCTAAAGACGACCACCCAACGCGGCAAGCCTTTCAGGAATGCGGTGCGGATGTAGGCCGTGTTCATGACTCGCACCATGCTGGACCGCGTGATCCGCAGGACATAGCCAAGCTCGACCAGGGTCAGGGTCAGCACCGGCAGCACCAGCATCTTGGGGTTCTCCAGGATGGCATCGGCGCTTTGGAACACGGTGGCCCCCGGCAGCAGGTGCAGCCAGGAGCTAAAGATCAGGATGAGAAAGATACCCATGGCGAACTCGGGCGTGCCGGTGGTGATCAGCCCTCCGATAGAGAGGACCCGGTCTATCCAGCGGCCCTCGTTGAGCCCCGCGATCAGCCCCAGGACAAGCGCCAGGGGCATGACAATCACAAAGGCCAGAAGGGCCAGCACAGCCGAGTTGGCCAGCCGACGCCCGAGGGTTTCGGCTACGGGCCGCCCGGTCTGCACCGATATGCCTGGGTCGCCACGCAAGAGGCCCTTCTGCAGCGGGATGAACTCGACGCCGCCGCTCTGTTGCTCGACCCACCAGCCGGCTGAGCGTGAGCGCATCCAGTAGGTGCGGTCGCCGCCCTTTTCCCAGCGCACGGCACGGCCGTTCGTGTCGACGCCCCAGAACCAACTCACGCCGTTCTCTTCCGTCTGCCAGCGGCCGTTGTCGAGGGTTTCGACCTCTGTGCCGTCGGGTTGCAGGCGAATGGCGATCAGGTCGCCCTCCTGCAGCTTCCAGCGCACCAGCGAACCGTCATGATCGACGGCCCACCACTCGTGGAAGCGGGTGCCCGGCTTTGGGACGCGGTGCAGCGGCATGCCGACGCGGTCCTCGGCGCGCCAGTCGCTGCCGGCGAGCCAAGAGATGTAGCGGATGGGCAGGGGCTGGTCCAGCCCGAGCTGGGCACGGAACGACGCCTCCTGCTCCGGTGTGGCAAAGGCGCCCAGGATGTTCCGGGCGACATTTCCTGGGGCAATCTCGGCGACGACAAAGACGACGATCGACACGGCGAGCATCGTCAGCAGCATGAAGAGGATGCGTCGCACAATGAACTTGAGCACAGTCTTCCTCCTACCAGTACCGTTGGGGCCTGTCGCTCGGTGCGCGGTGCGCCGGCCCAAGGCCGGCGCACCGCGCACCTTTACCATCTAGTAGTGGCCCGCAGAGATCATGATGGCTGCGCCTAGGCCTTTTTCCAGATCTTCATGTACTGGTCATAGTGCGTAGGATGGACGTCTACGCCTTCGAACTGCTTGGAGGAGATGGACCACGTGTTCATCCAGAAGGCGATGCCGATCGGGCCGCGCTCCTCCTGGATCTCCTGCAGCTTGCAGTAGATCTGGCGGCGCTCCTCGATATCCAGGGTCCCCTGTGCCTTCTCCAGGAGCTGGGTGAACTCGTCATCGAGCCAGCGCGTCTCGTTCCAGGCCGCGGGTTTGCCGTCCGCACCGGTCGAGTAGGCCAGGGAGAGCACCATCGTGCCCAGGGGGCGGTGCGTCCAAGGGGTGATGCCGCAGTCGACATCCATCCAGACGTCCCAGTAGGCCGAGGAGGGCATCGGCTTGAGGTTGATGCGGAAGCCCGCTGGCGCGGCGCCCTCCTTGAGGATCTCGCCGTAGGACACGACCTCGGGCCAGGCGCTGGATACGACGATCTCGACGTCCAGGCCGTCGGGGTAGCCGGCCTCAGCCAGCAGTTGCTTGGCCTTCTCCGGGTTATACTCGGGCGTGGGCCGCTCGCAGTAGGCCGGGTGGGCGGGGGCGATGTGGGCGTCCTGCCCCTCGACGCCTTCGCCAAAGTAGGCCAGGTTGAGGATCTTGTCGCGCTGCTGGCAGAGCTTGAGAGCCTGGCGCACCCGGACATCGTCCCACGGCTTCTTGTCGACGCGCATGCGCAGCAGACGCGTAATGGCCGTGACAACCGAGCTGATGTTGGCGTTGGGGTCGTCCTTCAGTGCCTGGAAGCAGGGCAGCGGTGGGTTCTCGCCGAAGCAGATGCGGTCGATCTGCCCGGCCTTGAAGGCGGCGATGTGAGCCGACGACTCCTCGCCGAGGTCGACAAAGACCAACTCATCCAGATAGGGGAGCGGCTTGTCGTCGGCGCCCATCTGCCAGTAGCCTTCGCGGCGCTTGAGCACGGCGCGCTCACCCTCGACATACTCCTCGAGGGTGAAGGGGCCGGTACCGACCGGCGCCTTTAGGATGTCGCCCTCGAAGGCCTTGTGGTTCAAGATCTGCGCCGGGTACTCGAACAAGTGCTCCGGCACGGCAATCTGCGGCGAATTGAGGTGCAGAATGACCGTGTGGTCATCCGCTTTCTCGATGTTGTCGGGCGAGAGGTAGTTGATCAGCCCGGCCATCGACGAGCCGACCTCCGGGTCCAGCCACTGCTTCATGGTAAAGACCACGTCGTCAGCCGTAAAGTCGTCGCCGTTGTTCCACTTGATGCCCTCCTGCAGGTGCAGGGTCCACGTCTTCAGGTCGTCGGAGGGCTGCCACTCCTTGCAGAGATAGGGGTGGGCGATGTTGTTCTTGTCGACGTAGGTCAGGTACTCGCAGACCTGGCGCATGATGTTGGAGGGCGAGATCCAGGAGTAGCGGGCCGGGTGGTCCACACGCATTACGCGGGTGGCGATACGCATCGTGCCGCCGCGGTTGATGGTGGGGGCTGTGCCGCTGCCTGTTGAGTCTGGCGTGGGCTCGGCCGCAGGAGCGGTGTTCTGCGGGCTGCAGCCGGCCAGGAAAGTGCCGAGTGAGCCGATTGACAGCCCAAGGAGAGCACCGTAACGCATGAACTCGCGGCGGGTGATCCGCCCCGAGCGATAGGCTTCCCTCAACTCGGGGATATGGGCGTGTTCTCTGGCTTGGCGTTTCATAGGGTCTTTTCTCCCTCTGGGAAGAATGAGCGAGACAGCGCAGCACTGCCGCAAGGCAGCGTGCGGAGACCTGCTACCTGCGTCGTTGCAGGGAGGTGCCACAAAAGGCGTGTCATAACCTGGGGGGCACAGCCGTGTTGAGTCCTACAGCCAGCGGAGGATCAACCGTGCAGCAGTGGAGCAGAGCGGATGGCCTAACAGGGGAACCAACATACAGCTCTGGCGCGGGAGAACCGCGCAGCCTTGCCCGGGCCGGGTGGCCGTAGCAAGGGGTAGCGCCACTAGTCTATCTCGCTGCGGTGTATAGCGATTAGATATAGATATTACATGATAGCGGGGAATCTGTCAAGTGGGGCGCGCGCGCCCGGCGCAGGGCTTCTAGAGTCGGGACGCTTCGCTTCAGCCGGTTGACTATCCATGGAACGAGTCTTTGCCCGCTCAGCGTGACAAGCCGCGACCTTGGAGAAGCCTTGGCGGCACGCCCAGGGCTTTTGCCGTCACCACCGGCGCGCTACGGCCTCTCCCACTCCATAACCGGGGCATGAGGGATACAGCCCACGCTCTCCAAGAGGGGCTGACCGGGTGAGCTGAGGATGGGAGCGCCGTTCCAGGTTTCGACGGTTAGGCGGCGGCGCCCGCTGCGGGCGGTGATGGACTCCAGGCAGGCGCGCAGGGCATCGAGCAGGGCGGCCTGCGGGATGCCGGCGGGAACGGTGATGGCACGGCCGGCGCGCTCGACGACGAGAAGCGGCTCGCCACGGCGTAGGGCGATATAGCTGGAGGGCCGGCGGGGTAGGGTCAGCGGGCCGCCGTTGGCGGCCTGGCGCCCCGCCAGGAGCGGGCCGACGGCGAAGCAGGCCGGGTCCCAGGCGTTGAGGACGATGACCGGCGCCTCGTCGCCGACGGGGTAGGCGCGCCACTCGCGCAGGCGTTCCACCGCTTCGGGCAGGGCGAACTGGGCGCCGGCCAGCCCCTGCACAAAGTAGCCGCGGCGCACCCGGCCGCGCATCTCCAGGACCTGTAGGTAGCTGTAGAGGCTATCCCAACCGAAGGCGCAATCCTCGCGGGCCAGGCAGTCGCGGCTGACGATGCCGTAGCGGGCGAGGAGCTGGTGCGCCTGCCGGTCTACGGCCTGCTCCGCTGAAGCGTCGCCGCCCCAGATGCCCAGGCGGTGCACCAGCGACCAGCGCCCCATCCACTGGGGCGACGCGGCGAGGCGGCGGGCGGCGCGCCGGCGCGCTTCGCGCATGCGGGCGGAGCGCACAGATCCGTGT
>DAOUGZ010000212.1:0-7495 GCA_034428955.1 Anaerolineae bacterium | reverse complement strand
GATCGAAGCCATACTGGAGCGCCATAGCCGCTCCCAGCAAGGCTCCTGAACAATCCGACAGAGAACTCGCTGGGGATAGCGCGTTTCTCCAGAGCTATCCCCAGCCCATCCCCTTTTACCATGCCTCTCTGTGCCAGTTGACCGCTAGTCCAAGATGCAGTACAGTTGGAAGAGATAGTCAACTTGGCTTCGCCCCGTGCGAGGCCCAACCAGCACGAACGTCACGAGGCATCTCCCTACGATGGAAGGTTTCGTTTTCAACATCCAGCGTTTCTCCATTCACGACGGCCCGGGCATCCGCACCACCGTTTTTATGAAGGGCTGCTCGCTACACTGTTTCTGGTGTCACAATCCAGAGGGCATCGCGCCCCGGCCGGAGATACAGGTCTTTCCCGAGCGCTGCATCGCCTGTGGCGCCTGCCTCACGGCCTGCCCGCACGGCGTACATGCCGAGGAGGGCGGGCAGCGCGTGTTCCGCCGCGAACGTTGCCGGGGTTGCGGCGCCTGTGCGGAGACCTGCTATGCCGGCGCTCTGGTGCTCACGGGCCGCCGGATGACGGTTGATGAGGTCATCGATCAAGTCTTGCGCGATCGCCCCTTCTACGACACCTCCGGCGGCGGCGTGACCCTCTCCGGCGGCGAACCGCTCGTCCAGCGGGATTTCGCGCGCGCCATTTTGGAACGCTGCCGAGCCGAGGGCCTGGCTACCGCCCTGGAGACGGCCGGCAACTGCCGCTGGGAGGACCTGACCGCTGTCCTCGAGTTTACCGACCTGGTGCTGATGGATATCAAGCTCATGGACCCTGCCCGGCACCGTCAGGCCACCGGCGTGAGCAACGAGCGCATTCTGGCCAACGCCCGCCGCCTGGTGCAGGCGGGCCAGCCGGTGATCTTTCGTGTGCCGGTAGTGCCCACCGTGAACGATTCGGTGGACGATATTGCGGCCATCGCCGATTTCGTCAGCAGCCTGGCCGCAGAGAACCCCGGTACGCCGCCGTCCCTGGAACTCTTGTCCTTCCATCGCATGGCCGGCAGCAAGTATCAGAGCCTTGGCCTCAGCTACCATGCAGCAGAGCTGGAGCCTCTGAGCAAAGAGCGCATGGCCGAACTCGAAGCAGTCGTGCGGCAGCACTACCCCCAGGGGCAGGCAGGCAAGCCCCATACGCCTGGAGGAGAACAGACATGAGAGGAATCATCCTGGCCGGCGGGCGTGGCACGCGCCTCCACCCGCTGACCGTGGCCATCAGCAAGCAACTGCTGCCCGTGTACGACAAGCCCATGATCTACTACCCGCTCTCCATGCTCATGCTGGCCGGCATCCGCGAGATCCTGATCATCAGCACGCCTGAGGACCTCCCCGGCTTCCGCCGGCTGCTGGGCGACGGCAGCCAATGGGGATTGCAGTTCTCCTATGCCGAGCAGGCCGAACCCCGCGGCCTGGCCGATGCCTTTTTGGTGGGGCGCGATTTCGTACGGCAAGAGCCCGTCTGCCTGATCCTGGGCGACAATATCTTTTTCGGCCACGGTCTGCCGGCCAAGCTACGCGCTGCCGCCTCGCTGACCAGCGGCGCCCTCGTCTTCGCCTACCCCGTCCGCGACCCGGAGCGCTATGGCGTAATCGAGTTCGACGAGCAGGGAAACGCCCTGAGCATTGAGGAAAAGCCGCGCCGGCCGCGCTCCAATTATGCCGTGCCCGGGCTCTACTTTTACGATGGGCACGTCGTCGAGCACGCCGAGGGGCTCAAGCCGTCCGCCCGCGGAGAGATCGAGATCACCGACCTGAACCGCATCTACCTCGGCCGCAAGGCGCTGCGCGTGGAGCCGCTGGGCCGTGGTGTGGCCTGGCTCGATGCCGGCACCCACGAATCGCTGCTGCAGGCGGCCAACTTTGTGCAGGCGGTTGAAGAGCGGCAAGGGATGATGATCTCGTGCCCCGAAGAGATCGCCTACCGCATGGGCTATATCGACGCCGGGCAACTGCAAACCCTCGCCGAGCAGATGAGCGCCGGCAACGGCTATGGCGTCTACCTGCGCCGCTTCCTCGAGGATGGCCCGGCGCTGCAGGGGCGGTAACTATGCAGGGCTTTGTGGTGAACGTTCCTTTCCCATCAGGAGGAACGATTTCACCCAAAGCAAAGGGCACAAGGGGAATTACCATAATGCCTTGGTGATACCTTCGTGTGCTTTGTGCCTTTTGTGGTGAGCGTTCTACCTTGGAACGGATCTAGGAGGTAGGCATGCGAGCAGCAGGGCGATTCACGTACGCAGAGCGGCTGGAGGCGCTGCGGGCGACCAAGATGGCCCAGACCCGCGAGAAGCAAGAGGTCATCGGCTCGATGGACCATGACGACTGGGCGCTCATCCTGCCGCCGCCGGAGCGGCGCAGGATCGTCCGCACGATGAGCTCCTCCGGCATGCCCATTACCGACTGCCTTCTGGAGGGCTTTGAGGTCGAGAGCAACCATCCCAGCGGCGGCTTTTTCGGCCCGCGGGCCGTCGGCGCCAACTACCGTCGCCTTCTGGACTGCCACCCGACCTACATCGACCCCATGAGCTCCCTGGCCGGGGGCTACATGGTCAACTTTATGTCCTACCGCAAGCCCCATTGGAACCCCGACCTGGACTATCCGCACCTGCGAGATGCACAGCGACTGTACAAGCTCGTGCCGGGCATCGGCGCCACCCAACACTTTTGCCAGGACCTGGCCATCGGCCTCGCGCTCGGCTGGGGCGGCATTCTGGGCAAAATCCGGCAAGCGCAAGAGACCGCCCCGCCCGATAGGGCCGATTTCCTCGCCGGTTTGCAGGATGTGGTCCTGGGCATTCAGGGTTGGATCCGGCGGCATGCCACAGCCGCGCAGCAGATGGCCGCCGAGGAGGCCGATGCCGAACGTCAGGAGAACCTGCTGGCCATGGCCGAGATCAACGAGCGCCTGGCCTCCGAACCGCCGCGCACCTTCCGCGAGGCCTGTCAGTGGATGCTCTGGTTCCAGATCACGGCACGCATGTACAACGGCTCGGGCTCGCTTGGCCGGCTCGATGTGCTGCTCTACCCCTACTATGAGCGGGAAAAGGCCGCCGGGACTCTCAGCGACGAGGAGGCCCTCTTCCACATCGCCTGCCTGCTCCTGCGAGACACGTCCTACATCCAACTCGGCGGCCCCAACGCGGTGGGTCAGGATGTGACCAACCCTGTCTCCTACCTCGTCCTGGAGGCCGCCCATCGCCTGCGCATCCCGGCTAACGTGGGCGTTTCGGTAGGTGAAGCGGTCGATCAGGGTCTGCTGCGCCGCGGCGTCGAGATACTTTTCGACGACAAGACCGGCATACCCAAGTTCCTGGGCGCAGACAGCGTCGTCTCCGGCTTTGCGCGCAACGGCTACCCCCTGGAGCTGGCCCGCGAGCGCGCCTACGCCGGCTGCCACTGGTACGGCATCCCGGGCCGCGAGTACACCCTCATGGACTGCGTCAAGATCAACTTTGGCGCCGTTTTCGAGGTCGCCCTGCGGGAGATGATGGGAGTAGAATCAGACCCGACGGGTCTTCGCAGCCCCGTCGTGTCTGAGCCATCCATCAATGCGCTCTGGGCCTGCTTCGAGCGACACCTGCAACGGGCTATCGACGTGCTCGCCGAGGGGTTCGACTATCACCTGGAACACATGCACGAGGTCTACCCGGAGCTGGTGATGGACCTCCTCTGCCACGGCCCGATTGAAAAAGGGTTAGACGCCTCGCACGGCGGCGTCGAGTTCTACAACATGTGCATCGACGGCGCCGCGCTGGCCACCGTGGCCGACTCCTTCGCTGCACTGGAGCAGCGGGTAGAGCGGGAAAAGCGCCTGACCTGGCCCGAGATTATGCACTACCTGGAGACAAACTGGGAGGGGCCCGGCGGAGAGCGGGCGCGGCTGATGATGAAGAGCGTGCCCCGCTACGGCTCGGGAGGCTCGCGCGCCGACGAATACGCCGTGCGCATCGCCAAGACCTTTGCCGAGCGAGTCGTGGCCAGGCCCACGCCGGGTGGCCGCCGCATGATCCCCGGGCTCTTTTCCTGGGCCAACACCATCCCCATGGGCAAGGAATTGGGGGCCACCCCCAACGGCCGCCGCGCCGGCGAGCCGATCTCTCACGGCGCCAATCCCGACCCCGGTTTCCGTCAGGATGGCGCCCCGACGGCGCTGGCGGTGGCCATTGCCGCCGTCCAGCCGGGCTATGGAAATACGGCCCCCATGCAGATCGACTTTGACCCGGGGATCCGCAAGGATGAGGGCGGGCTGGAGAAAGTGATGAGCCTCATCCGTACCCATTTCTCTTTGGGCGGCACGCAGATCAACATCAACGTTATGGATGCCGAGCAGGTGCTGGAGGCCCACAAGGACCCCAGCAAGTACCCCGACCTCATCGTGCGCGTCACCGGTTTCAGCGCCTACTTTGCCAGCCTATCGCAGGAATTCCGGCAATTGGTGGTGGACCGCATCATTGCCGAGGGCTAGGGAGGCCTGGGAAGTCTACCTAGCCAGCCGCCGCCTATAGGGTGACCACCTTGCCTGCGCTCAGCAGCGTCTCGGCGATGGTGTACATGTTGGATACGGTGCCCACAGCCACTTGGTCTTTGAGTTGATAATAGCCAAGGCAGGTGCCGCAGGCCAGTATCTGCACGCCGCCCTGCGCCAACCGGCGCAGATCGTCGAGCACCGGCGAGCCCTCGACCACCAACCGCACCCCCGAGTTCACCAGGATGATGGTGCCCGGCACCGGCGCAACCTCGTTGAGGGTATGCAAAAAGCTGCGCATGAGGATTCCGCCCAACTTTTCTGCGCCGCGACCCATCCCGTCGCCGCTGATAAGGATAACGAGGGGGCAGGAGGGCGGCAGGGGCCGGTCCGTCTCCGCGGCGGCGGTCATGGCGGGCAACGGACCCGGCGTCGGGGCGTTCGGTCCACGCCGGATGTGCAGGTAGATGCCGTCGGCCTGCTCTTCGGTGCGCACCTCATAGCCCTGGCTGCGGGCCATCCCCGATACGTTCTCCTGCGCCGTCGTGTTGTCTACGACGACGGTCAATTCTGCGTTCTCTTTCAGCGCCCGGCGGGTCAGGAGCACCGGCTCGGGGCACGGCTTGCCGCGGGCATCAACGACTGTCGGCATGCAGTTCCTCCAAGGCGCTCAGATAATAGCACCTACGCGGTCAGGCGTCAGAAAAGATCCTCGACCACGAGGCGCACACTCCAGGCCTTCCACTCGCCCGGCTGCAGCACAACGAGCCCCGTGTCCGGCCCGGCATCCGGCAGGTTCAGCGCGTTCGGCAGGCAGGTCCACGGCTCCAAAGAGACAGCCGGGCGCGGCGGCGTGTAGACGACCCAATTCCGGAACTCGGGACCGGCCTCGACGGTCACAGCCAGGCGAGACCCTGTGTCGTTCAGCACGGCACGCGATACGCCCCCGTCGAGCAAGACGCCGGTATAGACGTGATCAAAGGCGCGCCCCTCCAGCGAGACACCCCCAGGCAGGTCCTCCTCCAGATCCAACAACCGGCCACCCAGTGGCTCGCAGCACACCTCCCAGCGGCGCGTAACGGGCACCCGGATCACACAACCGCCTGCCGAGGCCCCATGCTGGATGGGTGCGCGCAGGTAGGGATGCAGCCCATAGCCTACGGGCAGTGGCTCGCGGCCCACATTCTCTGCACGCGCGTCCACGCCTAGGATGCGACCCCGCAGCCGGTAGGTCACGTCCAGCCGAAAGGAGGAGGGGTACTGCCCCGCTAGCTCGGCAAATGCTCGCGATTCCAGCCGGCCGGTAAGCCAGGCACCCTCGCTGCCGCTGCCCGAGTCAACGACCTCCCAAGGACGGTAGAGGGCAAAGCCGTGCAGGGCGGTGGATTCACCCCCTGCCGCTGCGAGCGCATACTCGCCCTCGGCAAAGGCATAGCGTCCACTGGACATGCGCCCCGGGAAGGGGAAGAGCACGGGGAGGCCATAGTGCGACGGCCGCGCGCCCAGCTCGGCCAGGGTCGGCGGCGGGTCGATGATGGCTACCTCCTGGCCGCCTCGCTCAATAGAGAAGCGATAAGCATTGAATCCCAGACCCGGCACAACCCATGTCTGCGAGCAAGCCAGCGCATCTTCCAGCACATAGACCGGCAGGCCGTCCTCTTCCACTTGCCGCACTTTGTAGGGTGATTGCATGCTCTCCTCCTCTATGGCCCAGGCGAGCGCCGGCAGGCCCCTACACCTCTGGGATCTCGGGCTCAGCCGTCATGGGCTCTTGCGCACGCGGGGCCGCATAGAGGCGCTCGACGGGGTAGGGTGGCGAGGCCACGCTGATGAAGACAAGGTCATCGCTGCCGGCGTTGGCGATACTGTGCGGCGTGCCGGGCGGCACATAGACCAGTGTCGCCGGAGACAGCACCTGCCGCTCGTCTCCCACCTGCATACGCGCCGTACCCGCAACGATGATGTACACATGCTCGGAACCGGCGTGTGTGTGGCCGCGCAACTGGCCACGCGGCGCCACTGTCGACCAGGTTACGAGCAAATTCCGGGCTTCAAACTTGCCCGGGCGTAAGAGGATATGCTCAACCGCCCCATCCATTGAGTAGGCTCGAACGTGCCCCACGCGTGCGATTTCCATGGCTGCTCCGCTCCTGACTGTGTATTGGCATTCGGAATCTGCGGAGCAAACGGCGTGCCAAACGGCCACCCTTCCGGAGGCTTGGAGCCTCCGGAAGGGTGGCCGTCTTCCCTCACGCGCCTACGTCGACAAGCTGGCAACCCGACGGGTTACCGTCCGCGCGGCTCTCAGGAGCAGCGGCCTGTGCAGCAGGGCTTGCGCGCCGCGATGCGGTCCACGAACTTGTCATAGGCCCCACAGAACTCGGTCAGGGTGGCATTCACCGGCGGCCAGGCGACGGTACCCGCCTCATCGTCCAGGGTCAGTAGCTTCTCCGGCCGGAAGCGGTCGTCATCGCCGGGCAGGTAGTAGGCCTGCTTAAAGATCTCGCTATGCTCCAGGACCTTGAGCGCTGCTTCGGGGACGGGCGCATCCAGTCGCTTGCCGTCGAACGGCAGGTCCGCCGCCGTGTCCAGAGCGTAGCGGATGTTCGGGAAGATGGTGATGACGGTGGTACCCATGAGATCGATCACGTCCAGGCAGGGATCGGGCAGGTTCTCGTAGCCGGGGCCAACGTACCAGCGCAGGGATGCCACCAGCACCCGCAGTTGGTCCAGGTCGTAGCCCTTTTCCTTGAGCAGGCGCAACAGGCGCTTGTGCACCGCCACGCCCGACCAGGCCGCTGCCTCGCGGGCCTGCTCTTCACTGATGCCGACCTCCTGTGCCTTGGCCAGTAGCTCATCGCGCACCGGGTAGGCCAGGCGCCCGTTCATCTCCGTGATGTAGGACACCAAGGCTTCGCCGGAGGCGCTGGCCTCGGCGAAGGGCATCTCCTGGAAGAGGCCAAAGTTGACCGTAGCATTGGTCCCAATGCCCAGGGCATTCA